>CAMCXE010000321.1 GCA_945882995.1 Thalassocella blandensis | reverse complement strand
CCACCACATGGGCAAACCACAAGTTTACCTTTGTAGCTACCACTACAGACGCCACAGCGCGTATTGCCTTTAACTTGGGCATGACAGCCAACCCAACAAGCGTGAAGCTAGACAACATTGGCGTTTATGAAGGTAGCAACTGCCCTAGCGTCATCCCGCCGCCCAGCTCCAGCTCTAGTTCGTCGCCAAGCAATGGGTCATCAAGCTCCTTCTCTAGCGCGTCCTCTGCCCCCATTGCCCCAGGCAGCTGGGTGCACCCTGGTGCGCACTACAACCAAGCGGATTTAGATTACGTTAAAGGTAAAATTGCGGCTGGCGCCCAGCCTTGGTCTGGCAAATTCATCAGCGGCCTTAGAGGAGTTGCCACCGCCAGTAATAACAACACCGCGCCAGCCGGTGAAGCCGGTAAAGATGACGCACGTAAGGCACTCGCCAACGCCCTTGCTTGGCACTACACCGGTGACGATACTTACGCCAACAATGCCGTTAGAATTTTGAATGTGTGGAGCAGAACCTTTAATGGCTTCGGCGACCCAAGCGGCCAAAACCTGCTTGTAGCCGGCTGGATTGGTTCCTTGATGGGCCCAGCTGCGGAACTGATGCTCGGCTATAACGAGTGGGCCGCTGCGGATATTGCCGCCACTCGCATGATGTTCAGAAACCGGTTCTACCCTGCACTGAACGTAATGAGCACATGGAACGGCAACGTGGATTTAACGCAAATTGACGCCATGTTCGCTATAGCAGTATTTAATGAAGACAGGGCCGAATTCGACCTTGCGGTCACGCGCTTCAACAATCGTATACGCGCCTATATGTACTTCACCACTGACGGGGCGGTGCCCTTCACCCTACCCGGCGCAGGATGGAATCAAATAAAATTGATGGATGGTTTAATGCAGGAGAGCTGTCGAACGGGCGGTTACAACGGCGCCGGTTATGACGGCGGCCACCATGCACAGTACGCTTTAGCTGCCGCCGTAAGCGCAGCCGAAGTGGCTTGGAACCAAGGCGTCGACCTATATGGCATGCACAGTCAACGCATGATGAGCGCGCTAGAGCTATTATCCCGTCAGCTGATAGCCGGAAATATGCTCGGCGCTTGCAGTACAAACGCCGCAGCAGACAGAACAAGCGGCGAGTTTTATGACACCTTTGAGATAGGCTATAACCACTACCACAACCGCAGAATGATGCCCATGACAAACACCCAAACATTGTTGTCGCAAAGAACTCGCGTTAACGCGGCTAATGATTGGAACATCTTTTTTGAAACCACGACTCATCAGAAATAACACTTTGGGTTTCTAGGCGAAACGCAAAAGCCCGACCAAAAGTCGGGCTTTTTTTGTAGCTAAATTAACGGTAAATAAACCTAGAAACCTCAGTTGGATCACCAAAGTCTGCGCAAGCCCCCTGGTGCGCTTAGCAAAAGTTAAAAATCACGAACAACCAACCAAGTTGCCCGCGATTTTTAACTTTCACTCATCACGCCAATGGATTACACAGCTTTTTGGCGCCCAACTGAGGTTTTTAGGATAAACACTATCGGCTTGGGCTAATAGCTTGTGGGGGCGGGGGGGGCAATGTCATTAAGTTAAGGATTTTGGTTGTGCTAGGGGCGCCGCAGCTGCTCCCCTAGCACAACCAACCCCTTCTATAGCCTGTTGTTTCGTAACTATTCAGCACATTTTTCATTTTCGTACGTCATCCCCGCGTAGGCGGGGATCCAGATGGCAACCGCTCTAAAGCTATTACAATCTCCGCTTAAGTAAAAACCCCTATTTACCGCTGGATCCCCGCCTGCGCGGAGATGATGGGGAAAAATACCGAATCGTTACGCTCAGTCAAACAATAAAATACGGTGTAATCCGTCCGCGCCCAACTCCGTTTTTAGGTAAGACGCCACTACAACTGCTTAGCGGCGGCGCACTCGCATTAAGCCGACTAACAGGAGCGTAAACAGCCAGTCTGCCGTTCCGCCATGTTTGCCTCCCGACGTGTTTTGCCCTAGCAAGACATTTTTTGCCGGCTGCAACGCCGCCGCCGTATCAGCCGATGCATCCAGCACCACCACACTGGTAATCAGCACCAAATTTTTATCGGTTACAGGATCACCGTTAGCCGTGTAATCACGAATGGGCATTGGGCTCTCCAGAAAGGAGGTTGCTTTAAGAGCCATAATAGCGTCCACCACCGCCATGCCATTACCCATAACTTCACCAAAGGCCGTAAAGCCGCCATTTTGCGTATCCAGTTTTTGGCTATTATCCGCAACGTTGATAAACCACTCGCTGGTGGCGGAATTCGGTTGATCGTTCAGCTTAGCCATGGCAATGGTGCCGCGTTTGCTGGAATAGACCGGCTCGTTAATCACTGGGCTGCGGGCAGCGATTTTTTTAGCAGCAGCGGGCTAATATTTCCGTCATATAGATAGCCGCCCCCCTGAGCAACAAAACCCGGCACCGCTCGATGTACAACGCTATTGGTATAGGCACCCGCCTGCACATAAGCCAAAAAATTCTCTACGGTTTTAGGCGTGGTTTTATCGTAAAGATTAACCTCAAAATTACCCATTACCGTTTGAAATTGTACGGTCGTGGCCATACCCATGGGGGCAGCAAGTATCGCTGCCATGGCACTCACACCCAATAGCACGCCTTTAGTTCGCCGCTCCGAATTTGAAAAACCGTCTTTCAGTGAAAACATAAAATCTCCGCCAGGAAAATGAAAAATTAATTTCTACAAAAATTAAAAAGCCCTTGAACTAGCGTCGGAATGTAATTCGTGAATACTAGAAAAAGCGCCAAACAAAATGAACAGTCTGCAGCACCCGAGCGCTAGCCACTACCAATCCGAATGTCAATTAGTTTAACCTAGAAACCTCAGTTGGGCGCCAAAAAGCTGTGTAATCCATTGGTGTGATTAGTGAAAGTTAAAAATCACGGGCAACCTGGTTGGTTGTTCGTGATTTTTAACTTTTGCTAGGCGCGCCAAGGGGTTGCGCAGACTTTGGTG
>CAMCXE010000320.1 GCA_945882995.1 Thalassocella blandensis | reverse complement strand
AACCGTTAAGCCAATTGAGTTTGTCGATATCAAAAATCGGCCCGCCAAGCGACACGCGTTGGATATCGAAATTGGCCTGCATATCCGCCAAGGTGAACTTTTCCCGCTCATCGGGCATTGACCAGCCCATGCGCCCCAAATAATTCAGCAAGGCCTCGGGTAAGTACCCCATGCGCTGGTAATAAAGTATGGAAGTGGGGTTTTTGCGTTTGCTGAGTTTGGATTTATCCGGGTTACGCAGCAGGGGTAAATGACAAAACACCGGTTGTTGCCAGCCAAAATATTGGTACAACAAAATGTGTTTGGGGGCGGAGTTAATCCATTCTTCCCCGCGAATAACGTGGGTAATTTCCATCAAATGGTCGTCTACCACATTGGCCAAGTGGTAGGTGGGCAAACCGTCAGACTTCAGCAAAATTTGCGCGTCCACTTGGCTCCAATCCAGCTCGATAGTGCCTCGCAATAGGTCGGGTACTGGACAGGGGCCGGGCTCCTCGGGTACACGCATACGCACCACAAAGGGCTCGCCGGCGGCTTGGCGGCGGGCAATTTCATCATCCGGCAATAGTAAATCCGACGGTTTTAGCGCGCTGTGTAAACCGGCGGTTTTGCGGGCTTCGCGGAGTTCATCCAGCTCGACTGCGGTGCGGTAGCACTTGAAGGCATGGCCTGCGTCCAGTAATTGCTGGGCGTGCGCGGTATAAATGGCCGCGCGTTCGCTTTGGCGATACGGGCCATGGGGCCCACCCACATCGGGGCCTTCGTCCCAATCCAGCCCCAGCCAGCGCAGGGACTGCAGAATGGCCGCCTCGGACGGCAGTGTAGAGCGCACTTGGTCGGTATCTTCAATACGCAGTAAAAATTGCCCGCCGTGCAGTCGCGCAAAACACAGGTTGAACAATGCAATATACGCGGTGCCTAGGTGCGGGTCGCCGGTGGGTGAAGGGGCTATACGGGTGCGAACAGTCATAAGGGTCTCTATCATCAGCCAAAAATGGGGCGATTATACGGATGCCAGCGCCCCAATCACACCACGGGCGTTTACACTGGGCTACTGTTTATTTTGTGAGGAACTGGCCCGTGACCTGTATCGACCTGCTGTTAGCCCGACGCTCTGTAGCCCCCAAAGACCTGTGCGAACCAGGCCCTTCCGCCGAGCAGCTGGAGCAAATTTTGCGGTGCGCCCATCGGGTGCCGGACCACGGCAAACTCGGCCCATGGCGGTTTGTGGTGTTTGAGGGTGAGGCCCGTGCCGATTTTGGCAACCGCCTAGGGGAAATTTATCAAGGGGATTTCCCCGAGCTGGGCGTGGACCTAAGCAGCGTGCAACAACAGCTGCTGCTGCGCGCACCCTTGGTAATCGCGGTAATTTCCACCGCTGGGCCGCACGTAAAAATCCCCGAATGGGAGCAAGTATTGTCCGCTGGGGCGGCTTGCCAAAACATCCTAGTGGCGGCTAGCAGTTTAGGCTTTGGCGCCTGCTGGCTAACCGAATGGTACAGCTACCACCCGAAAGTTAAGGCCCTACTGGGTTTGGAGGAGCACCACGCCATCGCCGGGTTTATTTACATCGGCACTGCCAAACAGAAACCGGACGACCGCGTGCGGCCGCCACTGGCGGAACGACTGGTGTATTGGTCTGGCACTTAACGTTCTCGTGCGCAGAATCTTGACGGCCTAGGCTGTGGCCAATAACCCCTCACGCACTTCGTCGCGAATCACGAGGTTAAATACGGCCACCCAATGTGGACAAAATTGGGTGTTGGCGCAGGCATTAATTTCCGACACTCCGCGCAATATGGAGCGCCGCCTTGCGCGGTCAGCGCGGTCGTTAATAATGGCAAAAAAGGCATCAAGAATGGCGATGATGCGCGCCCCCGGGTGAATATTCTCGCCCTGAATATGATTGGGGTAACCATCGCCATCAAAACGTTCGTGATGCTGCTCAATAATCTGTGCTGCCTCGGACCAACCCAGCATTCGACTCACCAATTCCATACCCAAAGCCGGATGTTCGCGCAGCTGCGCCTGCTCAACCGCCGACAACCTACCGCTTTTGTTCACCACTTCACGCACCAGCAGCGACATACCTAAATCATGCAGATAAACCGCGGCAGCCAATTGGGAGGGGTCGATGGGATAATTTTCCAGTGCATTCATTTTTTGGGCCCAGCGAAAAATCAAGCCACTGCGCCCCTGCCAATAAATAGATTGGCGATCCAATTGCGCCGCTAAATCGCGAAAGAAGACCAAATCTTTGCGCAGGCTTGCATCATCCACAATATAGTCAGAAGATTTTGGCACTGCCTCATGTTCGTTACCGCGCTCAAAATTATTGGTAAACATATTTATAGCGCAGGCAATTGCCGCTTGCAGTTCCTGCCCTGTTTGCGTTTTGGTCAGATTCTGCAGGGCGTGTTCGGCGGCCGCGGGGTTCAGGTTTTCAAATTGTACGTTAAATAATTGCTTTTGATGGAGATCCCGAGCGCGGTCCATGGCCAATAAAATCACTTCCGCCAAATCTTTGGTTAGTGTCAAAGTCCCGGTGCGCAAGCAGCCAATTAAGTCTTCCAACGCATGAACAAACTGGACAATTTCCAGCAAACCAAAAATGCCGGCATTGCCCTTTACGGTGTGGACTTCGCGAAACAGTTGGTGCAACAAGGGTTGATTCGGGGTTACCAGTAACTCGGTAATGACAGACTCCACGAGTTCGTGGTGCATGTCGAAGTCGCTCATCAGCTCGTGAGCGGTGTCGATATCAATGTCGGAAATGTCGTCGGACATGCTGGGCCTCGCGAATATATGCATAGGAGTGTAGTCGCTGCAATCAGCGCTGAGGCGCTGCCGCCTTGAGTTCCTGATGAATGGCCTCAAGGGAAGAGAACATTTTCACTCGAGGGTGAAACTGAGAGCCGTGCCCCAAGCGAAAACAAGTCATACCCGCGGCTAAGGCAGCGGCTTGGCCGGCGTCGCTGTCTTCAATGGCCAAGGCCCGCTCCGGTGCTACACCCAATTGGGC
>CAMCXE010000319.1 GCA_945882995.1 Thalassocella blandensis | reverse complement strand
TCATTCACTTTTGCAAACAACCTGAAGTACTGCAGATGACGAGCCTTGGCGCTGTGTCTTACCCTGCAATTTTAGAAGCCTCCAGCGGTATTATTCCGCGCAAAGTGGCCATGCATAAGGCGTTTTATGCCCGCAATCGGGTACCGGTGCACTCGGGTTCGGCCCGCTTTGTCGACCCGCATCGGGTGGAAGTCACCTCCGGTAAAGGCGTAAAAGTTATCCTGCAGGCCAAAACCATTTTAATTGCCACCGGCTCACGCCCCTATCGCCCCGCGGACATCGACTTCAACCATCCCCGCGTGTACGACAGCGACACCATTCTCTCCATGCAACATACACCCCGCACGCTGGTGATTTATGGCGCCGGGGTTATTGGTTGTGAATACGCCTCTATATTTTCCGGCATAGGGATTAAGGTGGATTTAATTAACAGCCGCGAACATCTGTTGTCATTTCTTGATGGCGAAATTTCCGATGCGCTGAGTTATCACCTGCGTGATAAAGGCGTGCTTGTGCGACACAGCGAAGAATTTGAGGCACTGGATACCAGCGACCAAGGCGTAGTATTACGACTGGTGTCGGGCAAACGCATTCGCGCCGACACCCTACTCTGGTGTAACGGCCGCTCCGGCAATACGGATTCCCTCGGCTTAGAGAATGCCGGCCTCAGCGCCGACCACCGCGGCCAAATTGCGGTGGACAGCCATTACTGCACTCAGGTGCCGCACATTTATGCGGCTGGCGATGTGATTGGCTGGCCCAGCTTGGCTAGCGCTTCGTACGACCAAGGCCGTGCAGTGGTTAGCGCCATGTTGGGCGAAGCGGTTAACCGCGTAGTGGATGCTCCCACCGGTATTTATACCCTGCCGGAAATCAGCTCCATTGGTCGCACCGAGGCGGAGCTCACCACCGCCAAAATTCCCTATGAAGTGGGCCGCGCTTTTTTCAAAGACACCGCCCGCGCGCAAATTTCCGGCGATGATGTGGGTATGCTCAAAATACTCTTTCACATCGACACCCTAGAAATTTTAGGTATCCACTGCTTTGGCGCCGAAGCCGCGGAAATTATTCACATCGGTCAAGCCATCATGACGCAAAAAGGTGAAGCTAATAGTATTTTGTATTTTCTAAATACCACCTTTAATTACCCCACCATGGCGGAAGCCTATCGGGTAGCGGCATTGAATGGTATTAATCGGGTACAGAGGAAATAAGCTACGCAAACGAATCAAAGACTTGGGTAGCGGCAACTTCGCTAGGGTGATCTAAGCTTAGCAACAGTGTTCCAGCCCACAATGGCCGCAACACTGTGTTTAGCCTGTCTAACCTAGAGAAATTTCGTCATGGGTAAATTCGTCAATTTGTTTTTCGTATTGGTTTTTGTTGTATGCGCCGGCCTGCAATACAACGATCCAGACCCTTATATCTGGGTGCCCATTTATTTAGTGGCTGCCGCAATTTGCTGGTACGGCGCCAAACAAATACAGGTTAAGGGGCTGTCCATTGGCGCCATAGTGGTGTACGTGTCCTATGCTTTGTATCTATTTTTCACGCAAGATGGCGCGCTGTCTTGGGTGACGGAACACCAAGCCGAAAGCTTGGTGCAATCAATGAAAGCCACAAAACCTTGGATAGAGCAGGCGCGTGAATTTGGTGGCTTGGCCATTGCCATCGGGCTGGTATCTTGCAACTTGTACTGGGCGAAATGCCCCGCGGCACAAACCCCTTCCAGCGAGCTATAAGATTCAACCTAGAAACCTCAGTTGGGCGCCAAAAAGCTCTGTAATCCATTGGTGTGATTAGTGAAAGTTAAATTTGGTGGGCAACCTGGTTGGTTGTTCGCCAAATTTAACTTTTGCTAGGCGCGCCAAGGGGTTGCGCAGACTTTGGTGATCCAACTGAGGTTTCTAGGTTCAACGATGCCTTGGCGCAGCGCCGAGGCACCGCCGTTGGGATTTAGACCAAACGTACTTGGTTCAAGCGGTATTCAAAATTAGCCGAAGCATCCAGCGGCGCATTGCGCAACGCCGCCGCGTTTACGCAGCCAGACAACAACATGGCAGTTTTTAAGGTCTGTTCAATACTGGCAAGCAGGGTTAATACCGCATCCGTCCCGCCAGTATTAACGGCCCTTAGCAACGGCAGGGCCATGCCTACCGAGTGAGCACCCAAGGCTAAGGCTTTAGCCACATCCAAACCGGTACGCACCCCGCCGGACGCCAAAATTCGGCCATTGGCGTGGCCAACTGCGGCTAACAATAATGCGGTGGGCCAACCCCAATCACGAAAACTCTCACCATCATCCAACGGGTTCGCAACTGGCTGTTGAGCTTCAACCAATAGCCAGTTAGTACCGCCAGCGCCGGCTACATCCACATAAGCGGCACCCGCTTGCAATAAAAAATCCACCTCGTCCGGCGCAATACCAAAACCGGTTTCTTTAATAATTACCGGCAAATTAGCCTGTTCGATAAAATCGGCCACAACGTTTTTAAGGCCGCGAAAATCCCTTTCGCCGTTAGGCTGATACAGCTCTTGCCCAGGGTTGAGATGTACCGCAATGGCGTCAACTTCCAATTTTTTATTTAATTCACACAGCGTTTTAAAACCGTCGCGGCGTTTCTCCGCCAATAATTGTTGTGCCCCAAGGTTAGAAAAAATAGGCACGTCGGGGGCGATGGGACGCAAATGAAAATCACCGAAACTCGCCGGCTGCTCCAGCAAAATACGCATTGAACCGGTGCCTACGGCAATATTGGCGGCCTGCGCCGCGCGCGCTAAATTTTTGTTAATGGCATAACTGGCTTCCGCACCACCCGTCATACAGCCTAGATTCAACCAACAAGTGCAATTTCCCAACGGCTAGAGAAAGGGGTCAGTCATCGGTAGGATGGCGCCTTTTCACGACCAAGAGAAATTTACCGACAACTGACCACAGACAAACGATGCCAGATATACGCCCTGATGAAAATAGGCATGAAGCAAAATGCCATCGCCGAGATGATTGACGTACACCCATCGACCATTTCCCGGGAGCTTGCACGCAATCGGGGAGAGAAAGGCTATC
>CAMCXE010000318.1 GCA_945882995.1 Thalassocella blandensis | reverse complement strand
TTTGTCCTCCAGAATAGTTGTCGAAAACTTTCTGAAGGACGTGCCCTGAATAACATTTTTTAAAATGTTATTCAGGGCACGAATTTTTTTGGCCGCCATTGTCAAGCATTATTTTAAATTTTTTTCGGGTTTGAGACTCTAATCTCTAGGAACAAAACAAAGCCGCCGAGCTAACCAAAGTCAAAAAAGGCCCGGGCTACACCGACATTGCAGATATCCCCAATCTTGGTTGCGTCATCACGCGCAATAAAGCTGGCGCCATTGTGAGGCGCGGCGGCGGCACATTAACACTCGGCTTTGTTAGGCAAACTGGCACAAAAGAGGTAATTGTTCATTTTTCGAGCCACAACTGGGACGGCTCCTTCGTGATGGCTGCGGCGACGAATCTTAGCGCCGCACAAGCTGGGGAGTTTAAATAAGCGGCAGGGTGAATTTGCCCTGCGAACTGGCGGGCTGCTCCACGGAAAGTGTCAAGCCAAGAACAGCCAGCCACACCACTCTGCGAACATACGCACCCAGAAAATCGAGAAAATGCTCCGCACTCGCTGTAAACCGTTCGCGCTAATATATACAGGATTACGTCATGAGTTACAGACCCGACCCAGATTTAGATTTTTTGGAAAAATTGGAATCCGCTCAATTGCACAAATTAGTGCGCTGCTTAACGCATGACGATAATAATCAACCTCGGTTAACAGAAGCGCTCAGTTCCTCCACGCCCTACAAAACCCATTACCCAGACCACCATCAGTATTGGCAGTTAGTCGCTGCAGAGCTGCAACGATTCGGTGCCAACACCTTAGCCACCGCCATGCGCGGAGGCCAAGGGGTTTTCTATCAGCAAATATTAAAAGACGTTTGTGAAAAACTCCGAGTACCTTACGCAACAACCTATAGCACCGAAGTAAATGAACGAAGCCTACTGCTTAAAATACTGGCAAAATCGTTAGAAAATATGAATGCGGCACAACAAGCAACGATTGCTGCCGCATTAGAGTTCAAGGCTAGCGCGCCAGTATCTCCTGCGGAAATTATCAAAACTTTTGAAGAGGGCTTTCGTACAGGGGGATCCAGATCCCACGCGTTGGGGTTGCTGCTAGCGAATTTTGTCGCTCCAAGTATTACGGAAACTCATCCAACAAGCCTAGTTGGCTTGGAAATAGGCGGCGCCATGAGCTTATTTGCCGGCCCATTGGGGTTGCTGCTTGGCGGCCTCTGGGCCGTGTTAGACATTGCCAGCCCAGCCTATAGAGTGTGCATCCCCGCGGTACTGATAGTGAGCATTTTGAGACAACACGGCTTGCACGGTGAATTATTCGCCAAAGACGCTTAGACGATTGCTATTCGGCAAATGCCGTTCAGCGAGGCATGTTAACCACAGGCGGCCAAAACACCTAGCACCGCCCAGCTACAAAACGGTTTACAAAAAAAAGCCCGCAAAAGCGGGCTTTTTTTGTGACTAGAAACACATCTCCGGCACCACCTCCGGCACCACTATGGGCCCGGCGGTTAATTTCACAATGGTATCCACACTCACCCCAGGGGCCCGTTCTAGCAGCCAGAATTTGCCCTCGCGAATTTCCACGTAGGCTAGGTCGGTAACCACTTTTTTAATGCAGCCGGCGCCAGTTAAGGGCAGGCTGCAGCGGGTTAGGAGTTTGGATTCGCCATCTTTGCTGGCGTGGGTCATGGTCACAATAATATTGTGCGCGCCGGCCACTAAATCCATGGCGCCCCCCATGCCTTTCACCAGTTTGCCGGGGATCATCCAGGAGGCAATATTGCCCTCCACATCCACTTCAAACGCGCCCAGCACCGTAAAGTGCACATGGCCGCCGCGGATCATGGCAAAGGATTCCGCCGAGGAAAAAATAGACGCACCCTTAATTGCCGTAACGGTTTGTTTGCCGGCGTTAATCATGTCGGCGTCGATTTTATCAGCAGTGGGGAAAGGCCCCATCCCCAACAATCCGTTTTCCGACTGCAGCATTACCTCAATACCGGGGGGAATATAGTTGGCCACGAGGGTGGGAATACCAATCCCCAAGTTAACGTAATAACCATCTTTAAGTTCGCGGGCGACGCGTTGAGCGATTTGTTCGCGGGACAGTGACATGGCAGGCTCCTAACAATAATGGGCAAGGGGTAATGGCTTATTGGCTAACCGTACGGCGTTCAATGCGCTTTTCAAAACTCCCGAGAATTACACGGTCCACATAAATACCCGGCGTGTGAATATGGTCCATATCCAGCTCACCCGGCTGCACAATTTCCTCCACTTCCACCACAGTAATTTTGCCAGCAGTGGCAGCCATGGGGTTAAAGTTCATAGCGGTGTGTCGGTAAATCACATTGCCATAGGTGTCGGCCTTCCAGCCTTTCACCAAGGCAAAATCCCCCGTTATGGACTCCTCCAAAATGTAGGAGCGGCCATTAAACACCCGCACCTCTTTGCCCTCCCCTACCGGCGTGCCATAACCCGTAGCCGTGTAAAACGCCGGTATGCCCGCACCGCCGGCGCGAATTTTTTCCGCCAAGGTACCTTGGGGGGTTAGCTCCACTTCCAGCTCACCGCTGAGCAGTTGGCGTTCAAACAGCTCGTTTTCCCCCACGTAGGAGGAAATCATTTTTTTAATCTGCCGATCCTCCAGCAGTATGCCCAACCCAAACCCATCCACCCCGCAGTTGTTGGAGGCGATGGTGAGCTGTTTAGTACCCATTTTTTTGATCTGAGCAATTAACCCTTCCGGTATGCCGCAGAGTCCAAAACCCCCTGCAATAATCGTCATACCATCGGTTAAGCCCGCCAGAGCTTCATCATAGGTGTTAACCACCTTATTAAAACCAGCCATTGTCATCTCCTCGAAGGTCTGCCCTAGGGCAGCGGAATTTTTGCGGCGCAGCAGGGATGTTATAGCAGTTATTGGCGGGTTAATGAAAGGGTTGGGGGGCAATGTCATTAAGTTAAGAAAAATCCCTTTTAAAAACAGCACACTAAAGGCATAATCCACACCAGACTTTATTGGAGCCCCCCCATGAACTGTACACAAACCGCCCCAAATTGTACAAAATTTGTACAGCCGCCTAGCTCA
>CAMCXE010000317.1 GCA_945882995.1 Thalassocella blandensis | reverse complement strand
GCAACCCCACTGCTAACCACGCCAATGGACCACCCATATTTTTTTTGGCGCCCACATGAGGTTTCTAGGATTAATATCCTCCGGTTTGTGTCTGTGCAAAGTCAATGAGCGCGGTGGGTTGGGTCCTTGGCCCACTCGGCCATAAAGGCGAGTTTTATGTCGCCTTGGATAAACTTCCTATTTTTTACGTGCGCCATTTCCCCCATGCACAATCCGATACAACGCTGGCAGTATCAGTAGCGTTAATAGCGTTGAGGAAATAATGCCGCCAATTACCACAGTGGCTAATGGTCGTTGCACTTCTGCACCTATGCCAATATTCAGTGCCATGGGTACAAAGCCTAGGCTTGCTACGAGCGCGGTCATTAGTACGGGGCGCAAGCGTGTTAATGCGCCTTCGATAATGGCAGGAATAAGTTCGCCGCTTGCTTGGCCTTTATTTTCATGGCGTAGATTTTTAATAAACGACAGCATCACCAAACCATTCAATACGGCCACGCCAGACAGTGCAATAAAACCCACGCCTGCGGAAATTGAGAGCGGCATATCGCGCAGCCAGAGTGCGAGTACGCCGCCGGTGAGGGCGAGGGGTACGCCGGTAAAAATAATCAGCGCATCCTTTACCGAACCAAAAGCCATGATGAGTAGGCCGATGACTAAGAGTAGGGTGACCGGCACCACGAGGCTTAGGCGTTTGCTGGCGGATTCTAGCTGCTCAAACGTGCCGCCGTAATCCAGCCAGAAACCGGCGGGGAGTTTTACCTCATTGGCGATGCGGGTTTGCGCTTCCGCTACAAAACCACCTAAATCGCGCCCGCGAATATTGGCGGTAACCACCACTAAACGTTTGCCGTTTTCGCGGCTGATTTGGTTGGGCGAGTCGGCGACTTGCAGGTCTGCAACTTCACTCAGCGGAATATAACCCGGTGCTTGTGTCATGGGGATGGGTAAGCGCTCTAGCTCGGCGGGGTTTTGGCGCAGGCGTTCTGGCAAGCGCACCACCAGTTCAAAGCGGCGGTCGCCTTCAAATAGTAAACCGGCAGATTCACCCGCGATGGCAGTGGTGACGACATCTTGCAGGTCGCTAACGCTTAAACCGTAGGCCGCTAAAACCGCGCGCTTGGGGATAACCGAGAGCATGGGTAGGCCGGTGACTTGTTCCACCCGCGCATCGGCAACGCCTTCGAGCGTTTCCAACACTTTGAGGATGTCATTGGCGGAGGCGAGCATTTGGTCGAGGTCGTCGCCCATGACTTTGATGCCGAGGTCGGTACGTACGCCGGAAATAAGTTCGTTGAAGCGCATTTCAATGGGCTGAGTGAACTCGTAATTGTTGCCGGGGATTTGCCTAACCGCCGCGGCCAGTTCTTCCACAAAATCCGCTTTACTGCGGCTGGGGTTTGGCCATTGGTCGCGGGGTTTAAGCATCACGAAATTATCGGCTACGCTTGGCGGCATAGGGTCGGTGGCCACTTCGGCAGTGCCGATTTTGGCGAAAACTTTATCCACTTCGGGCAATTGTTTGATGCGCGCTTCCAACAATTTTTGCATGCCCACCGCTTGTTCCAAGCCTGTGCCGGGAATGCGTAAGGCGTGTAGTGCGATGTCGCCTTCATCCAATTGCGGGATAAATTCGGAACCGAGTGTTGTGGCCAACCAGGAACACAACAGCACTAAAACCGCGGCGACCGAAACCAACCACCAGCGTAATTTCAGTGCGGCAATTAGTAGTGGGCGATAAGCATTTTTGGCGGCGAGCATAATCGCATTTTCATGTTCGGCAACTTTGCCGGTCATTACCAAGGCGATAGCGGCGGGAATAAAGGTGACGGATAAAATTAGCGCGGCCGTAAGCGCAATTACCACCGTCACCGCCATGGGGTGAAACATTTTGCCCTCAATGCCGGTGAGCGTAAAAATCGGCAGGTAGACTAAGGTGATAATGCCCACGCCAATTAAGCTGGGCCGAATCACTTCATTGGTGGCGTCATAGGCCAGCTCAAGTCGATTTTTCAGCGGCAGCAACCCGCCATTTGCGCGCTGGGCTTCGGCCAAGCGACGAATGTTGTTTTCCACGATGATCACCGCGCCATCCACAATCAGGCCGAAGTCTAAGGCGCCCAAACTCATCAAGTTGGCGGATACGCCGAGCTGCACCATGCCGGTTATGGTCATTAGCATGGTGATGGGGATAACGGCAGCGGTGATGAGTGCGGCGCGCCAATTGCCGAGCAAAGCAACCAACACAATAACTACCAAGAGCGCGCCTTCCAGCAGGTTTTTTTGTACGGTGGCGATAGCTTTATCTACCAAACTGGTGCGGTCGTAAACAGCGGTGGCGACTACGCCTTCGGGTAGGGAGCTATTGACCTTTTCCAGCGCTTTGGCTAAATCGCGGGAGACACGGCGCGAGTTTTCACCCATTAACATCATGGCGGTGCCGAGCACGGTTTCCTGTCCATTTTGGGTGGCGGCACCGGTGCGCAGTTCTTTGCCGATGGCGACTTCCGCGACATCTTTCACGCGCACATTAATGCCTTTGTGGTTGCCAATTACCACTTGCTCAATATCGCTTAGCGATTCCAGCTGGCCCGGCGTGCGAATTAACCACTGCTGGCCGCGATTCTCTATATAGCCCGCGCCGCGATTTTGGTTGTTGCGCGCCAGCGCCACGCGCACTTGTTCCATGCTCAGGCCAACACTCAGCAACTTGGTGGGCTCCGGCGTAACGTGATACTCCTTGTTGTAGCCGCCAATGCTATTGATCTCGGTAACGCCTTTCACCAGCACCAACTGCGGGCGAATAATCCAATCCTGAATTTCGCGCAGCGCCATGGCATCAAAGGCGCGGCCATCGGCCTGTTGGGCGCCGGGTTTGGCTTCCACCGTGTACATAAAAATCTCACCCAAACCGGTGGCGATGGGCCCCATGGCAGGTTCTAATCCCGCCGGTAATTGGCTTTTAATTTTGCCCAAACGCTCGTTGATAAGGTTGCGCGCAAAATAAATGTCGGTGCCATCTTCAAATGCGACTGTGACTTGGCTTAAACCGTAGCGTGAAAGCGAGCGGGTGTAGGCCAAATTCGGCAAGCCAGACAGTGCAGTT
>CAMCXE010000316.1 GCA_945882995.1 Thalassocella blandensis | reverse complement strand
AGTTCTGGGGATTTCTGTGTTACCCGAATCCAAGGATGGGAGCGGTATCATTTATGAGATTCTGAATGATTCGGGAACGTGCCGAGGAGTGCCAGCGATTTTATTTGAAATAGTTGATAAAAGATGTTCGCAGTATTGGAGGGCAGAATTAAAAGAAAACGGTGGTTTGGTTTTTTGGCCGGAAGAGTTTTTTATAAAATATTTTCATGACGATTTAAGTGAAGGTTTGGCGGAGGCAGTAAGCTCATTTGAGAGTGTTGTGGCTCGGATGAAAGAGGAATTTGATCAACAAGAAAGAAAGAACTGGACATCCACAAATTAAACCCCTCTTGACAAACCAAAACCCCGCCATCCCAGCCACCCACGGCTGGGCAACGGCCTAACGCGTAACCCGCATTAACTAGCGTTTCGTAGGGCGCACCTTGGTGCGCCGTGTTTGATGCTTCGGAGCCTTCGGAGCGGCGCACCAAGGTGGCGCCCTACGCAATATTTATTTAATGCGAATTGCGCGTTAGGGTTGCGTGGCCCCCGCACCGATGGCAGCGCGGAAAATGGTGTTAAGTTGCGCGTACGCCTCCTCCGTGCCCACGAAGAGGGCCGGTCCAAAAATTTCAGACCAAAAGCAAAATGCACATGTAGAAGGCACAAAAGAAAATGCTCGCAGAAATGAGAGCGGAACACCAACATCAACATTTGATGATCGAAAAACGGCGGATAAATTGACTAACGACACTGTGGCAACGGGCACAGCAACTACTGATTCCAACGGTACTACAACGTATAGAAAAGAATACGGTGAACGAGTGGGAACAGGCCCAAACGGTGGAGACCAAACTCAAGTTAAAGTTCATCAGGACAGTAAAGGAGTTTGTCATGGGCATCCTTGTGGGCCTGAGAAGTAGGAGGTTAAATGTCTGATTTTTATGAACAGTTGTGGCACGAGTTGCCGCTGGATCGAAAAGCTATATTCTCACGACTAAAAAACGGTTGTAACCCAAAATTGCTATCGTATTTAGCGGCAAGATTTTGGGTTAATGAGGAAACTGATCCAAACGAGGATTTGGGTTTTGTCTTTTCGTTAATACCAACAGGCCTGCCTTTGCAAAAGGCGGATTACTTTTATAAATTGTACATATCGTGTGTGCTTCCCTGTGCAACATTGAGGCTGTACACATTAGACTCAGTAGGAAACAGCATATGTTCTTCTACAGCTGTTAAGCTGTCTTTTTGGGGTCAGTCAGTACAGTTAAAACAGCTAAACAATATGCTGATCGAATTGGGGTATGAAGTTCTCTCGGACGACCAATTATCAATCGATATTCCTGCGAAAATATTGGTTAAGTTAGGGCTTACAAAGGGCAACTATTTCAACATCGTGTTCTCGGAGCATTCGTAGCAGATCAATGGGGTGTGTGCCGAGATGACAATAACGCGGTAAGCGTTATTGTCATGCTGAAAGATCAATGGGGTCAGACTCTGAGGTAGAGGCTGTAAACCATTCTGTGTAACCACCCGCCTAAACATGAGTCGTTAGCTCAGACTCAAATTCGATAATAAAGTGATTCATCGCCTCTTTCCAGTTGCGTATCGGCATGGTCCATTTTTTTGAGGCCGCTTGAATGGCCAGAAAAATCACCTTCATAGCTGAGTCGTCACTGGGGAACAGCTTGCGCGTTTTAACGGCCTTGCGGATTACGCT
The DNA here is from genome assembly GCA_945882995.1 of Thalassocella blandensis. Taxonomy (GTDB): domain Bacteria; phylum Pseudomonadota; class Gammaproteobacteria; order Pseudomonadales; family Cellvibrionaceae; genus CAMCXE01. Next base: position 1,422 of record CAMCXE010000316.1, on the reverse strand, counting down.
GTTCAGCGATTCAATGGCATTGGTGGTATAAATCACCTTGCGAATATCGGCCGGAAAAGCAAACGAACAAACGAGCCACCCACCACTTCAGCCCAGTAAAATCGCGGCTGCTGGGAAATGCTGGCGTGAAATTGTACGACCAGTTGGCTTAGTCACGAAGGTTCGGGGCGGCCACCAATCGAACTATCATAGTGGACTTTTCTTTTCATAAAGCCGCCCACCTCTTCAACCCGCTAAGCACGCCGCGAAGCCCCACCGCTCGCCAGCGAAAACCCAAACGGCCGGTTGACAACTCGCAAATACTGTATATAAATACACATATCAAACCAGCAAGGATGCCCTACAATGCCAAAGCCCCGCCGTGCTCAAGTTGCCGTAGAGGCAACGCCCTATTATCACTGCATTTCCCGCTGCGTTCGCCGCGCGTTTTTATGCGGCCAAGACAGCCACACCGGCCGCTCGTTTGAACATAGGCGCGGCTGGATCGAGCAGCGCTTGCTGCAGCTAGGGCAAATATTCGCCATTGATATCGCCGCCTACGCGGTGATGAGCAACCACCTGCACCTAGTGTTACACATCAACTCCGGTGCAAGCAAAAGCTGGACTGGAGCGGAAGTCCTGACACGCTGGCATGCACTATTTGCCGGCAACAGTTTCTCCAAACGCGCGGCAAATGGCGAGCAGCTAAGCGCCTTCGAGCAGGAAATACTAGGGCGCTGGATTGAAATTTGGCGACGGCGTTTAACGGACATCAGCTGGTTTATGCGGTGCCTGAACGAACCCATCGCAAGGCAAGCCAATTTAGAAGATCAAGCCACTGGTCGATTCTGGGAAGGAAGATTCAAAACCCAAGCACTTCTTGACGAACAAGCCCTAGCGGCCTGCATGGCTTACGTAGACTTAAACCCCGTTCGCGCGAAAATGGCAGCCACGCCCGAACATGCGGACTACACATCGATCCAGCGCCGCATTCTGTGCCTGCAGCGAGCGGTGCAACACCACACCAATCCACAACCGCCTGAATTAATACCCTTTGCCGGCAACCCGCGTGACCCTATGCCCGAAGGATTACCCTTTCGCTTGCAGGATTATCTGGAGCTGGTGGACTGGACTGGGCGCATAATGCGCGAGGACAAGCGTGGCGCCATAGCCCCGTCGGCACCCGCCATTTTGACGCGGCTTAATATTTCTGCAGAAAATTGGTTAACACTTTCCCAACAATTTGGGCCGAAATTTGGCTACTTTGCTGGGTTAAAAGCGTCAGCCTTGCGCATTAAAAAAGTTTTCAATCTTAAGCGCGTGCCGCTACGGGCTTGCTCGCTTTTCGCCACCTAGACCCGCCGCTCAACACATTTTTTGCAAAATGGCCTAGGCAACTTGCGCCCAAAATTTGGGTTTTACGACATTCATTACCGAGAAATG
>CAMCXE010000315.1 GCA_945882995.1 Thalassocella blandensis | reverse complement strand
GGCGGCCAAGAGACGTGATGGCAAATTGTTTACAGGCTTCTCACCGGCGATTAGCAACAAGGCGAAGAAAGCCATAGTGCGCAAGATGCGGGACTGGCAAGTACATAAGTTGGCGACAGAAACGATAGTGGGATTAAGCAAGCGGTTCAGCGCTCAGATTCGGGGGTGGCTGAATTATTATGGCGCATTCTACCCTTCGGCTTTATCGCATCTTCTGTACACACTGGATCTGAGGCTCATTAATTGGGCGCGCAGCAAGTATCGCAAACAATCGGATCATTTTATGCGCGCGGTCAAGTGGTTGGGTAGCGTGAAAAAGCGTTGTCCAAGATTGTTTGCACACTGGGCATTCATGAGTTCATAGGCTGAATAACAAGAGCCGTATGAAGTGAGAACTTCACGTACGGTTCTGTGAGAGGCTAGAGGGGAAGCTCCTTTGGCCTACTCGACCAGACTCCATTGATCCCGCCGACTACGACTTCGCCGGTCGCGCCATCCAGCGGAAGATCAATGGAGTCTGACCCCATTGATCCCGTTGATCCCGCGGACCCAGCCGCCAATGAAAGCTACTACCTAGTCACTGGTTCCGACGCGCGCGGCAACGTCACCCAGTACAAACTCGCCAATGGCGTAACCACCACCAACCAAGCCTACAACGCCAAAACCGGCCGCATCGAAGGCATCGAAACCCTCGGCGCCCTGGGCATCAAGGCGCAAAGTTACGCCGTGAAGTGAACGTGCTCAGCCGCAGCCAAAACCGCTAAGGCAACCAAAGTAACTGGACCGAAACCTTCGGCTACGACGCCGCCAACCGGCTCATCACCAACAGCTGGAAAAACGGCGGCACGGCGCCAGCCGTGGTGCAAACCGTGCAATACGACGCCCTCGGCAATATCACCAACAAAAGTGACGTAGGCGCCTACATTTACAGCAAAGTCAAAGCCGGGGCCCATGCGGTCACTTCAGCCGGTACCAATACCTACGAATACGACGCCAACGGCAACATGACCTTCGACCGTGTGAGTGGCCTAGCCAAACGCACCATGACCTATACCGCGGCCGATCAGGTGGCAACTATCGTCCAAAACAATCAATCCGAAGCCTTCTATTACGGCACCGACCGCAGTCGCTATAAACGCGTGGATTCCAACCCCGGCGGCGACACAACCACGCTGTATGTCGGCAGCGTCGAAAAAATCAAAGCCCGTGGTAACACCGGTGTCCTCAAATGGAAGGAGTGGAAGCGTAGCATCGCGGGTGTTGGCCAAATAACCCTCAGGCTTCAGTTTGTGGATGTCCCCTGGCTTTAGTTTGTGGATGTCCCGTTATGTAGCGTTTTCTCGGGGATGCATTGGTCGGATTTATAACGAGGTAGAAAACCGGCCTATCTATTTGGTGGGAAAATCATAGGCTTCTTTGATAAAAGCCAATGTGGCTAGTAGCGAGTAAGCCACATGCTGCGATAGCTGATCTTTATGGAACGCTCCGGATTTGTTCCAGCGGGCGTTCGTTTCTATGGTTGGCTTATTGGCGCTACAGCTTTGCGTCTCCCTTGTTAATTCCAGATATGCCACAATTTAGGTTGCGTCTAGCGCCTAGGCACACGGTTTCATTCACCCTACATCATTGGAGACACACTATGAGCTTTTTCGATTCGATTAAAAAAATGGGTAAAGACGCCAGCTCAAAACTGGCTGGGGAAGTTGGCAAATTTAAAAATAAAGACTTTTTGCATGCGGTGATTTCCGGCTGTGCACTGGTTGCCGCCAGCGACGGCTCCATCAGCTCCGCGGAGAAGCAAAAAATGCTGGGGTTTATTAGTAATTCTGACGAGCTGAAAGTGTTCGATGCGGGTGAAGTTATCGAAATTTTCAATAAAACCCTTAGCAAATTCGAATTCGACTACGAGATTGGCAAGGCCGAGGCGCTAAAAGTTATCGCGAAAATTAAAAACGATACGGCGGCGAGCAAATTAATGATTCGAGTGTGCTGCGCCATTGGCGCATCCGACGGCAATTTTGATGCCGCCGAAAAAAACGTGGTACGCATTATATGCCGCGAGCTGGGTGTGGATGAGGCGGAATTTGACATGAAGTAGCGGCAAATTTTTAGGCTGGAAAGAGCTGGGGTTCCGCCTAGACGGGTATTGGTTGGGTTAAACCTAGAAACCTCAGTTGGGCGCCAAAAAGCTGTGTAGTCCATTGGTGTGATTAGTGAAAGTTAAAAATGACGGGCAACCTGGTTGGGTGTTGGTCATTTTTAACTTTTGCTAGGCGCTGCCCGGGGGCTGTGCAGACTTTGGTGATCCAACTGAGGTTGCTAGGTTAAACAGCCGGAGTATCGGTTTTTCGCGTGCAATCGGGTACCGGTTTTCCAATAAACCGGCGTAGGCAGGCATAGCCAATATCATTTTAGGCGGAGCCTAGTTATGCCGCTCAGCCTGCTCAATATTTTGGTTCAGTATTCCCTTTATTCTAGCTAGGCTTTTTCATCGCATAAAGTTTCCAATCTCCAAACTTAACATTTGCCCTTTCGATTCGCCTAGGCACCCTTAAGCCAGCGGCGTATCTGCGCCGTCCCTAGGTGCAAGCTCGCGCACACCTCTACGGCTTGACGTTTAAATTTTGCAACTATCCAGCACATTTTTCATTTTTTTACGTCATCCCCGCGTAGGCGGGGATCCAGTTGGCAACCGCTCTGAAGCGATTACGATCTTCACTTAAATAATTTGCCGCTGGATCCCCGCCTACGCGGGGATGACGGGGAAACATGCTGAATAGTTACTAAATTTTTAAGGAAAGCCTATGGCAATGGATTTCCAAATGATCCACTGCAGGGCGCACCAGGCTCGTAATTTTGCGGGCCTTCTTCTTAATACGCGATAAATTTTGCAATACGCTCATCGGGGGCAGAATCTATAATTAATTGCACTCCCCAGGCCAATGTCATTAAGTTAAGAAAAATCCCTTTTAAAAACAGCACACTAATGGCATAATCCACACCAGACTTTATTGGAGCCCCCCCATGAACTGTACACAAACCGCCCCAAATTGTACAAAATTTGTACAGCCGCCTAGCTCACCCTGATTTTATAGCGCAGCATAGAACGAAGCCCACGGCGTTCACCCGCACGCGC
>CAMCXE010000314.1 GCA_945882995.1 Thalassocella blandensis | reverse complement strand
TGCACTGCGGGCAAATAAAGCCACTTGGCCAGCGCCAAGCATACAGGGCGTCAAAACACTGCTGTTCAGTACCGTACGCCTTCAGGAAGTCGACCAGACCGAACCCCTTCTGGAACTGGATTTTGTTACGAGCCATAAATTACCCCTTTCGAGAATGCTGCTTATGCTGGTTAAATATACAGCATTGTGCGGCTTAGGGATAGTGGTAATTAGGAATGTCGATGGCGTAAATGTAAGAAAGAAACCGCAACCGCGACACCAGCCACTGCTTGCGATGATCATAATTCGCGCCGGTCGCGCGGTCGTCACCGCATAAATAGGCGCGACGCACGCAGCGTACGTAGCAATGGTAGAAGCTGGTGGCGTCGAGGGAAATTTGGGTGGAGCGGGATTGGGTCATGGGGTGCGGCCCTTGGCGGTTTTCGCGAGGGTAGTTGGTTTGGGTGGTGGTGTCAATTTTGTGGATGTCCATTTTTTCCCGCAAAAGCCTAGGGCGTTATGCCGCCATCATCGCCGAGCACCTTCACAATATTCGGCAAAATCGCTATCACTTCGTGTGGTACTACTGCAAAAACAGCGTCGATGCCAAGAGCTACCAAGAGCTATTCATCCGCTTGGCAACCAAAGGCAAGATTCACTTCCATGACCCCCATGGCTACACCGCTTTTAACCCCACAAACACCATCGAGCATTTTTTTCAATTTTGGTCACTGGAAACCATGAAAAGGATTTAGTCGGGTGTGGGCGTATTTGTTGGTCGGCTACCTGCCTATTTAAATTAAAAGTTATTGGAACGCATTTGACAGATTTGATAATGTTGGCTACCGCACAGATTGACGGTTGAGCCAAGGCTCCCGTTAACCCCGCCGGATGGCTGACGAATACGCCAACCCCATCGTGTAAAAACCGCACATTTGCAACACTGCCGTTTTAGTTTTGAATCGGACACACATTAATTTAGGAGAATTGGCATCAACCGCCGTATACACCCTGTAATTCCGCTCGCTTGGGCTTTGATTGTTGGCCTGTGTGGAGCCACCGTTCAGGCGGCTGATACCCTCGTATCACTTGATCCCGCATCAACGATGACGGCCCTGCCACTTACCGCCGAAAGCACTTCCGCCGAAGCACAACCCGCCGTACCTATTGCTACGAGCAGCTCCGACATAACTCCCGCCATGCCAGCGGGTAGCAACATGGATACGGCCTTACCACTCACCGCCGATAGCGCTATCGCCGTAGCCCAACCTGCCGAACCTATTGCAGCAACCAGCTCCGCCATAACCCCTGCCATGCCAGTCGGTAGCAACATGGTTGCGGCTTTGCCACTCACCTTGGAAAACACTACCGGAGAAGTTCAACCTATCGCGCCTATTGGCGCCACCAGCTCCATTCTTGCTCCTGCTATGCCGGTGGGTAGCACCATGGTCACCGCTATGCCAATGGTCGCAGGCGGCACAATGGGTGTGACGCCTAGCACGGCAGATGGTACCAGCAGTTCCGTCTTGGCACCTGTCGCAGCCGCTATGCCCTCGGGCAGCACCATCGCTGCAGGCGATTTTCTGATTTCTAATTTGGGCGTGGTAAGCACCAATGCGGTGATCCCCGAAACCAGCATTGACGCCAGATTCAAATACAGCCTTACCGACATCAGTCAGCTACCCAAGCTAGGCAATGGCGAACTGGTGGCTCTCACGCAAGGCACCAGCTCGGTCACTAATGGCCGCATGAGTTACACCGTCCCTATCCGTTTACCACCCACACCCAATGATCTCAAACCCGAGCTGGCCCTTAGCTATTCCAGCCAAACCAACAGCAACGGCTTGATGGGTGTGGGCTGGTCATTATCCGCCGGCGGCGCCATTAGCCGCTGTGCAAAAACCTATGCTACCGAGGGCGCTTTAGCCCAAGTACCCAACCCTAAACTCACCAATAGCGACCGCCTGTGCTACAACGGCAAAAAGCTGTTACTGCGTAATGGTTTGAAAGACGACGCGTCCTATTGGGCGGCCAATGCGGAATACCTAACGGAAAGTGAAAGTTTTACGCTGGTTCAGCGGGATGCCGCTAGTAACCTATTTGTGGCCTACGATAAAAAAGGGTTGCGTTATCAATTTGGTAGCAAGGCCGGTGACACAAGCAACGCCACCCGAGCCAAAGGTACTGTCAGCACTGTTTGGGCGCTGGCGTCGGTTACAGACCGCTACGAGAATAAATACACCTATACCTATAACTCAACGACGGAATCAGAGCTGCTACTCAATAGCATCGACATGGCTACGGCTAAGGTCGTGTTTACGTATAAGTCTAAAAGCCGTCTGCCTACAGGAACTGCAGAATACGATGTTTGGGATAACGGCGATTGGATTTCTAGGGTCTCGACCGGAGCCACCAGCAACCAATCGTTAAATAATTCGCCCTATTCCGCCTCAACGCTGAGTTCATCACTCCTGAGCAATGTCCAAGTGTTTTCTAAAGCGGCGGCCACGAATCTGGCAACTGGGTTTTACAATATTCAATACAAAACTAGCCCCACCACCTACCGCGACCTTGTAGACACCATAGTGGAGTGCGGCTACGGCGAAGGCGGCACCGAGGCCAGCAAAACCTGCGCTAAACCACTTACCTTTCAGTGGAGTGCTGGGCAATTAGGTTTCAGCGCCGCAGCGGCTGCGAACATAGTCGTTTGGGACTCCGTAGGGATGCAGGATATTAATCAAGACGGCTATATGGATATGGTTGACGAAAATGGCAAGGTTTGTTTTTTTGACCCTGCAACTGGCCAACACAAACTCAATCAGTTCAACCAGTACCAACTTGAGGCCTTGCCCAGTCTTCCTATCGCCGAGGCCCCGCCCACGCTCAAGCCCGCCTTAATCAAATTAAACGCCGGTTACAAGCAACTCGTCGGCGGAACAGCAACGGATGACACGCTTAAAGATTTCAGCCCCGTTGTCGGCGACTTCAATAACGATGGCCGCGACGACTTTTGCCTAGCAGCCTGTCGGACTAAAAATTCGAACCCAGCGTCAGCTCCTTCCTCAATAAAATTTTCGGCTAAAATATAATCAATTTGGTTAAAGTTTGTTCGTTTTTCGGTCAGTACTACCCATTTACCCGATTTTCAGACGCAATACC
>CAMCXE010000313.1 GCA_945882995.1 Thalassocella blandensis | reverse complement strand
AACAGGCAAAGGGTTTGGAATGGCAATTTGCGCGTGCGGGTGAACGCCGTGGGCTTCGTTCTATGCTGCGCTATAAAATCAGGGTGAGCTAGGCGGCTGTACAAATTTTGTACAATTTGGGGCGGTTTGTGTACAGTTCATGGGGGGGGCTCCAATAAAGTCTGGTGTGGATTATGCCTTTAGTGTGCTGTTTTTAAAAGGGATTTTTCTTAACTTAATGACATTGGCTGGGAGGGGGTTTCTTCACGAGGAAAAAATGGCCCGAACATCAGGCCAAAACACTTAACTCAATGAGCGCGCCAAGCCACTCAACCACTCACCGGCTAGGGATATCAACGCCCAGCCTATCGCCTTCGTACACCAAATCCACAAAGACTAAACAATCCAAGCTCCCCGCCAAGGGCCCCTCGGCGCCGCCAGTAATGAGGGAGAACGCGATGCCATGGGCTTTGCAGCGTAGGGTGCTGCCCACAATGGCGCCATGTAGCAGGGGCGCATCCATGTGCGGGCAGCGATTTTCCACCAAGTACACTTGCCCATCGGCCTGCAACAGCAGGTGGGATTTGCCGGCCACCATTACAGCCTGCTGAAAACCGTCGTAAAGATCGGTTAATTTTGCCAAGGGTATAAACATAGCCACCTCACTTCTTCCCATTCACACACTGCTGAAAACTGTATTAGCCACCCGTCGTCGCCACGGCATTTCAAGCAAGTAACAACTACCGGCTAAAACTGCGCGCTCCACCTACTGATCCACGGCGGTCAACTGGGGTAAACTCTAACTACACTTCCGAATCGATAATCTGATCTTGACTGCATCTAGCCTGCCACCCCTGCTACTGCCACTGGCCTATACGCCCGACGCCCTGCACTATGCCAAACAACTGGCCGAGCTAACAGGGTTTGTGTGGCTAGATAGTGGCACCCATCGCGCTTATGGGGGTCGTTATGAATTTTTAACGGCTTTGCCGTTGAGCGTTTATGAGCAGGCTGCTGCGGGCGCCGCCCAGCTTAACGGTGTGCCCACAGCACTTACCGCCGAACAATGGCAGCAACAGGAAATTGACCTTTTTGCGCCTGCAGCGGAGCCAGAACTTGCGTTCTGCGGGGGGATTTTGGGCTATATCCACTACGAATACGGCTGTGCGGCTCAAGGCTTGGCGGCACCACCCTCCCCCGAACCCCTCTTGCACTTAGGTGTGTACACTTGGGTGTTGCTGCAAGACCATATTGCGTGCCGCAGCCAGCTGTATTTTTCCAACCGCTGCCCGGCCGATACTCGGCAGGCAGTATTGGCGCAGCTGGCACAGGCTGCACCGCCCCTGCCCCCGTTTGTCTGCTCGGCTTTTGCGCCAGCCACCAGCAAAGCCGATTACCTCAGCAAAATTGAGAAGATACTGGCTTATATTCAGGCCGGCGACGCTTATCAAGTAAACCTTAGCCAGCGTTTTAGCGCCGAGTGCAGCGGGCCACCACTGGCGGCCTATGCACACTTGCGGGCGGCCTCCCCCAGCCCTTACGGGGCATTTTTTAGCACGCCGAAGGGCGCCATACTCAGCTTGTCACCCGAGCAATTTATTGGCATTACACAGGGCGAGGCGGTGACCCATCCAATCAAAGGCACCGCCAAACGCGGTGCTACCGAAGCGCAAGATGCCGAACTTGCCCAAGCCCTTAGCCAGAGCATTAAAAACCGCGCCGAAAACCTGATGATTGTGGATTTGCTGCGCAATGATTTTAGTAAAAACTGCGCACCATTTAGCGTGGCCACGCCGGAATTATTCCAGCTAAAAACCTATGCCAATGTGCACCATTTAGTAAGCTGTGTTCGCGGTCAACTTAAACCCGGCATTAGCCCCTGGCAATTTTTTTACGCATGTTTCCCTGGCGGTTCTATTACTGGCGCCCCTAAAAAACGGGCTATGGAAATTATTGCCGAGCTAGAGGATCAACCGCGGCGTATTTATTGCGGCTGCATTTATTATTGGAGTGCCAACGGCAGACTGGATAGTTCCATTACCATTCGCACGCTACGTATTGACGGCCATGAAATTCACGTCTGGGGCGGCGGCGGCATAGTGGCCGATTCCCTAGCGGAAGATGAATATGCGGAATCACTGCAAAAGATTGCGCTGCTGCAAAATACGCTTACAAGTATTTAACCGAAAGATACCAACCCAAAATCCTTGAAATTCTAATAGCACTAGATAATCCATTTACATTTACTGATTTTTTTGTACCGCAATAATCGACATTATAAAAATCGACACCAACATTAATGTCACTGCAAATAACCCTGCTGGGATCCCTTAATATTCCGTGTTGTACGCGACATGACTGGGGCTGGGCCGCCCTCGCAACGCTATGTTGGCTGCGCAGCCTAGTGCGGAATCGCACTAAACTATTGATTATTGCATTGTGGCTCTGACTCATTGTTTCCTAGATTCATCTGGCGGATCCAAACCGCGCAGTCAAACAAACGCATGATATTCGGCGCGAATCAAACCCACTTGCCCCGCAGGATACCTGCACCAAACATAAATTTATCAAGCAAAACAACAGCCACAGGCCACACCATCGATACTTAACACAAATATTAATAAAATTACCGGCGATCATCTATTGACCGGACACTACAATGGGAATAAATTGCCCGATACGTCAAGATTGACCGCTAGGCAAGCGTTACAAGGACGAGCCAAAATGTGTAAACGGCAAAATAATTAGCCGATATTCAGGGCGTGCACCACACTTTCAGCGCCTATTAGCGTGCAACAGCAATAACTGGAACGTTTAATGGACCAACACGTACAACCAGCTAAGCACTCCTAAACAGCTATATTTAGCGACGTTTTTACGTGTGTTACCGACCACAACTCAGCACTGCCCTACCTCATTGGCATTTTCAGTCTACTCATTGATTGACCGGCGAGCTATTGATTGGGCAAATTATTGATCACCATGATCACGAGCAATTGTAGCGGCCCATATTTTTTACCTCACATAATCAACGCCATAATTGCTGACATTACTGGCCGTGAAGTTTCAACTCCTGAGTTGTATTGTTTTTTCCGCAAGCTACACCGAGCGCCAAACAAAGTTAGGTGGATTCATCAAGCCATACAGCACAGAGCAAGTATG
>CAMCXE010000312.1 GCA_945882995.1 Thalassocella blandensis | reverse complement strand
TGGGATACGGAGAAGGTTATGGTGATATGGACAGATTGCCGTTTTTCCAAAACTTTTTTGCGGGTGGGTTTGGATCTGTGCGAGGGTTTCGCAAAAGCACCCTCGGCCCGCAAATTTCTCCGGTATTGTCTTACACGCCCACGACGAGTGATGTCACGGCCATTGACACTGACGGAGACGGAGTTAATGACAATATACGGGTAGAAGGCCAGGCCTATGTGTTGTGTGACAAAGGCTCCGCAGCCGGCATAGGTTGCGCACCAGGAAAACTCGTTACTCAAGCAGCAACAACAACTGGTCGCGCCTTTGGCGGCAACATCATCACTGAATTCAGCGCGGAGCTGATTTTCCCAGTGCCATTTATCGAAGATCAGCGCTCAATACAAATGGCACTATTCGCCGATGCAGGCAATGTGTTTGACACCCACTGTGGTGACATGCAGGAGAACTGCTCCAATTTCGACTTATCAAAACTGAGCTCATCTTATGGCTTGGGCCTAAGCTGGCTCTCCAGTTTTGGGCCGCTCACCTTCAGCATAGCGAGGCCGATCCAACGCAGCGAAACCGACGATTCTGAGTTCTTTCAGTTTTCAATGGGCGCCGGTTTTTAGTTTTCATTACTATTTTTTTACATTTAGAGGAGTTATACCCATGAAGTTATCCAAACTAGTTATCGGCATCATAATTTTAGCCATTACACCTTACAGCTTCGCAGGAAAAGTTGCGGTGTTAAATCTTGATAAAGCTCTACTTGGCACTGATGCCGCCAAAAAAGCCGACAAAACACTCCAAGCGAGAGCAGACTATGCGGCCATGATCACCAAGGCCGAAGGTTTGAAGGCCGATTATGAAGCCCTCGTAAAGGAAGCAAAAACCCAAAGCGAAACATGGCCAGCGGACAAAAAAGCGGATTCAGATAAAAAAATCAAGAAAACGGGCGAAGATCTTCAAGGGCTCGGCAAGAAAATTCAGAGCGAAAACCAAGCCGCCATGATGAAAATTATGCAAGACATGCAGCCTAAGTTTAAAGCTGCCGTAGACGAAGTGATTGCCGCCGAAAAAATCGATTTATTAGTAAATAGCCAAGCCGTGATGTTTGTAGCCCCAGCCTTAGACATTACCAGCCTGGTCACCGAAAAATTAAACAAAGCCAAATAAGCCCAATTCTTTAAGGCCGCACCATGAGCCAGGCAATTACTTTGGGCGCCATTGCCGATTTTTTAGGCGGCGCCTGTATTGGCGATCCAGCACTCGAGATCAGAGGCATAGCGCCCATCGACACCGCTCAGCCACACGAAATTACCTTTGCCGCAAGCAAGCAGTACGAGTTTCAACTAGCCGACAGCCGAGCTGGGGCTGTGATTATCAATCAATCTTCCAGCGCTCCACGCCCTGCGCATGGGGTTGTGGTGGCTAACGCCTACCTCGCCTACGCTCAGCTCAGCAAGCTGTTCGAGACTCGGCCAGTGCCAGCAGCCAGGGTGCACCCAAGTGCCGTGATTCACCCCAGCGCGCAACTGGCCGCTGGGGTCAGTATCGGCCCCCATTGCGTAATTGAAGCCGACGTCATCATTGGTGAGGACGTTCAACTCTTGGCGGGGGCCTTTATAGGCTGCCGATCCACCCTTGGCGCAAGTGTAGTAATTTTCCCCAACGTCGTTATTTACCACGATGTGCACATAGGCGCACGCTCACGGATTCACGCCAATAGCACTATAGGTTCAGACGGATTTGGCTATGCGCCAACGCCTCATGGCTGGCAAAAAATTCATCAACTGGGTGGTGTACGCATAGGCAGCGATGTTGAGATAGGCGCAAACACAGCCATAGATCGCGGTGCACTAGAGCCTACGGAATTAGCAGATGGTGTTATCATTGATAACCAAGTTCACATTGCCCACAATGTAAAAATCGGCAAAAACACCGCTATTGCCGGATGTGTTGGCATTGCGGGGTCTACTCAAGTTGGTGCCAATTGCACAATGGGGGGGTTTGTGGCCATCAATGGCCACTTGGAAATCGCCGACAACGTGCACTTTAATGGGGGCAGTATAGTTACCAAATCCATTGCGGAATCAGGACATTATTCTTCGGGGACACTGTTGCAGGACGTTAAAACTTGGCGGCGGAATGCCGTGCGTTTTGGCCAATTGGATGAGTGGATCGGGCGCCTCAAACGCATAGAAAACAGCTTACAACAAGACCAATAATTATTGACCCCTTTGATCCTGAGGCCTTATCCAGATGATGGATGTAAACGAAATTCGCAAATATTTACCGCACCGCTATCCGTTTCTACTCATCGATCGCGTGGTGGAGTTAACTGTTGGGGAATCCATAGTCGCTTACAAAAATATTTCTATTAACGAACAAATTTTTCAAGGCCACTTCCCAGCCTATCCTGTATTTCCTGGCGTCTTAATTTTAGAAGCTATGGCCCAAGCTTGCGGTGTTCTAGGTTTTAAAACCATGAACAAAACACCCGACGAAGGCTCGATTTACCTTTATGCGGGCGTCGATGATGTACGCTTTAAGCGGCCGGTCGTGCCTGGCGATCAGCTCTATATCGAAGCCAAAATCCTTTCAGAAAAACGCGGTATTTGGAAATTCCAATGCGCGGCAAAAGTTGAAGGCCATCTAGTTACGTCAGCGACTATTTTGTGTGCTGACCGGTCGGTAAATTAATGTCTACTACGTCCACGCTGATTCACCCTGCAGCGATAATTGATCCAAGCGCCCAACTCGCCTCCGACGTCACGGTGGGGCCCTGGACGCTCATTGGCCCAGACGTAATCATTGGAGCAGGCACACGCATCGAATCCCATGTTGTCATCAAGGGACCAACGACGCTCGGCTGCAACAATCGTGTATTCCAGTTTTCCACCCTAGGTGAAGATACTCCGGACCTGAAATACCGAGGTGAACGCACCAGCCTAACCATCGGCAACAACAATATTTTTCGCGAAGGCGTAACGGTGCATCGCGGCACCGTCCAAGATCGTGGCGACACACTGATTGGCGACAACAACTTAGTTATGGCGTACGTACATATTGGCCACGACAGTGTTATCGGCAGCCATTGCATTTTAGTTAACAATGCGGCGCTGGCTGGGCATGTGGTAATTGGCGATTGGGCCATCCTTAGCGGTTACACCTTGGTACATCAATTTTGTCACATAGGGGCACATGCATTTACCGGTA
>CAMCXE010000311.1 GCA_945882995.1 Thalassocella blandensis | reverse complement strand
CGTTGGGTTAAACATTACAACTGGGGGTGTCTGTTTTATTGTGGTTCGTACTGTGTTGGGTTTCGCTTCGCTCTACCCAACCCACGCAAAAACAACGGAAATCTGTGCTATATTTTCGGCGGATTTTTTATGAGTGGCGGTAATTATTTTTCATTGCTCAGGCTACAAACCACAGCGGTCGATTATTCGTGCTGCGCATTGGCGCGGGAATGCAATTAAAATGGTGCCTATAGAGAATCCCTATTTACGCCACAGTTAAAATCCCTCCCCCCAAACACCACTGGGGCCGCTACCTTAACTCTTCAACCGGTAAATTAATCATGAAGACCTTCGAATCCTGTGATGAGATATATCCAAAATGGTCATCAGGCATTAAACGTAATTTAAATCGCATGACTAAAAACTCGGTGGTATTTTTGGCTGCAAGGCAGGAGTTGGTGCCTTATTTAAGTGTCGAAAGTTTAACCGACGCCCCGAGCTTGAGCCCTCCCTTTGATATTTGGGAGCGGGGGGGGCTAGACTCGGATATCCGCTGTGTGACTAACGGCTATTTAGATGCTGCAGAAGTCGCTGGCTATACTGGAAAGCCAGAGTCTATTTGTTTAGCTGCGCGATCTTTTGAGTATGGCACTTTGGGTATTTATGCCGACCTAGAACAAAACCGGCGTTATGAATTACGGTTTGATAGGCCGTCGCAGGTGAAGATGTCCATGTGCGATGTTCGGCATCTGGGCACAGGTTGCTGGCTGGGTAAAACAGACGAAACCATTCGTTTGGGCAGATTGCTAATTCAAGCCTACCGCAACCAATGGTTTATTTATTCCGCCTACCCCATCTTTAGTTTTATGCTCAGTGTGGTGGCGGACTATCTAAAAGAGCCGCCTTTACAGCTGGTGGGCGAGGCTGCTGAGAATTCACTCTTTAAGGAATTGTTGCAGCATTGGGCCACAACCGATATGGCGTTGATCACCCGGTTAACCCTTGCGGCCTGCAATTACCACACGCACAGATGCAAGCCAGACAAAAATAGAGAATGGTATGAGTTTGCTTACGGTGGTAATGGAATGTTGTGGCCGATTGAAATTAACCTGCTGTTTCGGTTGCGTGAAATATCGGGATTAGAAAACCCCATTATTGATCACCCGTTGATGAATACCGTACTGGGCAAACTGCAAGCGCCGCAAGCCTGTGAAAGTGACGACATTATGCTTAAAGTTCGTGCCAAGATGCGCACGGAAGGGTTTGATGAAGACGCCATTTTTGAGGCGATTTGTGGAAAGGCGTAACTCGAGAGCTAGCGAATAATTGGGTAGAACCCAGCGAACCCCAACCTTGGAGTTTCGGCAAATGCGCATTTGCATGCGGTCAAACATTTCGCCAGCTACTGTATTCTGATTGCGCTTGCGGTGGTATGGGAGAGGTGGCATCTACAAAAAACAGTAGCATTAAAATACAGGACAAAAACCTGATACTCCGGGGCACCGACCGAGGCGCCAAAACTCCCACATTTACCCCCGTGGCGCTTAAACTCGTAAAATCCCTCCCCTTACCTACAGGTATTCCTCATGAACTCAACTGAAATTATCACCAACACTCGCCGCTGGCTGGAACAAGTAGTGATTGGTTTAAACCTCTGCCCATTTGCCCGCAAACCCTTGGAAGCCGGCAAGGTGCGTTTTTTTGTTTCCACCGCTCAAACTGAAGACGCGTTGCTGGCCGACTTGCAAAACGAGCTGTTGTGGCTGATCGAGCCGGCGAATGAAACCGTGGAAACCAGTATTGTGATAGCACCTGCCGTGCTGCAGAACTTTATGGACTACAACAATTTTTTAGGCTGGGCGGATGAGCTGATTGTGCAACTCGATTTGGAAGGGGTGCTGCAGGTGGCCAGTTTTCACCCTGACTACTGTTTTGCGGACACCGAGCCCCGCGACGCCAGTAACCTCACCAATCGCTCGCCTTACCCACTGCTGCACATTCTGCGGGAGGATTTACTGGAGCAAATGCTAGACAAATACCCCAATGCCGACAGCATACCGGAACAGAACATCATCAAAATGACCCAGCTAAGCCCGGCCGAACGCGCCCGTCTGTTCCCCTATTTGCTCGGCACCTAACCTGTGGATAAAACGGTGCGTTAATTTTGGATTAATTGTCACAGAATGGGTCCGCCGGCTGACCAACCCCAACCGCACCCAAAAACCCACAAAAAACAGCTTTTAGATCAACAACTTAAAAACACAAACGGCGGCCCAGCCGCGTTAATACAAGCCCCGAGGCAGCCGAGTGTTTGTTGGGCACTGTGGATAAGCCTAGTGGCTCACAGCCGGCGTGCCCATTTGTCGAGCCTACTAGCCGCTAGGCCGCTATGGATTTTTCCAGCAGAGTCAAGCGGTCACGACAGGCTTGCATACGGGGTGTGAGCTGACGAATAACCGTTTGTACCATGGCGTTGCCGCTCTGAGTCAAAGCTAGCTTCATGGCCTTTAAGGTTTCATCTTCAACAAACTCAAGCTGTTTAAGAAGAGTTAGGTCATGGTCGGTATTGCAGTTGTCCTGCACCGCCGTGAACGCGTGGTGCAGTTTGCCGCCAAAGGTGTGGCCATCCTCCTGCGAGCCCGTCTCTAACACCACATAGGGCTGTAAATACGCCAGCGCGAATTGCCGACAGTCCAGCAGCTCCGCAAAAACTTCTTTAAAGTCATCATGTTCAGCCTTGGCAATGGCCGCACGGTAAAACTCAACACCATCATTTAGGGTTTGTACCAGTGGTTTTAACGGCATGGAGGACGGAGTTTTCATAACAAGTACCTGCTTAGGTGTTGTGGAGCCTACGAACAAATGAACAACCGGGTGAACAACCGGGTCAAAAGTGTGATGCAGTTCGCATGCCGATGTGACGGATGCTGCCAGCTTTATTGCCAATTATTTTGTTGCCTAGCGTACAAACCGCGCAGGTTAAGCAATTTAAAATATAAGTAATAAAATTGTTATAAAACGCCAGCGCTCCAGCGCGCCACTTAAAAACGCTACGCATGAATCGCCCCGCGCAACTGCGTCACTCGCGTGCATAGTTTAGAAAAGGCACGAAATTGAGGCAAAAATACAGGGGTAAAGTTGCAGCCATTGAATATTATTGGCGTTGAAACTAACGGCTGAAGCGTTGTTAATTTTCGGCATTACGGCCCGCGCACGAGGTCATTAAGTTAAAAATTTTGGTTGTCGTAGGGGCG
>CAMCXE010000310.1 GCA_945882995.1 Thalassocella blandensis | reverse complement strand
GCGGTATTGCGTCTGAAAATCGGGTAAATGGGTAGTACTGACCGAAAAACGAACAAACTTTAACCAAATTGATTATATTTTAGCCGAAAATTTTATTGAGGAAGGAGCTGACGCTGGGTTCGAATTTTTAGTCCGACAGGCTGCTAGGGTGATTTTGGCGGTTGGGCCTGTGCCGGTGGTGTTACCGACTTCGCCCGCAGCAAGGTCAGAAAAATTAAGATTGGTCGTATTGAGGATGGAGGCCAAGAGCGCGTCACTCGCCCAAGACTTAAAATCATTTATTGAAGTGGGCGGGACGCCAGCGGGTACTTCAGGTCCAGTAAATGGCGCGAACTTGACAGACTTGCAAAGCGGCGGCTCGGAATCGTCACTAAGCACTTCAACCACCCACAAATTGACGACCACCGTGCAGCGCTTGCCTTGTTTTTCGACAAGGTAAATGGCGCGGTCCGTACCTGTGTACCCTTTGGATGGAACATAGGCCCAATGGTGCGAAGGCTCATAAACAAGACGCACTTCCCCATGTTGTGGAGGAGTGAGCAGCGTTACACGATAGGGCTTTAGTTCGGGAACCGTAAACCCGTGTTTTGCACCAATTTGACGTAAAAAATCGACTTTAATTGGTGAGAAGTGATTAGCTGCAGAGTCCGGGATTGCGCTTTCTGTGTCATAGCAGCTAGTTACCGTTCTATTCACCTGCGTTGCGGGTGTTATATTTTTAGCTGGCGCTTCGGCGATCAGCACCGCCGGTGCGGGGAGTAGAGTCGGGACGATAAATCCACGCATGATGATCTCCTCAGCGCCGGTTAATGCGCTATATGTGGTGGGTTCTTGAGTGGTGAGTGCACCAAGCTCTTGTTGCGTGCTCACCTCGGGTGCCAGCAACTTTGCGCTATCTATTATCTTCTGCGGGTCTGGCGGCGATAGGTATACATGGAAATGGTTATTGTGAGCATATTCTTTGCCGGTTTCGATGCCCAGATTCGTCAATACTTGCGTAAAGTTATCGTAACTATTCAGCATGTTTCCCCGTCATCCCCGCGCAGGCGGGGATCCAGCGGCAAATAGGCAGTTTTTACATAAGTGAAGATCGTAATAGCTTTAGAGCGATAGCCATCTGGATCCCCGCCTACGCGGGGATGACGTAAGAAAATGAAAAATGTACTGAATAGTTGCAAGTTATCTAATGGGTTTTCTGTTTTTCCCTTGCCACCAACCAACACTTCGGAAATTAAACCATTGGTTGTGCCATCACCAAACAGCGCATTTCCGATCAACTCTTTTTGCGTTTCCGACCCGTTAGCTAAGGGGTAGGCTGATACGCGAACCTAACGAGGGTAGCGGCCCGCTTTGACCAGGCAGTAGTTGGTTATCCCGTGTTACGGAATACAGCGCTAAAAAGTCGCCAGAACTTAGAATTCAGCACCCCTCCCAACACGGCAAATACATCAAACAAAAAAGGCGCTGCGGTACCACCGGCTTAGCCGCTTGCCACCCCAACCTCGTGACGACTGCAGCCGCCATTCCCCGCTTAAATTACCGCCCTCAAGACAACCCGTCGAAAGATACCGCATGTCGCCGGAATAATCATCGGGAACTCCCAGCGCTAGTCAAACTCTTAACGCCCGCAGAGGCGTGTTGAATTCTTAAGCCTCCGCCCACAGTTCCGCGAGTAAAGCCCCCAACCGAGGAGAACCCATGCGCGCATTCCGCAGCTTTTACGCCATTTTGACCAGCCTGATGCTTACCGCCCACGCGCAAGCTCTGCTGCCCAGCCTAGACCCGCAAGGTGATGCCCTCCCATCTCTTGCCCCGATGCTTGAAAAAGTTAACCCTGCCGTAGTCAACATCGCCACCTATTCCAGTAACCAAGCCAGCAACCCACTACTCAACGATCCAGCCTTCCGCCGCTTTTTTAATATTCCCGATCAGGCCCCTCAGCGAGCACAACGCCGACAACAAAGTGCGGGCTCCGGCGTGATCATCGATAGAGCCGCCGGTACAGTGGTAACCAATTTTCATGTCATTAAGGGTGCCGATGAAATTCAGGTGATTCTTAACGACGGGCGCAACTTTAAAGCCAAGCTGCTCGGGGCGGACCCCGAAGTGGACGTGGCCGTGCTAAAAATTGAAGGCAAAAACCTCACCCAAACCGCTCTGGCCAACAGCGATAAATTGCGTGTGGGCGACTATGTTGTGGCCATTGGCAACCCGTTTGGCCTGGGTCAAACCGTCACCACCGGCGTAGTCAGCGCCTTGGGCCGCAGCGGGCTGGGTATAGAAGGCTATGAAGATTTTATTCAAACCGACGCGTCCATTAACCCCGGAAATTCCGGCGGCGCCTTAGTGAATTTGCGGGGCGAACTGATTGGCATCAACACCGCCATCTTGGCACCCACCGGTGGCAATGTGGGCATTGGCTTCGCTATTCCCATGAACATGGTAAAAGCCAGTGTCGACCAAATTCTGCAACACGGGGAGGTTAAGCGGGGCCAAATTGGGGTCAGTATTCAAGATATAACCCCTGAACTCCAACAGGCTTTTAACCTGCCAAACGGCCAAAACGGTGTATTGATTACCGGAGTTGGCGAGGGCACTGAAGCAGAAAAAGCTGGCATAAAACCCGGCGATGTCATTATCGCCGTGAACGATAAAGATACCCGCAGCGCCGGCCAGCTACGCAACCAAATTGGCATACGCAGCCTGGGCGATAAAGTCAAAATAAAACTGCTACGCGACAGCGCTGAAAAAGAAGTAACCGTGGGCGTAGGACAAACCGACGTTCTGGCTGGTGGCAATATTGGCCACCCACTACTGCAAGGCGTAAAACTCGACAAAAACCCTAGCGGTCGCGGCTTGCTAGTAAGGTCCGTAGCGCCTAACGCACCCGCGCTGCAAGAGGGGCTACGCGAAGGGGATATTATCCTCGGCGCCAATCGTCAACCGGTGGACTCCGTTAAACAATTACAGCAAGCCTTATCTCGAGACAATAACAAAATACTGCTGCAAATTTTTCGCGACGGAGGCTATTTTTATTTAGTTATACAACAATAGCTGACGAACACCAAAAGCCCCTATTCATCACATTTTTCATTTTTTTACGTCATCCCCTAAAGTGGACCCCCAAGTCCAGACAAATCTTCACCCAATTTAAGATATACCCTAGCCACTCTATTGCAGCGGGTCGGCGCTGCCCCGGTTAGGCGGCGGACGCTTGTTGTCGTTCGCCAAATTTATCCACGATCTTCGCACCTCCACC
>CAMCXE010000309.1 GCA_945882995.1 Thalassocella blandensis | reverse complement strand
CGAGTGTATTTTTAGCTCGGCAACTTCTTAAACTTGGTTTACTACTACCCGATTTCCTGTCGCCAGCGCGGTTTATCGATGCAATGGAGAAAATACACGCCTATCAAAACAACGTGTTTTCGGGATGACTTTGTGGGGATACCTCAGGGACTGACCCGTTTTTTGGCCGAGTGGAGAGGTGATTTTGCAGGAAAAAATGGCAGGATAGCCATTTTTGATGCCGGAGGCAGCCCCAAGGGCAGAGCCACACGGATGTGGCGAATCTTCTCACGCCACGGCGACCCTCAAAATCGCCTCGGCAGAAAATTGCTCGATTTCATTCCCGATGAAATTCTACCTCCCCCATCCATGGGGTCGTCCTGCAATTTCTGCATTCGCGCCATCCATGGCTCTTGAGTGAGGGAATTTTTGCGCAGCAAAAACCAAAAAGTCGGGTGCCTTTTCTTTTGGTTACTTTTCTCTACCAAGTGCATCCATGCACTTGGCCCGAAGGGTCGCTTCGCGATTAAAAATTGCTCCTGCAATTTTTTGGGCACGCAGCAATTTGCTGGGAGCAAATTGCCACAGCGTAGCTGCCCGAAGGGTGAAGGCCAGGCCGGCCTTCATGAAAGAAAAGTGACTCGCCCAGGAGGGCGAAATAAAGGCTAAAAATCACTCGAAAAATCAGCCTTGAGCGTAACCGAAGGCAGACTCAACTTCTCACCAACTACTGCCAAAACACCCTACCCACCAACGTAATAAACGCCAGCGCCATAAACAGCACAAAGGCAGCGCGGCGCGCTAGCTGCAGGGGCATTTTGTCCATCAGCCAACCGCCGGCAAAAATAATTGGCACATTGGCCAGTAACATGCCCACCGTTGTGCCTGCCACCACCGCAAGGGTGTCGTGGTATTTGGCCGCCAAAATCACCGTGGCTATTTGGGTTTTGTCGCCAATTTCCGCCAAGAAAAACAATACCAGCGTAGCCAGCAAGGGGCCGTATTGGGTGAAACGGCTGTCATCACTATCGTCCTTATCCGGCACCAACAGCCAAAGGCCCACCGCAAAAAAACTCAGGCTGACCAGCCAGGGTATCCAACCGGGTGGAATCATCTGCGCCACCCAGGCGCCTAACCAAGCCGACAGCCCGTGATTAACCAAGGTGGATAAAAATACGCCTAGGGTTATGGTCCATGGGCGTTTGTAGCGGGTGATTAGAAACAGGGCTAGCAGCTGGGTTTTATCGCCAATTTCGGCAATGGCCACAGCGGCGGCGGAACTTAAAAAGGCTTCCATAAAAAATCCAAGTGGGGGGAGGGAATGCACGGAGCGTGGCTGGGTGATGCAGCCCGGCGTAGTTGGAGTGAAGTGCCGAGCGCGCTCGAAGGGATTGCCACCAGGTGGCTAGCCGCCTATCGCAGGGCCGCCATTGTAAAAGCCCGCGCCCGTCATGCAAGGCACAATTGCCTACCGCCCAGCATAACGCACAGAAATTTGATCTAGGCGGAATATTTGCCCCCGCGTACCGGCAATGTCCGCTAAAATGCCCACTTTTTAACCGCCGCCTCTGGAATTTCTTGTGATCTCAACTGCTAATATCACCATGCAATTTGGTGCTAAACCCCTTTTCGAAAACGTCTCCGTCAAATTCAACAATATGAATCGCTATGGCCTCATTGGCGCCAATGGCTGTGGCAAGTCCACCTTCATGAAGATTCTCGGCGGCGACTTAGAGCCCAGCGCCGGCAATGTGATGTTGGAACCCAATGTGCGCTTGGGCAAATTAAAGCAGGATCAATTCGCCTACGAAGAATTCACCGTGATCGACACCGTGATTATGGGCCACACCCATTTGTGGAACGTAAAATCCGAACGCGACCGCATTTACAGCATGGCCGACATGAGCGAAGCCGACGGCATGAAAGTGGCGGACTTAGAAGTTGAATTTGCCGAAATGGACGGCTACACCGCCGAATCCCGGGCGGGGGAATTATTATTGGGCGTGGGTATTCCCATCGAACAACACAATGGCCTCATGAGTTCTATAGCCCCCGGCTGGAAATTGCGCGTATTGTTGGCCCAGGCCTTATTTTCCAACCCCGATGTATTATTGCTGGACGAACCCACCAACCACTTGGATATCAACACCATCCGCTGGTTGGAAAATATTTTAAATCAGCAAACCAAAACCACCATCATTATTATTTCCCATGACCGCCACTTTTTAAATTCCGTGTGCACCCACATGGCGGATTTAGATTACGGTGAAATTCGCGTATACCCCGGCACCTACGACGATTACATGACCGCCGCCACCCAAGTGCGCGAACGTCAATACGCCGACAACGCGAAAAAGAAAACTCAAATAGCCGAATTGCAAGCCTTTGTTAGCCGCTTTTCCGCTAACGCCTCCAAAGCTAAACAAGCTACCTCGCGCGCTAAACAAATCGACAAAATTAAGCTCGATGACATCAAGCCCTCCAGTCGCGTTAGCCCCTATATTCGTTTTACGCAAAACAAAAAATTGCATCGCCAAGCGGTTACTTTGGAGTACGTTAGCAGAAGTTTTGATGGCGCTAAGCCGTTATTTAAGGATTTTTCCATGCAGGTGGAAGCTGGTGAACGCATCGGCATTATCGGCCCCAATGGTGCCGGTAAAACCACCTTGCTGCGCTGCCTAATGGGGGATTTAGCCTTAGACACCGGCAAAATAAAATGGGCCGAAGCCGCCGAAATTGGTTATTTCGCCCAAGACCACACCAGCGATTTTGCGGACGACAGTGATTTATTCACCTGGATGAAGCAGTGGACCCAAGGCGATGAACAATTAGTGCGCGGCGCTTTAGGCCGCATGTTATTTTCCAACGACGAAGTTAAAAAATCCGTAAAAGTGATTTCCGGCGGTGAACAAGGCCGCATGTTATTCGGCAAACTCAGCCTAATAAACCCCAACGTGATGGTCATGGACGAACCCACTAACCACTTAGACATGGAATCCATCGAAGCCCTGAACCTAGCCCTAGACAACTACCCCGGCACCCTCATCTTCGTCACCCACGACCGTGAATTTGTATCTTCTCTGGCTACCCGCATTTTGGATATCACACCGGATGGTATTGTGGATTTTCACGGGAGTTATGAGGATTATTTGCGTAGTCAGGGGATTTATTGAGGTTAAGCCTCGTAGGGTGGGCAAAGCGCAGCGTGCCCACGCAGTCGAGAGTCGAAACATGGCTGCCACGCCCGGTCAGGGTATTTAAAATTGCCGAAATGTTTGTGCAAGAACGGCGTGGGCACGCAAGCTTTGCCCA
>CAMCXE010000308.1 GCA_945882995.1 Thalassocella blandensis | reverse complement strand
GTGAGCTAGGCGGCTGTACAAATTTTGTACAATTTGGGGCGGTTTGTGTACAGTTCATGGGGGGGCTCCAATAAAGTCTGGTGTGGATTATGCCTTTAGTGTGCTGTTTTTAAAAGGGATTTTTCTTAACTTAATGACATTGCCCCCCCCCCCGCGTTTAGCGCATCGCAGCGGAAAGTTAAAAGCGCAATTACTTCGGCAATTTAACCACAATACTTTTAACCGTAATGGGTTCAATTATCTTCGAATCGTGAGGATTGAGCTGCAAACCAACTAGCTCAATCTGATTGCGCTTTTTACCGTGATCCTTCACATCTTCGTCAGTGATGGTCAACACCACATCTTTACCGGCGCGATCAGCAAAATCCGCGAGCTTGCGCTGTGCACCGCTCCAACGGCCTAGGCCTGTAGCACCCGCCTGTATAAACAAACTCATGGCCAACTTGCCTTCGTCAAAATAGGCTTTGGGGATATTCAGCGTGTACTGAACTTCGAAGTGCTCGAAATCGTGAATTGCCCCCAAGGGCTGGTAAATAGATACCTTGCCAGAGTGACCGGCAGGCATTTGGCCGGGCACCCAATGGGGCAGCAATAACATGCCATTTTTCGATTTATTAAGCTTGCGGGTAATATCGATATCCTCCGTGCCAACATGCGCACCAATAGCATCAATCGATTTTTGCGTATTGTAAGTGAATGAATAATGGGACTTGGGATTTTTAACTTTCACTTCCGGCTCGGGGGGAATAATTTTCCCACGATTAAGATTGGCCACAAACCCACGAATTTTAATGGGCGCTGAAACCACGGAGCCATTGCGACTAAAAATGAAATTAATGCGCTCAATTGCCCTAAGCTTTTGCGCGGGCTCATTAAAGTCAGCCGCTTTCACCACAATTTTTTTGTACTGCCCGGCGGTGCCTTTAAAGTCGGCCATGGTGAATGTGCGGCCATTAAATAAATAGTCGCCCAGCGCGCCCGCCTGCAATGAAAATACAAATTCCATTTTCCCTTCGTCTACATACTCGCGAGGCATGTTAATTTCGAACGCCGTTTCTACTTGGGTGGAATCCGTGGGGGGGATCAACTGATAAGGCTGCAACACGCCATGGTCCACATTGCGCACCCCAGGCTCCGTAGCATTGCGGTCAGTCGCGGACCAGGTAGGTGTTAAAACAACGGCCTGCTCGGCCGCGTTCGCATCAATTTTGATTTGGCCCGTGCCTAAATGCCCTCGATCCACCTTCCACAAGTCAATTTTGGTGAGATCCAAACGCACGTTCTCTGACGGCAATGTTGTCGCGCTGGCGGGGGTCTCGCAATAACCGGTTGGGGCAGGTACCCATAACACGGCTCCCGTTAAAACAGCCTGCACAACCCGCTTGCGAAGCGCAGGGGTGAACGTCAAGCCGGGTAGAATTTCCCATAAAATAGTCATGTTAATACTCGATTCAGTGGTCAGTTAAATGGCCAACTGCTGCCCTTGCCGCAGCCGGCCCAGTGGAGTTTTGCATAATCCAGGTTGCTCACCGCTGACTAGCACGCCCGCGACGGGCGCATATGAAGAGCAATTGGGATGCAATTTTTTATTATTTTACGCGTTGCCTTAGATAAATTTTGGAGGCTGCTGCGCTGCCATATGCGCTGCCATGCGCTTTAATTTTCAACAACTGGGGTATTTTGCTGTGTTTGGGGGGGCAACATCAAGAGTGAGCAACCTGAACACCTAGCCCGCCAACCATCAGCGATTCCCAGAAAAAAAATTTAATCGTGGACTTTACGCCGTTCGAAGCCTATTTTGCCGTGTCAAAAATTATCATATAAATTGGCAGGCGGTTAAGGGTGGCTGTGCCGCAAGCACGGATGTTACGACCTGAGGGCGTAATATTCGAAACCCCAGCCTATAGCACCTTGGCAAACGCTGTGAGCCAGCAAGCTTACTGCGGCCTCATATGCCGGAGATTCAGCCTAAAACGCTGAGCTGCAGTAGGTGCACAACCCTGCCAAGACTCCACCCCCACGAGGAAGTCATGTCCACCCGCGTCGAACCCACGAACATCACAGCAGCGCCCGCCACCAACCGCTCAGCGAAACTGAGCCTCACTGAAAAATGGGGTTACGGCCTTGGCGATACGGGATTCAATCTGTATTGGGCAACCGTGGCGGCCTTTTTAGCCGGTTTTTACACGGATGTATTTGGCCTTTCCGCCGCGGTGGCGGCCACCCTATTTTTTGTGACCAAAATTTCCCTCGCGTTTATGGACCCCGTCATGGGCGCCATCGCCGACCGCACCCAGACGCGTTTTGGCAAATTTCGCCCCTACCTTTTGTTCACCGGGCTACCACTGGCCTGCGCCGCGGTACTAACCTTCACTACCCCAAATTTAAGCGAGGGGGGCAAGCTGGCTTGGGCCTACGGCACCTATACCATCATGATGTTGCTCTATACCGTGCTCAGTACACCCTATTCTTCGTTATCCGGCGTAATGACCGCGCGCAGTCAAGATCGCACCGCACTGATTAGCAGCCGTTTTGTGTTGGCCAGTGTGGGTGGTTTTTTTGTGAATGCCTATACCCTCGATATTGTTCACTATTTTGGCGGTGCCGACGAAACAAAAGGCTGGCAATACACCATGGCGCTATACGGCGTTATCGCAACGATTATTTTTATCATTACGTTCCTGACGACCAAGGAGCGTATAGCGCCACCCGTAGCGCAAAAAACCAGCCCACTTAACGACATTAAGGATTTACTCGGCAATCACGGCTGGCTGATTTTATTTGTAATTTCTTTGGTGGTGAATTTATCCACCACTATGCGTGCCGCCTCGGCCTATTATTATTTTCATTATTTTTTAACACGCCCCGATTTACTGGGGGCTTATTTAGGATGCCAAGCTTTAGCCTATATGGTCGGCGCATTGATCACGCCGTTGTTAACCCTTCTAGGCTCCAAAGAAAAAATTCTGTGTATTCTGTATTTTGTTTTTGCTGTGCTCTGTGCGGTAATGGCATTTATTCCCAAGCCCGAATTTAATGGCATGGTCACCGTAAAAGCTGGGCAGGAACGAGTGCTGCGCGCCGAAGACCTATTGGGCGAGCTACCGGCCAACGCCCAGCTGCAGTGGCAGAAAAAAGAAAACCTATGGTGGGTAAGTTCGCAACAGGTGGATTTGTCTGGCCAAAATGGCACCAGCATTGTGTTGAAACCAGAAAAAGATATGGTGGTGAGCCTAGTAGCCACACTGCCCGACGCCGCCGGCACACAAGTTGTTCTGGACAGCTCCGCCTGGCCAGACGCCATTAAATGGGTGTTTATACTTAATCTGCTGGCGTGTTTGGTACTTGGCCCCAAGGCGCCCCTGGTGTGGTCCAT
>CAMCXE010000307.1 GCA_945882995.1 Thalassocella blandensis | reverse complement strand
CCGCGCAGGCGGGGATCCAGCGGTCAATAGACGGTTTTTACTGGAGTGAATATCGTGATAGCGTCGGAGCAGTTGCCATCTGGATCCCCGCCTGCGCGGGGATGACGTGAGAAAATGAAAATTGTGCTGAATAGTTACCATTTTTTAATATCGTGAGCGACTCAGGCGGTGCCGCGGATAGCGGGCCCAATGACAGTGTTTAGCAGCAAACCCATTAACATCAATTCAACTAGCGGCGGGGAAGTGTATCCGTGAACAGAAAATTTCATATCGCCTTAGGTGTGGCGGATATCGCCGCAAGCATCGAGGATTATGCGCAGCGCTTGCAAGCCCAACCGGCGTTGGTGGTGCCGGACGAATATGCGCTCTGGCGTACACCCGCATTAAATTTTTCCATTCGCCGCGTTGAACCGGAAGCGGTTGGATTATTGCGGCATCTCGGTTGGGAAGATGCTTTTGCGCAGGAGTTTAGTCGGGACACAGATGCGAACGGTATTGTCTGGGAGCACTTTGCCCTCAATCAGCAGCTGGATGAAATTGCGCTAGCTTGGCCGGGCCTGACCAAGCCTTCGCAACGCGTCTGAAGCGCATTAAATTCAACCTAGAACCCCCAGTTGGGCGCCATAAAGCTGTGTAAGCCATTGGTCTGATTGGTGAAAGTTAAACTTAGCGGGCGCCCCAGTTGGTAGTTCGCCAAATTTAACTTTTGCTAGGCGCTGCCCGGGGTTTGCGCAGACTTTGGTGATCCAGCTGAGGTTTCTAGGTCTAACGCTGCGTGGCGATTTACTCGGTCGGCGCTTGACTCTCGCGGTCATGGCGGCGACACTGTTGCAAACTACTGTGGATATATACACCTATGGCGCTTATTTTGGGCGTGGATCCTGGGTCTCGTAAAACCGGTTATGGGATTATTCATCAGCAAGCAGGTCGTTCAACATATGTGGCCAGTGGCGTGATTCGCATGGGTGAGCTGCTCAGTCTGCCCGAGCGTCTCAAAGTGATTTTTGATAGCCTCAATGAAATTATCGCCCTGCATATGCCTGCGCAATTTGCTATCGAACAGGTGTTTATGGCTAAAAATCCTTCGTCGGCATTAAAGCTCGGGCAGGCGAGGGGGGCGGCCATAGTGGCGGCCAACTTCCACAATCTACCCGTGTTTGAATATGAAGCGCGCAAGGTCAAGCAGTCGGTAGTCGGCACGGGCGCAGCCGACAAATCCCAGGTGCAGCACATGGTTAAAACCCTACTCAAATTGCCCGTCTCACCGCAGGAAGATGCCGCGGACGCGTTGGCCGTGGCTATCTGCCACGCGAATAGTCATCAATTATTAGTGCGTATGGCCAGTGCTCGCCAGTTTCGTCGCGGCAGGGTTGTATGATCGGACGTTTGCAAGGCCGCATACTTGAGAAGCAGCCGCCGCATCTGCTGATTGATGTGGGCGGTGTGGGCTATGAAGTACTTGCACCCATGACCACTTTTTATCAGCTCCCAAGTTTGGGCGAGGGCGTGGTGCTGCATACGCATTTGGCAATCAGTGAAGCCGCACACCAGCTTTTTGGTTTTTTTACCCAGCCCGATCGGAGCTTGTTTCGTCAACTGATCAAGGTGAGCGGGGTTGGGCCCAAAATGGCCCTGTCGATCTTGTCTGCCTTGGAGGCTGACGAATGCGTGCGCGCTATCCTCGATAATAATCTGCAGGCACTGGTTAAAGTGCCGGGTGTCGGCAAAAAAACCGCAGAGCGTCTAGTGATTGAAATGCGCGACAGGCTTAAAGATTGGGCGTCGGGAAAAGATGAGCGCCCCGCAAGTGCGCGATCCGCCGAGGGGGCAAGCAGTGCAAACGCCCTGGCTGCGGATGCCGAAAGCGCCCTAGTTGCCCTAGGCTATAAACCCGCAGAAGCCGCCAAAGCTATAGCCGCCGTGCTCAAACAGCAAGCTCCGGCGCGCAGTGAAGATCTCATTCGCGCGGCCTTGCGCAACATGTTGCCCGCAGGTTAATCGAGAAACCTATGATCGAGCCAGATCGTCTCATTCAACCCCAGCCTCAACCGAAAGAAGAGCAGTACGACCGTGCGGTGCGCCCTAAGAAACTGGCCGACTACATTGGTCAGCCAGCCGTGCGCGAACAAATGGAGATTTTTATCGGCGCCGCCTTGTTGCGGCGGGAGCCACTGGATCACACCCTGGTGTTCGGCCCCCCCGGTCTGGGCAAAACCACCTTGGCGAATATTATCGCCGCCGAAATGGGCGTGGATTTAAAATCCACCTCTGGGCCCGTGTTGGAAAAAGCGGGTGATTTAGCGGCCATCATGACCAACCTAGAGCCCGGTGATGTATTGTTTATTGACGAAATTCACCGCTTAAGCCCCGTCGTGGAGGAAATTCTGTACCCCGCCATGGAAGATTTTCAGCTCGACATCATGATTGGTGAAGGGCCTGCGGCACGGTCCATAAAGCTGGATTTACCGCCCTTTACCCTAGTGGGAGCCACCACCCGCGCAGGCTTGTTAACCTCACCACTGCGCGACCGGTTCGGCATTGTGCAGCGCTTAGAGTTTTACAACGTGGCGGATTTAACCCACATTGTTGGCCGCTCGGCACGGCTGCTGGGGGTTGCCCTAGACGAAGCCGGTGCGCGGGAAATTGCGTGTCGCTCCCGCGGCACACCGCGCATCGCCAATCGGTTGTTGCGTCGCGTGCGGGATTATGCCGAGATGAAATCCAATGGCCATGTAACCTCCGAGGTCGCGGATCTGGCCCTCACCATGCTGAATGTTGATGCGAAGGGGTTTGATCATATGGATCGGCGCCTGCTGCTAGCCCTTATTGAGAAATTTGGCGGAGGTCCTGTGGGCGTGGATTCCTTGGCCGCCGCCATCAGTGAGGAGCGGGACACCATTGAAGATGTGCTGGAGCCCTATCTCATTCAGCAAGGTTATGTGATGCGCACCCCGCGAGGCCGCGTGGCCACTCAGTCCTGTTACGACCATTTTGGTTACGTAATGCCCAAGCGTTTACGTCAGGATGAGGCTGAATAACCGCTTCGGCCTAGTCAGTGCCGGCCTACGCCTAGGTTTAAGCGGTTAAACGTCAAAATCCGCAGTGAAATTCCAACACCTTGATGCTATGATGCCGCCCGATTTTTGTGGCCTAACTCTCGCTTTGGTGAGCGGCCGATTTCCCGCCTCTTTTTGTACTAACGGAACCCAATAATGCCCGATCAAGAACCCATGTCCATAATGCATCTAATCTTAGGCGCCAGCCCCATGGTTATGGCGGTAATGGGTATATTGGTCGGCGCCTCCATAGTTTCTTGGGGCATGATCGTGCAGCGCGTTATTTACCAATCCAAAGCCGCCCGTGATCTGTCCGACTTCGAGAAGCAATTTTG
>CAMCXE010000306.1 GCA_945882995.1 Thalassocella blandensis | reverse complement strand
GGCGCCAAAAAGCTGTGTAATCCATTGGTGTGATTAGTGAAAGTTAAAAATCACGGGCAACCTGGTTGGTTGTTCGTGATTTTTAACTTTTGCTAGGCGCTGCCCGGGGGTTGCGCAGACTTTGGTGATCCAACTGAGGTTTCTAGGTTGAACTAACTCACCTTGAATTTCCTCACCATGGCGGTCAGCTCTTTGGCCTCGCCGGCCAGCGACTCACTGGCAGCGGTACTTTCTTCAACCAAGGCCGCATTTTGCTGAGTGATGCCATCGATAAGGGTAATGCTCCGTTTAATCTCGGCAAACCCTCGATACTGCTGCTGAGCCGATTCTGATATATCGGCTACGGCAGAACGGGACTGAGCGATAAGATCTGCAAGCTGGCGCAGGGAATCGCCGGTCTGACCCACCAGCGCCGAGCCATTGCTGACTTTTTCCAAACTATCACCAATCAGGCGCTTAATTTGCCGTGCGGAATCCGCCGAGCGCTGCGCTAGGTTGCGCACTTCACCGGCCACCACGGCAAACCCGCGCCCCTGCTCCCCAGCCCGTGCCGCTTCCACTGCCGCGTTCAACGCCAGCAAGTTGGTCTGAAACGCGATTTCATCGATAACGCCGATGATTTCGCCAATTTTATGCGATGCTTTGTGAATTTCGGACATAGCCTCAATGGTGGCGCTGAGAATGGAGCTGCCCTCTAGCGCTTGTGTATTAGCCACTTCGGCCACTTTGCGGGTCTGCTCTGCATTCTCACTGGTGCTTTTCACCAAGGCGACCATCTGTTCCATAGTGGTCAAAATGGTCTCCAGTGAACTGGCTTGTTCCTCCACCCGCTGCCCTAAGTCGGCATTGCCAATTTGCATTTGAGAACTGCCAGAGGCCACCGCCTCGGCACTCTGCCGAATATTGCCCATCAAGCCATTGATGGCGCCATTGGCATGATTAAAATCCTGCCGCAGCTGCTCAAAAACGCCGAGGTACTGCGTGTTTAGCGACTGGGTTAAATCGCCCTTGGCAAGCCCACCCAAGCCTTTGGCCAAATCAGTAACTACCGCCTGCAGTGTGGTGATCATGGCATTCAGGCTGGCCTCCATTTTGGCTCTGGCTCCCGCACCATTGGAGGAAGGTATACGTACATCCAATCGCCCAGCGCTTACCGCCCGCGCAAACTCTTCTACGCTTGTGGCTAGGGCCGCTTCTGCCGCTAGGCGTGACTGCTCCTCGCGGTTCCGCGTCGCCTCCTCCTGCGTTTTGCGGTTTAGCTCGGCGGCTAGTGCGGCTTCCTGTTCGGCCAAGTTTCTGCGCTGATCCTCCAGCTCACGGGTACGCTGTTCAGCCAATCGCGTGGCCTGCTCTTCCGCCAAACGGGCCTCATAGGCTTGCTTTTCATTAAACGAGCGCTCGTCGGCCTCCTGTTTTTCAATGATGGAAATACGAAACTGGTCGGAGGCGCGCGCCATATCACCCAATTCGTCGCCACGGTTAGTCCCTGCGATGGCCTGCCGAATATCCCGACGCCCAAGGCTCAAGTCCGACACTTGGCGCACAATGTGCGCCAGTGGTACCG
Source organism: Thalassocella blandensis (assembly GCA_945882995.1). Taxonomy (GTDB): domain Bacteria; phylum Pseudomonadota; class Gammaproteobacteria; order Pseudomonadales; family Cellvibrionaceae; genus CAMCXE01. The sequence goes on along the minus strand of CAMCXE010000306.1, from coordinate 1,847 downwards.
CAATCGTTAGGCGACCCAACCACGAGGAGGCCAACGCCAAGCCAATGCCAAGCAATGCGCTTACCGACATGACCCAAAAGGACGTGGAGACATTGCGCTCCAAGGTATGCATAGAGTCGGCAATCTCAGTGTGAATCAGCCTTTCCGCAATGTCCGCTTGGGCAATGTACGCTTCAAAAGCTGCGTCAAAACTCGTTTCTTCAGCCTTGGTTACCTTAGATTTCTCTACATCGTTTTCATAACGACTCTTGGCGAGGGCGACAAATTCATCCACTTTAATCACCGCACGAGCGGCTTCTTTATTTCCACCACGTTGCAAGGTAGAAAGCGATTTTTTCGCGGTGGCGAAACTCGCCAATACAGGCTCAAATTTTTGCCCTTCATCACCACTGAGAAGCTCTTCTAAGAATAAATGCCCATCGGCTAGACCGTATTTAAAATCCGCAATCGCCATGGCGGCCTCCGCGTCCTGGCCGCCCGCTAGGCTAACTTGCCATCTATCGGCAGAAGCAATCAGCTCTTCATACAGTCCGTCGAACTGGACATCCGATTCACTCCCAACGCCGTCGGTGGACAGGCTGTGCTCATAGCGCCGCTGCGCAACGGCCTCAAACGTCGTTAACATTTCCAGCAAGGGTTTAACTGCCTTGCGCACCTCTGGCGACTCGCTGGGTAAATATGCTCCGCTGGTATTTTTACCGCCCGCCAGCAGCGCATTAGCATACCAACGAGATTCTTTAAGGAGTCCAAATGCCCCCTCCGCCGCCCCTCGGTCGCCGCGTATAACCTCCTCAATTTTAAGGTGCCCCCGCGTTGCGGTGAGTTTGATTTGCAGCGCCGCTTCTGCCAAAGGCGCTAATCGCCTCCCCGCCAGCTCACCTTTGTCGCCCACCGCCGTTATAAAATACAGCGCCAATGCACTTTCAATTAAAACCACTGCCAATAACGCGGCGAAAAAAATAGCCAACTTGCGCTGCACGCGCAAATCGTCAAAAAAGCGAAGAAGTGAAGACATGATTTTCCCTAGTGTGGCCAAACAAGTAAAACGACTCACTTGAATCTAGCTCACATTGTGGGTGGCTGCTGATGACGCCACCACCACGCGGAAACACTTACCCGCTTGCGCCGTCAGTAAAAAAATAATTGCCGAGCTTTGGGTCTGGGGGAGCTTAAGGAACACATTCACCTAACCGGCTCAGATGTAACAAGTTGCTAACTCAGCGACAGCATCAGCAAAAAGTTAGACCTCGCCGAGTGCAACCCCTAGGTGGATTCGCCCATCAAATAGTCCGGAAAGCAATATTTGCGGTGCTGGGTTATTAAATTAAAAACTACCCTTGTCATCGCCCAACGCACTGGGCGCAGCCGGCACGTCGCGACTAATATGTCGCCAAGCGAACCAACTCACTGCCACCATAAAAATACAGGTCAGCACCAAAATCACAATTCCCGACACCACCACATTATCCAAGTACATAAAGCCCTCACAGTCAGTAATGTTTAAACACTATTGAGAGCATAGCTTTGGGCCAGAGTAGCGACTTGACCAAAATCAAGGCTTGCTAAAACGCTGAGCACTTAGGAATTTTTAAACCTAGAAATCTCAGTTGGGCGCCAAAAAGCGGTGTAATCCATTGGTGTAAGGGGGAGCGTAGACATTGGTGATGCAACGGATAAGACTAGGTTAACCCCTAGCACCTATAGTGGATCCACAATTTCACACACCCATTTAAGATATGCTCCACCCAAAGATCGAGGTGTTCAATGAGTGAAAGCAAACGCAAAACCTTTACAACCGCGAAGAAGGCCAAAGTGGCGCTAGAGGCGATTCGGAATGAAAAGACCGT
>CAMCXE010000305.1 GCA_945882995.1 Thalassocella blandensis | reverse complement strand
AAAAAGCCGCCGCTCTACAAAGTGATAATGCTCAACGACGATTACACACCAATGGAATTTGTCGTAGAGATTTTGGAAATGTTTTTTGGCATGGATCGTGAAAATGCCACCAGCATTATGCTGGTGGTGCACACGAAAGGCCGAGCCGTCTGCGGCATATATTCTCGAGATGTCGCCGAGACCAAAGCCGCACAGGTCAATCAGTGCGCTCGAGATCACGAACATCCCTTGCTCTGCGAAATAGAAGCAGTGGAGGGGGAAGGTCCTTAAGTTGATAAGGTTGGGTGTATCGCAATGTTGAGCAAAGAACTAGAAATTACCTTAAATCATGCATTCAAAGGTGCTCGCTCTAAACGTCATGAATTCATGACCGTAGAGCATCTTTTGTTGGCACTGGTCGATAACGAATCCGCCGCCGCTGTACTGCGCGCCTGCGGTTCCAACCTTAACGTTCTGCGCCAAGATCTCGTCGAATTTGTCGACGCCACCACACCACTCATTCCCGAAAACGACGGTGAACGCGAAACACAGCCCACGCTGGGGTTTCAGCGCGTCCTCCAGCGCGCGGTGTTTCATGTGCAATCCTCGGGTAAATCTGAAGTTACCGGCGCTAATGTGCTGGTGGCCATATTTAGCGAACAAGAAAGCCAAGCGGTTTATTACCTGAAGCAACAGAGCATCGCCCGCATTGACGTGGTGAATTTTATTACCCACGGCATCAGCAAGGTGTCTGGCTCGTCCGGTCACTCAGGGCCAGAACAACATCAACAACAGGAAAACCACGACGACGAAGCCTTATCTTCTGGTGAAGGCGCATCATCCAACCCACTGGATTCCTTTGCCAGCAACCTCAATGAACTGGCATTGCAGGGACGAATTGACCCCTTAGTAGGCCGCGATTATGAAGTGGAGCGCGTGGTGCAAATTTTGGCCCGCCGCCGCAAAAACAACCCATTGCTGGTGGGCGAAAGCGGCGTAGGTAAAACCGCCATCGCCGAAGGCTTAGCCAAAAAAATTATCGACAACGAAGTGCCCGAAGTACTCAAAGGCAGTGTGGTTTACTCACTGGACCTGGGCTCACTGCTGGCGGGTACCAAATATCGCGGCGACTTCGAGAAACGCTTTAAAGGCCTGCTCGCCGAGCTGAAAAAACGCAAAAACGCCATTTTATTCATTGATGAAATTCACACCATCATAGGCGCAGGTGCGGCTTCCGGCGGGGTGATGGACGCCTCCAATCTACTGAAGCCCTTGCTCACAACCGGCGAGTTGCGCTGTATTGGCTCCACCACCTTTCAAGAATATCGCGGCGTGTTCGATAAAGACCGCGCCCTGTCTCGACGCTTCCAAAAAATCGACGTCAACGAACCTTCGGTGGAGGACACCTACAAAATTCTGCGCGGCTTAAAATCGCGTTTCGAGCAGCATCACAACCTGAAATACGCTGATAGCGCTTTGCGGGCAGCCGCGGAGCTGTCTAGCAAATACATCACGGACCGCTTTTTGCCCGACAAAGCCATTGACGTGATTGACGAGGCTGGCGCCTACCAGCAACTGCAATCCGCCAGTAAGCGTAAGAAGACGATTACTGTTAAAGATGTGGAAGACATAGTGGCCAAAATTGCCCGTATCCCAGCAAAAACCGTGTCCTCCAGCGATAAAGACCAGCTGGCTAAACTGGAAGACGTGTTGCGCATGACTGTATTCGGTCAGAACGAAGCCATTGAAGCCATAACCTCGGCAATCAAACTATCACGAGCCGGTTTAACGGCGGGTGATAAACCCATTGGTTCCTTCTTGTTTGCAGGCCCCACTGGTGTGGGCAAAACTGAACTTTGCCGCCAGCTGGCTAAGGCCATGGGCGTAGAGCTTATTCGCTTTGACATGTCTGAATACATGGAGCGCCACACGGTATCGCGCCTCATAGGTGCGCCTCCCGGTTATGTAGGTTTTGATCAAGGTGGCTTATTGACGGACGCCGCCACCAAACACCCGCACTGTGTGGTGTTGCTTGATGAAATCGAAAAAGCCCACCCAGACGTCTTCAACTTGCTGTTGCAGGTCATGGATCACGGCAAGCTCACCGACAACAATGGCCGTGCCGCCGATTTTCGCAATATCATTTTGATAATGACCACCAACGCCGGTGCAGAAGCCGCGGGCCGGGCCTCCATTGGCTTCACCAAACAAATACACACTACCGATGCCATGGAAGCCATTAAAAAGACGTTTGCGCCTGAGTTCCGCAACCGGTTGGACGCCATCATGCAGTTCGGCGCCTTGTCCATGGATGTCATCAAAACCGTGGTGGAAAAATTCCTCATGGAGCTGCAAACTCAGCTGGATCACAAAAAGGTTACCCTTGATGTGAGCGACGACGCCAAAGCTTGGCTGGCACTTAACGGCTACGACGAAAAAATGGGCGCCCGCCCCATGGCGCGCATTATCCAAGACAAGATCAAAAAGCCCTTGGCTGAAATGGTGTTGTTTGGTGAGCTTTCTCAAAATGGCGGCGTAGTAGCCATTACGGTTAAAGATGACGCCATCGTTTTGGAGGCGGAACCCGCGTAAACCGACGTCAAAAACAACAAAACCAGCTCACCTGCCACCTCGACGAGAGGCTCAAGTGAGCTGGTTTTTTTATGTCTGCTAATTACTGCTGCCAGCCCGTACTTAGGGCATGTTAACGAGCGCGATAGGTAATGCGGCCCTTGCTTAGGTCGTAGGGGGTCATCTCTACTTTAACTTTGTCACCGGTCAGAATACGAATGTAGTTTTTACGCATTTTGCCCGAGATGTGAGCGGTAACCACGTGGCCATTTTCAAGCTTCACGCGGAAGGTGGTGTTGGGTAAAGTGTCGATGACTTCACCCTCAAATTCAATATTGTCTTCTTTTGCCATTCGGCAGATTCCTCGATGTAATGATTGGGCGCAGGATTTGCCCAAAATCAGGGTCGCCCAGCGACCAGTAAAATGAAGGCCCGCAATTCTGCACTAATTGGCCCAGGGTTCCAAGCCTGATCTGGTTAAACTCATGCTCAGGAAGGGCCAACTTAAGCCTAGAAACCTCAGTTGGGCGCCAAAAAGCTGTGTAATCCATTGGTGTGATTAGCAAAAGTTAAATTTGGCGGGCAACCGGGTTGGTTGTTCGCCAAATTTAACTTTTGCTAGGTGCTGCCCGGGGGTTGCGCAGACTTTGGTGATCCAACTGAGGTTTCTAGGTTAAGGGTTGAGTCGCAGCCAAGACTGCTCCACCAACAATTCGAGGGGTTTATAGGCGCTTTTATACGCCATTTTGCGACAGCCGCTAATCCAATAACCGAGATACACATAATCGAGGCCCAATAGCTGGGCTCGCTCAATTTGCGCTAATACCGCCAATACGCCCAAGCTGCGCGACTCATGTTCGGGCTGTGCACTATAGAAGGT
>CAMCXE010000304.1 GCA_945882995.1 Thalassocella blandensis | reverse complement strand
ACCAATCGTCCATGGAGGGCGGCAGCAGGAAGTTGGTGTTGCGATCAATGGTTATGAAGCGGGACATGGCGGCATTCTGTGGTGTGGGAGGCCTATTTTCTCATGGGGCCTAACGACGGGCCAGGAAAGTCCGACAGGCTGCTAGGATTTTTCTAGGATTATTGGAAACGCTAAGCGGCCTCAATCAATTTACTCAACCTGCGGCCCGCCCCTGGCGAAGGCCGCTGACATGCCAGCGCGGCATCAGGCGTCAGAGCACCTGCCTCCAGTCACGCCCTAGGTATGCCAGCATGAATGCCCGACGCAGGCGGGATTGGGTTACAATCGCCGCCCACCTTTTTTGCCGCGCCACAGAGAGCACTCCATGGAAATTAATCCACTATTCAACGCCCTTTCCGACATGCAGGCCCGCGCCGAGACACTTCGGGGGTATCTTTGAATACGCCGAAAAGAAAGAGCGCCTAACCGAAGTTGAGCTGGAATTGGCGGAACCCCATGTATGGAACAATCCAGAGCGCGCCCAAACCTTAGGTAAAGAGCGCTCAAGCCTAGAACTGGTGGTGACCACCATCGACAACCTCACCCAAGGCGTTCAAGACTGCCGCGATCTTATCGATATGGCGGTGGACGACAACGATGAGGCCAGTCTTGCCGAGGTGCAGGGCGAAATCGATCAGCTGGAAGCACAACTGGCCAAGCTAGAATTCCGCCGCATGTTCTGCAATGAGATGGACCCCACCAATGCCTACTTGGATATCCAAGCTGGGTCTGGTGGCACAGAAGCGCAAGACTGGGCGGAGATGATGCTGCGCATGTATTTGCGCTGGGGCGAAGCCAAAGGCTTCAAGACCACTTTAGAAGAATGTTCGGATGGCGATGTGGCCGGCATTAAAAGCGCCACCATTCGCTTTGAAGGCGACTACGCCTTTGGCTGGCTGCGCACTGAGACCGGCGTACACCGACTCGTACGCAAATCACCGTTCGACTCCGGGAATCGCCGCCACACTTCATTTGCCTCGGTGTTTGTCTCGCCGGAAATTTCCGACGACATTGTGATCGACATTAACCCTGCCGACCTCAAAACCGACACCTACCGCGCCAGCGGCGCCGGCGGGCAACACGTTAACAAAACAGAATCAGCCATCCGCATCACCCACGTCCCCACCGGCATTGTGGTGTCCTGTCAAAGTGAGCGTTCGCAACACTCCAACCGCGACAACGCCATGAAAATGCTGCGCTCCAGAATGTATGAGCAAGAAATGCTGAAGCGGAACGCCGAAAAACAAGCAGTGGAAGACAGCAAGTCGGACATCGGCTGGGGCAGCCAAATACGCTCCTACGTGCTCGATGACTCACGCATAAAAGACCTGCGCACCAGTGTACAAACCAGCAATTGCCAAGCCGTACTCGATGGCGGTTTGGATATGTTTATTGAAGCCAGCCTCAAAGCCGGCTTATAAAATTGATTATTTTCTTGAAGACACCGCCATGACCGAACTACATACCGACGAAAACAAATTAATTGCCGAACGCCGCAGCAAACTCAACCACATGCGCACCAGCGGTAACGCCTTCCCGAATCAGTTTCGCCGCAGCCATACAGCCGACGAACTGCAAACCCAATATGGCGAGCAAAGTAAAGAAGCGCTGGAGGCTTTAGATTTCCATGTGGCAGTGGCCGGCCGGATTATGGCAAAACGCGGACCCTTTTTTGTGGTGCAGGACGCCAGTGGCCGCATACAACTCTATGCCGATAAAGATGCGCAAAATGTCATGAAGGATAAATGGCACAATTGGGACATTGGCGATATTGTCGGTGTAAAGGGTGCCCTCCACAAATCGGGCAAAGGTGACCTGTACGTTAACTGCGAATCTTATGAATTACTGACCAAAGCACTACGACCTCTGCCTGACAAGTATCACGGGCTGGCCGATCAGGAATTGCGCTACCGCCAGCGCTACGTGGATTTAGTTGTTAACCCTGAAATTCGCGATGTTTTTAAAATACGCACTAAGGTCATCGACTTTATTCGCCGCTACTTAAACGCCAAGGAATTCATGGAAGTGGAAACACCCATGCTGCAAGTGATTCCCGGCGGGGCCACTGCCAAACCCTTTATTACCCACCACAATGCGCTGGATATACAAATGTACTTGCGCATAGCGCCAGAGCTTTACTTAAAGCGTTTGGTAGTGGGCGGTTTTGAGCGCGTGTATGAAATTAACCGCAACTTTCGCAACGAAGGTTTGAGCACTCGGCACAACCCAGAATTCACCATGTTGGAGTTTTACCAAGCTTACGCAGACTACAACGACCTAATGAATTTAACGGAAGATATGCTGCGCAACCTAACGCAGGACGTATTAGGCAGCACGCAAGTGGTCAGCACCAAACCGGCTAAAGGCGACGCCGAGCCAGAACGGGTGGTATATGATTTCAGCCAACCCTTTGATCGCCTATCAGTATTTGACTCTATTTTGTTATACAACACCGAGTTAACGGCAGCCGATATCAACAATCTTGACGCCGCAAAAGAGGTAGCCGCTGGCTTGCACATTCCCGTTAAAAACAGTTGGGGATTGGGCAAGGTGCAAATCGAAATTTTTGAAAAAACCGTTGAGCACCGCCTCGAACAACCCACGTTTATCACCGAATATCCCGCCGAGATTTCGCCCCTCGCGCGGCGCAATGATGAAAATCCCTTTGTCACCGACCGCTTTGAATTTTTTGTGGGCGGACGAGAAATTGCCAATGGATTTTCGGAATTAAATGATGCCGAAGATCAAGCCGAGCGTTTTTTAAAACAGGTTGCGGAAAAAGATGGCGGCGATGATGAAGCCATGCATTTTGATGCCGATTATATTCGCGCCCTAGAATATGGCTTACCGCCCACGGCCGGTGAAGGCATAGGCATAGACCGATTGGTAATGCTGCTCACCGACTCCGCCTCCATTCGCGACGTTTTGCTATTTCCCCACATGCGTCCCGAAGCAACCAACAAGGACTAAACCCAGTGCCAACAGCCGCGCAATTGCCCCCCTCTTGGCAGCAGCGGTTGCAACAGGAATTTGCCCTGCCCTACATGGCAGCGCTGGGCGAATTTCTGCGCACAGAACGGCAGGCGGGTAAAATCATTTACCCGCCTGAAGCGCTGACCTTCAACGCCCTTAACAGCACACCGTTCGAACAAGTCAAAGTCGTGATTTTGGGGCAAGATCCCTATCACGGGCCGGGACAAGCCCACGGCCTGAGTTTTTCGGTGCCCCACGGCATTGCGCCACCGCCCTCACTGGCCAATATGTTCAAAGAAATTGAAGCCGATTTGGGTTTGACGATGCCAGGCCACGGCAATTTGCAACACTGGGCAACACAGGGCGTGTTACTCCTGAACGCGACACTCAGCGTAGCACAACAGCTGGCCGGCTCCCATCAGAACAAAGGCTGGGAAATATTCACCGACCGGATTGTGACACTCCTGAATGAGCAGCGCGAAAACTTAGT
>CAMCXE010000303.1 GCA_945882995.1 Thalassocella blandensis | reverse complement strand
AAATTAATGTGTCGCATGGGCTATCCGCAATGAAGCATCTATTGGTGAAGATGGTTTCTCGGGGGCAGTTCGAGCGGTTATTTGAACACTATATCGCCTTGCTGCTTGATACGGTGTGCGCCGTAAGGCCCGGCCGATCCTTCGTTAGTTCCAATGCCAAAATTCGAAAAATACGCTTCTATATCAGTGCAAAACGAGCGCGGTAGGGCTTAACTTAATGGCATTGCCTCCCCGACCCTCCCTTTAACCTAGAAACCTCAGCTGGATCACCAAAGTCTGCGCAACCCCTTGGCGCGCCTAGCAAAAATTAAATTTGGCGAACAACCAACCAGGTTGCCCGCCAAATTTAATTTTCACTAATCACACCAATGGCTTACACAGCTTTTTGGCGCCCAACTGAGGTTTCCCGGTTTAAAAAAGGGAGGGAGCAAAACAGCAGTGATGACAGGCAAATTCCCCAGTTCCCGTCCTTTTTGCCCCGCCCCATCCAACACCTCTACAAAGCGCAGCCCAACCCCCTCCCTTTGAAAAAGGGAGGGCTGGGGAGGAATTTAGAATGGCTCCCCGATTGCCACAAAGCACCAATGTTCTTCAGCAAAGGGTTTCGCGTATTTTTCCACGGAATTCCCACCCACCCAGAAATCCCTCCCCAACCCTCCCTTTAAAAAAGGGAGGGAGCAAAACAGCAGTGATGACAGGCAAATTCACCAGTTCCCAGCCTTTCTGCCCCGCCCCTTCCAAAACCGCTACAAAGCGCGGCGCAACCCCCGCCCTTTGAAAAAGGGAGGGCTGGGGAGGGATTTATTTTCCAATCCCAGGCCAGCCTGCTCGATCAACATAAACCTCATAATTCGGCCGATAATATGCAACAATTTCCCAAGCCTGCGAGCCATGATCCTCATAAAAGCAGCAGGCATATCTTCACCAAACGGAAATTATTAAAAGCCTATGTCCCACAAAATCACCCGCAATAGAAACGACAATTTAATAGCGGGTGCCGTAGTAATAGCCGCCATCGCCACATGGTGTTTCAATTTCGCACAACAGGCTTCGCGCGTTATCAATCTCTGCAGCGCCTATCCCGTAGGCTCATCCACGTCAAACATGCTGCAGTATGCAAAAACCAATTCAATAAAACTGCGCGGCCCATCTGTGGATGCTCAAGGTCAGAATACCTATATTGCCTGTGCCGATTACTCAATGTGCGATATAGCCTGTACCATTACCGCTCAAGGGCAAATAGTCACCCCGGCAATTTGTGACAATTGTGGCCTTAGCCCTTAGCTCAAGCTGATAACAAATCTACCCTAACCCGCGAATTTTAATTTTCACGAGCCCATAAACCACATGACTCAAATCCACCCATTTTCCCCACTAACAATAGCCCCAGATTTCGGCACTATATTATTCACTCCCTGCCCAGGCACCCAAATCGCCGATCTCCCCACCTCCCTACAACAATTAGCCAACGCCGGAGCCTGCGCAATAGTTACCCTAATGCCAGCCGCAGAAATGCAGCGCAACCAAGTTACAGCCATGCCAGACCACTGCGCACAACTCGGTCTCCAGTGGTTTCATTTACCCATCGAAGACGATAACGTACCCACCAGCGAATTCGCCAATGCGTGGCAAGCCTGTCATGAACAACTACACGCATTGCTAAAAAGCGGCAAACATCTGGCCATACATTGCAAAGGCGGAACAGGGCGCACAGGCCTTGTTGCTGCAAAACTACTGCTGGAAATGGGCATAGGGCTAGACGAAGTTATTTCCATGGTGCGCAGCGTTCGCCCTAAAGCCTTACAAATACCAGCGCAATTGCAGTACATCCAGCATCAGGCCGGCCTTTTGGCGGCAGGGAATTAGCCACACCATGAGTAACGAAATCCTAATCCTAACCGGGTTAATTTTTTTAGCCGCCACACTCTATGCCTCCGTAGGGCATGCCGGTGCATCAGGTTATCTAGCGGCAATGGCATTAATGGGCGTGGCCCCCGCTACCATGAAGCCAACAGCGCTCATTTTAAATATTCTTGTGGCTTCAATAGCCTGCATAAAATATTACCGTGTAGGCGCATTTGCCTGGAAATTGTTTTTGCCGTTAGTAATTGGCTCTATACCACTGGCCTATATCGGTGGTGGCATGAGCCTACCCAACCATATTTACAAACCCATAGTCGGCGCCGTATTAATTTACGCCGCCGCCTATTCTTTTTTTACAGCACATAAAGCCAGCACCGCAACCGCGTTCGCACCGCCGCCGTTAATCGTTTTATTGTGCGCGGGGGCGGCGCTTGGTTTTTTGTCTGGCTTAACCGGCGTAGGCGGCGGCATATTTTTAAGTCCATTAATGCTCATGCTGCGCTGGGCCCCAGTAAAAGTCATATCCGGCGTAGCCGCCGCATTTATTCTGGTCAATTCCATCGCCGGTTTATTAGGCTTAATAACCGTAGCCCCAACACTACCCACGGGAATTTATTATTGGGCAGTGGCAGCCGTAGTGGGCGGCTTTATCGGCGCGGAATTTGGCAGCAAACGTTTAGGCAATCCGAGTATTCAACGGTTGTTGGCATTGGTGTTGTTGATTGGCGGGGTTAAGATGGTGGCTAGTGCTTAATAATTCGCGAGATTTTCACGGCAGCGTCTTGGGGTTGGATACATCGGTATGTGAGCGGGCTCGTTAGTCATCTTGCTGCGCCGTAATTTGCAGTTAGTGTCTGTGTGAACAATATATCTGCCGCATCGGCATACTCCCCCACTTTTTGCTGCGGCTGCATGCGGGTTTGGCGGCTTGTGCAGGAAGGGAAGATTCCCTATAGTCAGCCACTTAGCGCCCTCGGCCCATGCATGACACACAAGCCACCGGGGACATTACCTTCAACGCGTAACACGCTCAAAAATCTGGCATTTTCGTAGGGCGCACTTTAGTGCGCCGCTTGCGGAGTGTCGGTATAATCGGGCCGGCGCGCCAAGGCGGTGCCCTACGAAGAGTGGCTATATTAATGCGGGTTACTCGTTAGCGAGTTTGAACCTAGTGACAAAATGGAAAAAAGGAAATAAAAGTGATATCAATGGAAAAGTGACATCAATGGAGTCTGGTCGAGTAGGCCAAAGGAGCTTCCCCTCTAGCCTCTCACAGAACCGTACGTGAAGCTCTCACTTCATACGGCTCTTGATATTCAGTCTATGAACTCGTGAATGCCCAGTGTGCAAACAATCTTGGACAACGCTTTTTCACGTTACCCAACCACTTTACCGCGCGCATAAAATGATCCGATTGTTTGCGATACTTACTGCGCGCCCAATTAATGAGCCTCAGATCCAGTGTGTACAGAAGGTGCGATAAAGCCGATGGATAGAATGCGCCATAATAATTCAGCCACCCACGAATCTGAGCGTTGAACCGCTTGCTTAATCCCACTATCGTTTCTGTCGCCAACTTATGTACTTGCCAGTCCCGCATCTTGCGCACTATGGCTTTCTTCGCCTTGTTGCTAATCGCCGGTGAGAAGCCTGTAAACAATTTGCCATCACGTCTCTTGGCCGCC
>CAMCXE010000302.1 GCA_945882995.1 Thalassocella blandensis | reverse complement strand
AACTGCTCCGACGCTATCACGATATTCACTCAAGTAAAAACCGTCTATTGACCGCTGGATCCCCGCCTGCGCGGGGATGACGGGGAAATATGCTGAATAGTTACAAAAAATGAACTAGACACAAAAATGATTAAAACCACAACACAGCTAGGGGAGGCTCAATTGGCAGGGGGCCACGACTTCCAAATAGCCGGTGTTAGCTCAATGTTCTGCTGATCATCCGACACCCAGACCAGGCTATCGCTGACGGTTACAACCAATTTCATATGCCGAGCAACCATTGCGGTTAAGGCTTCCAGTACATCACCCGCAATCATCCACACGGCCAATTTATCAAAACGCTGCAATTTACCCTGATTCTGCGCCCACCAGAGCTCAGGCGCTTTATTGCCATAGGCAACCACCAAAACCCGAGCGGAGCGGCCGCACGCCTTGCGAATGCGTTTTTCATCCGGCTGGCCCAAGTCTACCCAGAGCTCAATTTCATCGCGCAGGTTTTTTTCCCACAAATCGGGCACCTCGTCGCTGGACAAGCCCTTGGTTAATTCCAACGAAGGACTAGCCAAGAGTGCAAATATTAATATGCGCAACATCATGCGCTCGTCCGTTTCGGACGGGTGCCGCGCAAGCGTAAGGCTTTTTTGATCGTAATAATTACGGTCAGCGTCGTTTATCGCTAGATCTACTTTAAAAATTGTGGAGGACAGAGCCATGAATTTCTCGTGTAAAGCACATTAACGGCAAAGCAGCCTTGCGCACGGCTACTCATACCGACCAGTTACCGCAGCGCTAGGTACCGCTTGCTAACAACACGGCCGCACGCAACGCCTACCAATCAATCAATCAACACCAGCAAATAAGATCGCGATTAACAGTCAGGTGAAAACTATTTAGCTAGGGCAGCATATCCGTAGCGACCGGTAAATCAAACACAAAAGTGGAGCCTTCACCTAATGTGGACTGCACACGCAGCACACCACCATGCAATTCCACTAAGCGTTTAGTCACAGCCAAGCCCAAACCAGTACCGCCATACTGTCGATGCGCGGCGCTATCCACCTGCTCAAAAGAGTCAAATATTCTGTCTATTTGATCTGCAGGAATACCAATTCCCGTATCCCGTATTTTTATTATAACGGTGCCACCAACCAATTCTGCATCAACGTCAATACTGCCACGCGCCGTAAATTTAATCGCATTACCCAACAGGTTATAAAAAATCTGCTGTAAACGCTCTGCATCCGCCATCACGTAAGGCAGCTCGTCTAGAGTGTTATTGCGCAGCTCTAGCGCCTTACCACTCGACAGTGGGGCGACCAGGCGCAGCATCATGTCCACGAATGACCGCACCTGAAGGGGCCGAGTATTCAACTGCAGCGAGTGATTTTTTAATTTTGAAAAATCGAGAATATCATTAACCAGATTCGCCAATCGCTTACCGCTGAAGGCTATCATCTCAATATGTTGCCGCACAGGCTCATCCAAAGGACCGTCTACGCCATCCAACAAAGATTCAGACAATCCAATAATTCCATTGAGCGGTGTGCGCAATTCGTGAGAGGTGTTTGCCAAAAATTCATCCTTCATTTTATCAAGATCCTGCAGGCGCTTATTCAACAGCCTGCCGCGCGCCAGCTCTTGGCGCTTAAGGTGGAAATTTATCAAAAACAACAATATTGAGACAGACGCAATACAATAGCCGGCGTAAGCCCAATAGGTTCGCCAATAGGGCGGCATAATGTGAATATGAAGACTTGCCCCAGCTTCATTCCAGACGCCTTCGTTATTGGCCGCCTTAACGTGAAAAACATAATCACCGGGATCTAAATTGGTATAGGTGGCGCTACGCTTCCCCCCCACCAGATTCCAATCTTTATCGAAATTATCTAAACGAAATGCGTATTGATTTTCTTCTGAGTAACGAAAATTAAGCGCCACAAACCCCACTGAAAAAACAGCATCTCGATAACTTAAATTGACACTATCGGTCTGACTGATTTGCTTTTGCAAAACGGCGTCTGGCGAACCCAGCGCTACGGGCTTGTTAAATATTTGAAAATCGGAAATAACTACCGGTGGCACGTACGTATTGGGCGTAAGCGCAGCCGGATCAATTAAAATTAAGCTTTTGCTACTTCCCATTAAAAATTCTCCGCGACGGGTTTTGAGCGCGGTATTGCCGTTGAATAAATTGCTGGTCAAGCCGTGGCGGCGATCAAAATTGCGGAAGGTTTTGGTGTGTGGATTAAAGCGCGATAGACCATGATGAGTGGTCAGCCAAAGGTTGCCTTGGTTGTCCTCTACAATGCTGGAAACCACATCGTCAGCCAAGCCTTCGCGGCTGGTATAGGCCGTAAACTGATGAGTGTCTCGATTAAATAAGTTCAGTCCGCCGCCTTGAGTGCCCACCCAAAAATTGCCGCGGCTATCCTCAAACAGTGCCATCACCTGATCATGGCTCAAACTGTGGATGTCACCGGCAACATGTTGATAGCGTCGAAAATTTCCACTTTCCCGGTCAAAAAGGTAAAGGCCATTGGCCGCACCCACCCACAAATTGTGCTTCGAATCCTCGAGTGCGCAGCGCGTGTACAACACATTGCCTCCATCCAACTGCGCCAACTGGGGTAAAAAGCGGGTGAAATTATTCTTATCGGCATTGAAGCGATTAACCCCCTCCTCGGTAAAAATCCACACCGTTTTACGGCTGTCTTCAAGAACCGCTCGCGGCTCCTTTCCCATTAGGCTCGTTGGGTCCCCCGGCACCGGACGATAGTTGGCGAGTTTTCCTGTGCGCAAATCCATTTTATTAACGCCTCCGGCAAAAATACCCATCCAAAGATTGTTAAAGCTATCTTTAGCGAGTGACAACACCGTGGTGCCGCTCACCCCGTCAGGTCGGTTGACATCTTGCAGGTAACGCGTAAAAACTTGGCTTTCGCGGTCTAGGTAACTCAAACCATAGCCTGTGCCCACCCAAAAATTTCCTAGGTCGTCTTCGAGGGTGGATAAAACGCCACCATCGGTTAGGCTGGCGGTATTAGCGGGGTCATAGGTGTATTGCCTAAACACCGAGCCTTGGCTGTCAATGCGGTCCACCCCCGAGGGGAAGTAGCCAATCCACAAATCCCCCGCGCGGTCATAGGTTAACGCGGTCACCACATGGTTGCCGGGCGTGCTGGGGTCGTTTACGTGATAGCTATAGCGAACCATGCGCCCGGTTGCGGGATCTAGGCGATTCAGCGCAGAGCCATCCCCAACCCAAATAATGCCGGCAGAATCTTCGCGGATAACCCACACCACGTCGCTCTTCACATTCGGTTCATACGCAAAACGCTCAAAACGCTCCCGCGTTGGCCCTAATTTATTTAGCCCGCCGCCATAAGTGCCCACCCACACATTGTTTTTCCTAATTACCACTATCCCTAAGCCGCACAATGCTGTATATTTAACCAGCATAAGCAGCATTCTCGCAAGGGGTAATTTATGGCTCGTAACAAAATCCAGTTCCAGAAGGGGTTCGGTCTGGTCGACTTCCTGAAGGCGTACGGT
>CAMCXE010000301.1 GCA_945882995.1 Thalassocella blandensis | reverse complement strand
GTGAGCTAGGCAGCTGTACAAATTTTGTACA
Organism: Thalassocella blandensis; assembly: GCA_945882995.1. GTDB lineage: Bacteria > Pseudomonadota > Gammaproteobacteria > Pseudomonadales > Cellvibrionaceae > CAMCXE01. The sequence goes on along the minus strand of CAMCXE010000301.1, from coordinate 3,528 downwards.
ATTTGGGGCGGTTTGTGTACAGTTCATGGGGGGGCTCCAATAAAGTCTGGTGTGGATTATGCCTTTAGTGTGCTGTTTTTAAAAGGGATTTTTCTTAACTTAATGACATTGGGCTGGGAGGGGGTTTGGCTTTCACCCTCGTCAACATGACCCAGCAGGGTCAAGCTGGTATAGTCGCGGGCCCAATTGTGCTGCCCGCCAGCGGCATAACCCACTATTCTAATACCGACAATTTACCCATGACTCCACGTACTATTTTGGTTACCAGTGCCCTGCCCTACGCCAATGGCTCCATTCATTTAGGCCATATGGTGGAAACGATTCAAACCGATATTTGGGTGCGGTTTCAAAAGCTGCGCGGCAATCACTGTACCTATGTGTGCGCCGATGACGCTCATGGCACGGCCATTATGTTGGCCGCTGAAAAACTTGGCATTACCGCCGAGGAACAAATAGCCCGCGTTAAAACCGAACACATGGCGGATTTTGCCGGTTTTAATATTGGCTTTGATCACTACCATTCCACCCATTCGGCGGAAAACCGCTATTTTGCCGAATTGATTTACAACCGCCTAAAAGCCAACGGCCACATTGCCGAGCGTACCATTGTGCAAGCCTTTGACCCGGTAAAAGAATTGTTTTTAGCCGACCGCTACATAAAAGGCACCTGCCCCAAATGTAAAACCGCCGACCAATACGGCGACAATTGCGAAGCCTGTGGCGCCACCTATGCGCCTATGGAATTAATTAACCCCATCTCCGCGTACTCCGGCGCTACGCCCATAGCGAAAGAATCCAAACACCTGTTTTTTAAACTGCCGGAATTTACGGCGTTTTTACAAAGCTGGACCCGCGCCGGCCACTTGCAAACGGAAGTGGCCAATAAATTGGCCGAGTGGGTAGAGGGTGGTTTACAAGAGTGGGATATCTCCCGCGATGCGCCTTATTTTGGTTTTGAAATTCCCGGTGAATCGGGCAAATATTTTTACGTATGGCTAGACGCCCCCATCGGCTACATGGCCAGCCACAAGTTTTATTGCGAGCAAAACGGGTTAGATTTTGATGCCTTTTGGCAAGTTGGCTCCAGCGCGGAGCTATACCATTTTATTGGCAAAGATATTATTAACTTCCACGCCTTATTTTGGCCCGCCATGCTCAGCTCCGCCCAATTCCGCACACCGACCAAAGTATTTGCGCACGGGTTTTTAACCGTGGACGGCAAGAAAATGAGCAAATCCCGCGGCACCTTTGTGAACGCCAAAACCTATTTAGAACATTTAAACCCTGAATATCTGCGCTATTACTATGCCTCTAAGCTCACCGCCGGCGTGGACGACTTGGATTTAAACTTAGAAGATTTTGTAGCGCGGGTAAATTCCGACTTGGTGGGCAAGGTAGTGAACATTGCCAGCCGCTGCGCTGGGTTTTTACACAAATTCAATGCCGGCCAATTAAATGCCGCGCCGGTGAACGCCGAGCTCTGGCACACCGCAACCGCCGCCAGCGAAAGCATTGCGCAATGTTATGAAGAGCGGGAATTCGGCAAAGCCATGCGCGAAATTATGGCGCTGGCCGATGCTGCCAACGAATATATTGCCGCCGCCGCACCTTGGACTATGGCCAAGCAAGAAGGCCGCGAGCAAGACGTAGTGAACGTGTGCAGCTTGGGTATTAACTTATTCGCCGCCATCATCACCTATTTAAAACCCGTGTTGCCAAGCACCTGCGAACAAGCCGAAGCCTTTTTAAATACCCAACTAAACTGGCAAACCGCACCGCAATATTTAGCCAACCATAACCTTGCAGCCTTTAAGCCTTTAATGCAGCGCGTAGAATTAGACAAAGTGCACGCCATGATTGAAGCCGGCAAAGAGCCTGAGCCCAGCGCCGCGCCAGAAGCAGCAGCACCCGCTGCCACTGGTTGGTTAGGCAAAGACCCTATTGCGCCGCAAATTGATTTTAACGATTTCGCTAAAGTGGATTTACGCATTGCGTTAATTGCCCACGCGGAACAGGTGGAAGGCTCCGACAAATTATTGCGTTTAACGCTGGATTTAGGCGGCACCAGTCGCACGGTATTTTCCGGCATTAAAAGCGCCTACCAGCCGCAGGATTTAATTGGTAAACACACGCTGCTGGTGGCTAACTTAGCGCCGCGCAAAATGAAATTCGGCATGAGCGAAGGCATGGTGCTGGCCGCGGGCCCCGGGGGTAAAGATATTTTCCTCCTCGAACCCCACGCCGGCGCCGAACCCGGCATGCGCGTAATGTAAAATTAACCAAGAGGGCGCCGCTATGCACAAGGAGTTTTTCACCCTATTAATTAGCTTGGCCTTGGTGAATAATTTTATTGTCACGCAATACGCCGTGAAATTTAGCGGCAACCTCACCATCAACAAAACGCGCTTGGCCGTAGCCTTGGGCATTTGGGCTACAGCTATTAGTTTGCCGGTGGGTTTAATGGGTTATGGCCTATCCCGCAGCAATGTATTCCCGCAGGCTTGGGAATTTTTTAGCCCCTTGGTATTACTGGGGTTAGCCGCGCTGCTGCATGGCGGGGGGCCATTATTGCTACAAGGGTTAATGGTTAAAGGCTTTTTTGTTGATTCCTGCAACTTGGTGATGAGAAGTTTTTTACCGCTGAGCATAGTGAACACCCTAGCGCTAACCAGCCTAAGCCTTAGCGCAACAACCGCCTCCTCGGTGTGGCAAATCAGTTTAATTCTCGTAGCGGTGGGATTGGGTTTTAGTGCGCTGCTCATCGTCTGGGCAGATTTTAACGAGCGACTAGCCCTAGCCGATGCACCCACCCCATGGCGCGGGCCCGCCTTAACCCTCATAACCGCTGGTTTGATGAGTTTGGGGTTTATGGGGTTAAGGGGTTTTTTCTAAAACTCACCAGCCTAAATTACCAGCAGCGCCGCGAATCACTCACCAATATTAATGCTGTTTACTTGAGGAAAAAATGTACTTTATCGAATCGGTAAAAAATCAGAGAAAATGGATTTCCGGCATTTTCATTTCAAAAGATGACGCTGAATCCTACTTAGCGTCCATACCAGAAATGGCAGATCGAGCCCACTCCTTGCGCCACTCTGAATTTTCTTCCTATCCAACATACATAGTTGAATCAGAGACTTTTGAACTCACTAACTTAGCTGGCGTTAAATCCGCAATCGAAAGTGTTCAGCCAGTGGAAAATTCTGAAGACATTTATCTAAACCTCTATATTGTAAATAAAGACTTTCGCCCCGAAATATCTGGTTCCGACTTTATGGGAGCCATTTACCACATTCATGTAACCAACCTAGAGATTAGAGTCTCAAACCCGAAAAAAATTTAAAATAATGCTTGACAATGGTGGCCAAAAAAATTTCGCGCCCTGAATAACATTTTAAAAAATGTTATTCAGGGCACGTCCTTCAGAAAGTTTTCGACAACTATTCTGGAGGACAAATGAAAGCCAAAGAATCTACAGCCATACTAGCCGAGATTTGTGATTGGATCACAATTCTGGCGCAAAGCCTA
>CAMCXE010000300.1 GCA_945882995.1 Thalassocella blandensis | reverse complement strand
TTTGAACACTATATCGCCTTGCTGCTTGATACGGTGTGCGCCGTAAGGCCCGGCCGATCCTTCGTTAGATCCAATGCCAAAATTCGAAAAATACGCTTCTATATCAGTGCAAAACGAGCGCGGTAGGGCTTAACTTAATGACATTGGGGTGGGGGGGGTAGGATAATAGTATTTGTCATCGCGCCAACTTATTTTTTTATTATTCACGGAGCGGTAAGGTGTGGAGTTTTCTCCATGAATTTAGCGATACCGCCGCTAGGTGTTGCGTAGCGGTAATGACAAGGGTGGCGTGAGGTTAGTCTATTTTTAGATGGATGTGCTATGGAGTAATTCGTGCGAAATATTATTCGGGGTGATTGGTTGGTGGCGCACATTTAAACTCAGCGACCAGCGACCAGCGGCTCAAATTCTACCTCTTGCCAAATCCCGCACCAAAAATCTAGCCGCATGTAGCTGCAAAAACATGGCATTGCTGACGGCTAGGGGCTCTCCCATAATGAGATTACACAGGATTTCTGCGCAGAGGGGCGTGTAGGTTAGGCCGCGGGAACCATGGCCTAAATTCACGTATAGGTTGGGGTAGTAGGGCGCAGGGCAATCGATGCTGGCTTTTAAATTGGTGCGCAGCGCCGCAAAGGATTGGGTGAAGTCTGTGGCCTGCGCCACAGGGCCAATAATGGGTAAATAATCGGGTGTGACATTGCGCAGCGCGGCGCGGTCACCAATGGCTTCCAGCGATATTAAATCCGGCGACAGTTGTGCCGCCTGCGCCAAATTTTTTGCGCGGTCCTGCGGCAAAATGGCTTGGCTGTTGCTGTTGGGGTTAAACGTGGCGCCAATACACTGTTTGCCGCGGCTGGCCGGTGCTATGTAGCCCTCGCCACAAATTACGGTGTTGAGTCGCGCAGACTCTGCGTTGGGCTTGATGAGGGTAATTTGCCCGCGAATAGCTTTACTGGTGATGGCGGCGGATTGTGGAAAATGTTGGGTATGTTCGGCGCAGGCCAGAATGACATGCGAAAAATTCGAGTGTGTTGAAGGCGCTCCGTGTAATTGCCATCCTGTTTGAGTTTGGGTGAGGCCAGTAATCTCGCAGTATTCATGCAGTTGAATATTGGGATGGTTGAGTAATTCCCGACATAAGGCCGGCGGGTTCAGCCAGCCCGTTTGCGGGAAAAATAGCGCTGGGTGCTCAATGCTAATTCCTGCAATGGCGCTAGCTTGTGTTGGCGTGCACCAGCGCACAAAATCGGTGGCCTGCTGGTAGTGTTGCGCAATTTGTGCGAACTGTGATTGTTGTTTCGGTGTGGCGAGTTGTAACACACCACAAGCGCCGCCCAATTTAGTGAAGTGATTTTCCCGCTGATAAAAATGGCAGGCAAATAAAAATGCGGCAAAATTAATATCAGCAAAGGCTTCGGGTTTGTGCGATAACTTGGCATATACCACGCCTTGTGGGTTTCCGGAGCCGCCTTGGCCTACTGTACCGCGTTCAAATACGGCCACTTTTTGGCCTTTTTTGGCCAGTGCCGCCGCCGTATGTGCACCCGCTAAACCGGCGCCAATAATGGCGATATGTGGGCTAGATGGGTGCGGCTGATGCATTAAATGCCACGCGCTTGGGGCGCGACGGCGGGCTGGGGTTAAGCTGCTCAGCGCTTGTAATTCGCCTTTTAGCATGTGGCGTTTGCGGCCAAAGCCCGGCACTTTTTGCCAAGAAAATCCTGCAGCGTTCAGGCCGTTTTTTACCACGGCGGCGGCGGTAAATGTGGCGAAACTGGTGCCCGATTTGCTAAGGCGCGCTAGGGTATAAAATAATTCGCTGTGCCACATGTCGGGGTTTTTGGCTGGGGCGAAACCGTCTAAAAACCATGCGTCTACCGCCCAGACTGGCCCGCCAGCGTGCAGGTTTTTTTGATTGAGTTGTTGCGCCACTGCAGGGGCCGCTTCAGCCTGCACCAAAAGGCTTTTAAAGCCGCTAGTGGCTTCCTGCAAAATGAGTGTTAGGCTTACCTGGGCGCCGAAATTAAGCCTTATAAAATCAGTGGCGGGCATTGCCGGGTACGCATCCAGCAAGGCTGTAGCCAGTTCGCGGAGTTCCGGCCACAGCTGCAACGCCTTGTGCATGTCGTTTTTGTGCAGCGGATATTTTTCCACGGAAATAAAATGCAGGCGGGCATCAGGCGGTGCGGTATTTAACCAGAGTTGCCAGCAGGCTAGAAAATTCAAACCAGTACCAAAGCCGGTTTCGCCAATTATGAATTGTTGGCGCGCTGCCAGTGACGCAAAACGTTCCGCTAAATTGTTATGTTCTAAAAACACATAGCGCGATTCGTTCAGTCCGTGGCTTTTGGAAAAATAGACATCGCTAAACTGTGTGGAAATCGGTTGCCCTTGTGCGTCCCATTCCAGTTGTGCGCATGTGGGTGATGCGTCGCTGTCCTCGGAATTGATCAACGCAGTAAATTCCAGTCAATCATTAATTGGTCGCACCAACGGCTAATGCGCTCGGCGCTGAGATGGCTTTGATTTTCATCATCTAAAGCTAGGCCTAAAAAATGTGTGCCATCGGGTGTTAGGCCCTGGGACTGTTCAAAGCTGTAGTCAGTGTTGGGCCAGTAACCATAAAACGTTGCGCCGCGTTTACTCAGTTGCGCATGTAAATACCCCAGGGCATCCAAAAACCATTCAGGGTAGCCAATTTGATCGCCCAGTCCGTAAAGCGCCACTTTTTTCCCAGTTAAATTCAGCTCTTCTAATTCTGGCCAAATATCTTCCCAGTCTTCTTGTAATTCGCCGTAATCCCACGTGGGGATACCAAAAATTAAATAATCGTAAAATTGCGCCTCGATAATGGGCTGTGTGGCGATATTAAAAAAGTCGAGGTGCTGCTCACCAATATGCTGGCGAATTTTTTCGCCAGCCATTTCGGTGTAGCAGGTGGAGCTGCCGTAAAACAGTCCAATGGTTTTGCGTTGCGGGTTGGTCATAGTTGCGTTTCCCATGTGGCTAGCCAGTTTAGGGCTGCAGGTTCAGGCGTGTGGGTGTAGACGGCGTCGAGGGTTAACATGGCGCACAAGGGTTTGGCGCCTAAGTCTTGCAGTGCTGTTTCCAAACTCGCGCCGGCGGCGCCGAAGGCGGGGTAGCAGCTGTCACCTAGGTTGACCTGAGCGTAACGCACACCGCCCAAATAGGCGCTTTGGTTGAGCAGATAGGCGTAGAAGGGCTGGATGTTGGCGGGTAGGTCACCGCAGCCGGTATTGGAGCTGCAGATCAGCCAGACGCTCTCGGCATTGGGTGCCGCGCCGCTTAAGTTGAACAGGCAGGAATGACCTAGCTGGGCTAAACGTGTGGCCAAGCATTGAGCCACGCGGTGTGCGGTGCCGGTTACCGTGCCCACTATGATCTCGATTTGTGCCATATCCACCTCTACTCCACTTAAACCTAGAAACCGCAGTGGGTTCACCAAAGTCTTCGCAACCCCCGAGTAGCGCCTAGCAAAATTTAACTTTCACTAATCACACTCATGGATTACACGACTTTTTGGCGTCCAACTGAAGTTTCTAGGTTAAAAGGCCGCT
>CAMCXE010000299.1 GCA_945882995.1 Thalassocella blandensis | reverse complement strand
CCCGCACAGGTGCCACATTTTGCCCAGACCACCGATTTTACCTGTGGGCCAGCGGCCCTAATGATGGCCCTTAAGCACCTGAACCCCGCAGCGCCCATGACGCAAATTGAGGAGCTGAACCTATGGCGCGAAGCCACCACTATTTTCATGACGCGTGGTCACGGTGGCACCTCGCCACTGGGGCTCGCGCTTAGCGCTAAGCAACGAGGCTATCATGTGCAAGTGTGGTTGTCGTCCCGCGAAGCACCGTTCATTGCCAGTGTACGCGGGGTTGAGAAAAAACACATTATTGAACTGATTCATCAAGATTTCATGAGGCGCGCAGAGGCACAAGGAATGCCTTTAAAGGTGTTCCCCAACCGTTTGGAGCCGATCAGGGCGGCTATAACTGCCGGTTTTGCCATTATTTTGCTGATCAGCACTTACCGCTTTAACCGCAGTAAAGAGCCCCATTGGGTATGGCTGGTGCATATGGACAACGACTATGCCTACATCAATGACCCAGATGTGGACAAAGAACAATGGCAAAGCGAGCTGGACAATGTGTATGTGCCGGTGCCCTTGGCCGATTTTGAGATGATGATCAAATATGGCCGCCAGGCCTATCGCTCGGCGATCTTAGTCAGTCGTGAGGAGCGGGAGATTTTTCCAACCTAGCGGCCATCAGCAGACGCCTAGGGTATTTACCGACTAGTGGCAGCCACCCTCACATCACAGGCTCACACCGTTAGATTTCCGCAAGCCCGGTTGGCGGGCACGGCAATGTCCATCAGTTTAGGGTTGGGTAAATTAAGCTGCGCCATGAACTCTGCATATTGTTCTGGCGTAGCAAATTGCAGCCGAGGATTATGCTGCTGTTCTTCACTGATGGTGCTTTGGGTTTGCCCGCGATAATCATGGCCGGGGTAGACCAAGGTGTCACCCGGTAGCGCTAACAATTTTTGCAGGCTGTGAAATTGCTGGTGCGAGTTACCATTTTGGAAATCGGTGCGTCCAGTGCCGCGAATTAACAAAGTGTCGCCCGTAAAAGCCAAGGTTTTAGCCCCATCGCGCAGGACAAAACTGTAGGAGTCATCGGTGTGACCTGGCGTGTAGAGTACCTCTATGCGGAGCTCACCGAGGCTAATCTGCTGGCCGTCACAGAGTGCTTGGCTGGCACAGGCCGAGTTAGCCTGCTCGCCCAAATAGGTGGTGCATCCCGTAGCCTCGCGCAGCTTGCCGGCACCGGTTATGTGGTCCGCGTGCGTGTGTGTATCCAACACTAAGGCTAACTGCAGGTTGAGTTCGCACAGCAGCGTTAGGTAGGCTGTAGCCTGCTCCGCTACTGGGTCGATTAATAATGCCTGCCGGCTGGTTTCACAGCCGATCAGGTAGGTATAGGTGCTGGATTCGCGTTCAAAAAATTGACGGAAAATCATAGTCGCCTCGCTTAACGTTAGTGGGTGAACAGTTGCAATACGATTGCTGTAATCAACAAACAGCCCGCAAAGATTTTTTGGAGCATGGGGCCGGCGATAAAACGGCTACTCAACTGGCCAATAAACATACCCACAATCCCGCCCACCCCCACTTGGAACAGCAGGTTTAGCGCAGGCAGGCCGCCCTGCAGGCTATGGCTGGCGAACCCCACCCCGCTGACTAGGGTGATGATTAGGAGCGAGGCGTTAACCGCTTGGGCCATGCTGATGGGGCTGAGCGCCAACAGCAGTGGAACAATTAAAAAGCCCCCGCCCACCCCAAACAACCCGGACAATACGCCCACTAAGGCGCCACCCGCCAAGAGTGCGCTCAGGCAGCGCGGGCGCATTTCAAAACGGCCGGACTGACTAAGGCGGCATAAAAGGTCGGGTGGCAGGGTTAAGGCCAAATTGCTCCCACGCACCACACTAGCGGCTTCCGGCATATGGGTAGCGCTACGCCACATGCGCCAAGCAATAACCAGTGCCAGCACGCTAAACCCCATCAGCACCCAAGCGGCTGGCAGCTGGTTCGCCAGCCATTTGCCCAGTGGCGCGGTAAGCATACCCGCGGCGCCCAGCAGCAACGCAGGCCGCCACAACATTGGCCCTCGCCGGCTATTGCGCAGAGTGCCATAGGCGGTAGCAAGGGCCACCGTACCTAGTGAAATGGCCGTAGATTCACTGAACGAGAGTCCACCCAATAACATAAGAAGTGGTACGGCAAAAACGGAACCACCCGCCCCCGTCAGCCCCAACACCACGCCGATCAGCACCCCAATAGCCAGTAACATAAATTAGCGATTCCAAGTCATGCGAGCCATGAGCATGCCCAATAGGCAGCTATCCGTGATGCCCGCCATCATCAGGCCGGCCCCCACCAATGCGCTCACCCCATAAAAGCCTGGATGGACAAAGGTGCCCAACACCACGCCAAGTACTGCAAGGAAACCCGCCGCGATGCGCACTTGCCGCTCCAACGAAATGACAGTGCGCTGGCTTTGGCGTGGCAGCAGAGGAATACCGCTAGCCACCGCCGCATTCACGCCGCCCTCCAGAATACACAATCGGCAGCCAAGGGCACCGCTGAGCAATTGCGCCGCGGCCTCGGCACGTTTACCGCTTTGACACAGCAGGTACAGAATGTCTGGCTCTAGCCCCTTCTGGGTCAAAACTGCCTGTAATTTTTCCACGGAGAGTTCTTGCAAGGGGATATGCAGACAATCCGCCAACGCCTGAGCCTCAACTTCTGGCCGAGTGCGTACATCAAGCACACAGTGGTCGGCTGGCGTTTGGTCGGCAAAAACAACGCTGGGGTGTTGGCGTAAAAATGTCATAACACTAATCCTCGGAGGGTAAGTTGGGGCAATAAATTTGCTGTAGAACACGAATAATCTGGGTAGCGGCTTCGCCGGAAACGCGGTAAATCACGCTTTGGGCCTCCTTGCGCGCCGCCACCAAGCCAGCCTCTCGCAATGCCGCCAGGTGCTGGGAAAGGGCTGACTGGCTTAAGGGCACACGCGCATTCAGCTCACCCACCGACAGCTCACCGCCCAGCAGCGAGCACAAAATCATCAGGCGATTTTCATTGGCCATGGCTTTAAGCAGCGCGGCTGCCGCCGTGGCGTGATCTAACATGGATTCAGAAGTCTGGGCCATTCCAACAATTCTCCGAGCTGTTAGGGTTTAGTATATTAGTAAAATATAAATTAGCAACATCTAATATGTAGGGCGATGAAAATTGTTGAGCTTGCTCGTGGAGCGGGGGTGATGCGATTCGAAAGGCGATCTGGAGGATAGCGCTGATCAATGAGGCAACGGATGCCTTGCAGGTGGTGGTGCGGCCAATGTCGTTGAGCTGTCCAGTGACGAGCGAAGCGGGGAACGACTTTGAGCAACTTGCTGGGTGCATTTCTCGTTATTTATGAGCAATAAATACAATAGCCACCCAATGGTGATTGATTCAACATGCGTAGACTTTCTTTCGACTTGTTGAACAAAGCCGCTTCGCGGCAAACTGAACCCCCATAGCCAACACTTTCCTCAGCGCCATCGATCGGTGGCGCGTTTACCTAGATGAGGAAAGCCCATGAACTCTACCGAAACCCGTAAATTTCAGCAAGCCTATAACCGC
>CAMCXE010000298.1 GCA_945882995.1 Thalassocella blandensis | reverse complement strand
AACTGTCAAAAATTTTTGAAGCGGTAAGTGCCACCCAGGCGGTTATTGAATTCACGCCGGATGGCACCATTTTGCACGCCAATAACAATTTTTGCCGTGCGCTGGGTTACGACCTCATGGAAATTCAGGGTCGACACCACAGCATGTTTGTGGATCAAAATGAAACGAATTCGCACGAATACAGCCAGTTTTGGAATCGTTTGAGTTCTGGTGAGGCGCAGGTGCGCGAGTTTAAGCGCATTGGTAAAAATGGCAAAATCATTTGGATTCAAGCCTCCTACAACCCATTGCGAGACGATCAAGGGCGTGTCTACAAAGTCATAAAATTTGCAACAGATATCACCGAAAATCGCGCCAATGCGAATATCGCTAGCGCCATGAAATCTTGCCAGGCCAATGTGATGTTGGCGGATAACGATCTCAATATCGTGTATATGAATGAGACCGTTACCGCCATGCTCAAGGAGCGAGAGCGTCAGTTGCAAACCGCGCTGCGCGATTTTTCCGTATCCAATTTGATTGGCAGCAATGTAGATAGTTTTCATGGGTCACCCTCTCACCAACGTAAATTATTGAGTACCCTCACCCAGCCCTATACCACACAAATAAAAGTAGCCGGATTAACCTTTGGGTTGATTGCTACACCCTGGCTGGACCAAAAAGGCACACGCCTTGGCACCTTGGTGGAGTGGGAGGATAAAACCGACCGCCTAGCGAAGGAAGCCGAAGAAAAACGCTTAGCGGATGAGAATGCGCGGGTCAAGCAAGCGCTCGATAATGTCACCACGAATGTCATGATCGCCGATAACGATGCCAATATTATCTATTTGAATGATGCCGTCAGTACTATGATGAAAAATGCCGAGTCGGACCTCCGCAAGGTAATGCCGGGTTTTGATGCCTCGCGTCTACACGGCAAAAATATGGATATGTTCCACAAAAATCCGTCGCACCAACGCAACCTAATCTCTCAAATTAAAACCACCTATCATGGCAAGGCTGAAGTTGCGGGTAGGACCTTCACCGTTATCGCCAATCCTATTGTGGTTGATGGTGTGCGTCTTGGTACGGTGGTGGAATGGGCCGATCGAACTGCCGAAGCTGCCATAGAAAAAGAAATCGACACCATGATTGAAGCAGCCTCGGCTGGCGATTTTACTAAACAGATTCGTATGGATGGCAAAGATGGATTTTTTGCCAGCATCAGCGGCGGCTTGAACAGACTGACCAGCACGGTGGAAGTGGCGCTTAATGATATTTTGCGCATGCTGGGTGCTATGTCTAAGGGCGATTTGTCGGAGCGTATTAGCCGTGATTATTTAGGCTCCTTCGGGCAACTTAAAACCGACGCCAATATAACCGCTGATAAACTCACCGAAATTATCAGTAAAATTCGGCACTCCTCTAACGCTATCGGCACCGCGGCTAATGAAATTGCTCAGGGTAATGCGGATTTAAGCCAGCGCACGGAAGAGCAAGCATCGGCGCTGGAAGAAACCGCTTCAAGCATGGAAGAAATGACATCCACCGTAAAACAAAGCTCCGAAAACGCGCAAAAAGCCAATGAGCTAGCCAGCCAAGCCCAACAAAAAGCTAAGCAGGGTGGGGAAGTGGTGAGTAAAGCGGTGCAGGCCATGGAAGAAATTAACGTGGCGAGCAAAAAGATTAGTGACATCATTAGCGTGATCGACGAAATTGCTTTCCAAACTAACCTGTTGGCACTTAATGCTGCCGTGGAAGCTGCAAGAGCCGGCGAGCAGGGCAGAGGTTTTGCCGTGGTAGCTGGCGAGGTGCGTAATTTGGCCCAGCGCTCTGCGGGTGCCGCTAAAGAAATTAAAGAGTTGATCCGTGACAGTGTTACAAAAGTGCAAGACGGTCGTGAATTGGTAAATGCTTCCGGCAAAACCTTAAGTGAAATTGTAACCGCCGTGGAAGTTGTGAGTTCCATGATGCGCGATATCGCCAGTGCGGCGCGGGAGCAAACATCCGGAATTGAACAGGTAAACACCGCTATTTCCCAAATGGACGAAATGACCCAACAAAACGCGGCCCTAGTGGAAGAGGCTACAGCAGCGGGGCAAGCTATGGCTGATCAGGCCAATAATATGAACACCGTTGTGGAGTTCTTCAGTTTTGGCCAGATGGCAAGTTATCAATCCCCCCGCGCGGTTAAATCGGAAGTGCGTCGGCCATCCAGTATCAAGGGCAAACCTGTTAAGGCAGCACGGCCTGCTTCTAGCAATGACGAATGGGAAGACTTTTAATTTTCCATTCGGTTTCACAGATCGCTTTTGATAGATAAATTGCAACTATTCAGCATTTTTCCCCGTCATCCCCGCGTAGGCGGGGATCCAGCGGCAAATAGGTGGTTTTTATTTAGCTGAAAATCGTAATCGCGTCAGAGCGGTTGCCATCTGGATCCCCGCTTACGCGGGGATGACATAAGATAATAAAAAAGTGCTGAAAAAGTGCTGAATATTTTCGATAAATTAACATCCGGCGAGCAGGGAAGCGCTGCCTTTGTGTGAATAACGGGCTGCAGAGAATTCATAGGTTGAGAGCCTGAATAATTGCGGCGCGCATTATGGATCTAAGTCTTTCGAGTATTCAGCGCCTTGCAAAAAATCAAGCGGCTAATACTTACCGAATTTGTACATCATTCAGGTGATTTAATAAGGACTCCTATGTCTATGACCCAACTTGATCATTCCAAGCAGCGGGAATTCTCGATGACTTCTGCGAATTTTCAAAAAATAAAAGTACTGGCCTATAGGTTGACCGGAATACACCTTTCGGAATTAAAGGAAAATATGATCTACGGCCGGCTAGCACGCCGGTTGCGCGCGTTAAATCTTGATGATTTTAATCAGTACTGCGACATCATTGATACGGATCACTGCGCTGAACATGCCGAGTTTATCAACTCTATCACCACCAACCTTACGGCCTTTTTCCGCGAGAATCATCATTTTGATTTTTTGCGGCAGCAGTTGCTGCCCCAATTGATCGAAAAAAATAAGGTCTCCAAAAAGATACGTATTTGGTCTGCGGGTTGTTCCACCGGCGAGGAACCTTATTCTATCGCTATGGTGGTTGCTACCTTCCCCGCACTCAAAAGCTGGGACGTAAAAATTTTGGCCACTGACTTGGATACCAATGTCGTTGCCAAGGGTAGCGCCGGTGTGTATGCGCATGAACGTGGCGAGCCAGTGCCTAAAGAGTACCAGCGTTTTTTGCAAATTGATAAATCGGGCGAAAGTTTGAAAATTAAAGATGAAGTGCGACAACTTATCTCATTCAAGCCGCTTAATCTTTTGCACGAATGGCCGCTGAGTGGGCTGTTTGATTTTATTTTTTGCCGCAATGTGGTTATCTACTTTGACTTGCCCACGCAGAAAAAGCTTTTTGATCGTTATGCCAATCAACTAACTGAGACTGGGCACCTGTTTATCGGGCATTCCGAGAACTTGCATAAAATTAGCGACCGTTTTAATAGTTTAGGGCGCACAATTTATCAGCGCATTAAGTGAGTCGACGATGGTATCTCACCTATTAAACAATGCTCTGCCGCGAGCTCTGTCAGGCTTCGAACATGTGAGTCGCCATTGGGACGTAAAAATGAATGTCCTC
>CAMCXE010000297.1 GCA_945882995.1 Thalassocella blandensis | reverse complement strand
GGGCACGCAAGCTTTGCCCACCCTACGGTGCAACACAAAATCAACATCCATTCTGCGCAAGGAAATGGCCAGAGTTGGAGATGCGGCAAAGCGCTGTAGGTCGAGTCGGCACCCACACAGTGGATTTTTGGCAATTTGAATGCTGCACTGTTAATTTTTTGCAGTGAGTAGGGTGGGCAAAGCGCAGCGTGCCCACGCAATGGAGATTCGAAACATGGGCGCCACGCGCGATCGGTGCATTTAAAATTGCCGAAATTGTTACGCAAGAACAGCGTGGGCACGCAAGCTTTGCCCAGCCTACGGTGCAACACAAAATCAACATCCACTCTGCGCGAGGAAAAGTTCAGAGTTGGAGATGCGTCAAAGCGCTGTGGGCGGGTCGTGACCCGCGCAGTGGATTTTTGGTGATTTGGAATCTCCACTGTTTAATTTTTGCGTTAATGCGCGAGATTAAATTGAAATTGAAGGTTACACCTAAGGCAAATCCTACGAAATTGAATAAATTATCAAAATTTGCCGAGCACAGTGAGAATTTAATGGATTTTACGATTATGAAAAAATGCGCTCGTTTGCGCTATTTGCTGGTTGGCTGCCTTGCTATTTTGTTGGTTGGGCCAATTTCGGGTTGTGCTACAAAGGCGAAAAAGCCAGAGCAGGCCCAGGTGTTTGGCACGCGGGCAATTGAATTACCAAATGGATTGCGGGCCTTTCTGGTCAGTGACCCAGCAGTTCATGACCGTAGCGCCTTAGCGCTCAGCGTCGGGGTTGGCTTAACGATGGACCCACCGTCTCAGCCGGGTTTGGCGCACTACTTAGAGCATATGTTGTTACTGGGTGGCTCGGCTAAATTTCCTCAGCCCGGCAGTTTGATGACTTTTGTTGAGAGTAATGCCGGCATAATTGGCGCGAGAACTGATCAGCTCACTACCAGCTATTATTTTGAAGCCTCGAATGAGCAGCTGCCCCGCAGCATGGCCATGTTTGGCGACATGTTAGAGGTGCCACTCTTTAATCCCGAGATTAGCCAAAAAGAGCTGACGAATTTGGACAGCGAGTGGCGTATGCTCGCGGATGATGAGGGTTTCAATATAGCTGCAACTCAATTTATCAACCTTAACCCTGGGCACCCGTTTAGCGGCAATATTAGTGTTGGGAATTTACAAACGCTTACTGACAAGCCTGGCTCCAATTTACATGACGAATTGCATCGATTCTACAAAACCTATTATTCAGCCAATGTGATGACCTTGGCGATGGAAAGTAATTTAAGCCTTGACGACATGGAGGCGCGGATTAAGAAATATTTTTCCGGGCTAAAAAATAGGAATATAAACATCCCTGAGTCGTCCATTGCTGGACTGTCCGGCGGTGCGCTTCGCAGGCACATTTATTATCGCGCCCTTTCGAACATCCATCGCCTTTATATTGATTTTCCGCTAACGTTTAATAAGGAACAATGGGACGATAAGACGAGTGTATATGTTGGCAATTTGCTGCTCTCTGATGGCGATGGCGCGTTAAAGGATTTTTTGCGCACACAGGGTTGGGCGAATGGCGTGAGTGTTAGCGCGAACCCTCGAGCCTTTGGCTCTAGCGGTGTACTCACTATTAATGTACAGCTCAGTGCGTTGGGAGTGAATTACGAAAATGAAGTTATTGCGGCAGTATTTAAAGCCATTGAGCAATTGAAGTCTGGCGGTATCACCTCAGCCTATTATGAGGAGGTCAAAGCGCAGGAGGCGCGAGACGTGAATGCGCGTGGCATTGGTCTATTGGGCAAAGTGCAGTTATTTAGCGCCCAAATCCCCTATGTGCCTGCCGCCCATCAATTAGATAGCCAAACAATTTTCCCACCGTTTTCCGCCAAACCAATCGAGAATCTATTGGCATCCATGACGCCGAGCAATGCTGTCATTTGGCACGTCGGGCCGCAGCAGCAGGCTGATACACCCATCCCGTATTTTAAGGCTCATTTTCGGGTGGCAGAAATCACTGCATCGGAACAAGCCAATTGGTTGGCAATGGGGCGGGACATGCCTGTAAAACTCCCGTCCAAGAATGGTGTTACAACCCCGCAAGCTACCGCATTAGTTCAAGAGAAGAATCAACACCCTGTGTTGATTCGAGACACACCTCAGGCCCAAGTATGGCTGGCGAACGCAACGACGAATGTTAACGACCAAGGTTTCATCTACTTAATTTGGGAGACGTCCGAAGGCCGGCGGACGGCCAAGGAATATGTATTAGGTTGTCTGTTGCATGACATTTATGATCTGGCGGACACCAAGTTGCATCAGCAATTAATGAGAAATGGTCAGAGCGCTATGTATTGGCGAAACGCTGATAATAACGAGATGATCAAATTACAAGGGGCATCGGGAAGTCATAAGGATGTTATGCCCCAATTGGTGAAAAATTTTAATGCATTAAAATTCGACGAGGCTATGTTTGTTAAAGTAAATAGTCGTTTCCAAGAATGGGTAAATGATTGGGATAATATGCAGTCCCTGGAGCGGGGACTTTCGGTGTTAGAAGGTGAAGGGCCTATTCCATCAGTTTTTCCTCAGCAGGATTTGCTCGCGGCCTCACGCCAAATGACGGTGGAAGAGTTAAGAGCCTATCACCGCCAGTTGCTTGCTAATCATCGTCTGCGCGTTTTTGCGTTTGGCAATTACACACGCGCTGAAACCCTAGCTTGGGTGGATGCCGTCACCGCGCATGTAAAACCCACGCATGCAAAACACTCGGCGCAGCCAGCAGTAGGCATTAATGACATAACTGCAGGGCCGGGCCTTATTGTTAAGGCTGGTGAATCGCAGGAGTTTAGTCTGGCATCCAAGCGGGGCGATTCTGCGAATGTTGCTGCGTATATTTATCCGGAATTTTCACCCACTGTTTCGGCACATTTTGCGGTATTAGCCACTTTGCTTAATCCCGAGTTTTTTGCTCAACTACGCACCAGCCGGCAGCTGGGTTACGATGTTCGTGCATTGCACTATAGGCTCGACAGGGGAAATCCCGTATTTGTAATGGGGATCCAAAGCGGTAAGGTGAGTCCTGCGATCTTGCAGGAGGAAATTTTGGCTTTTAGTCAGCGCTTCCTCCCAGTTTTAAAAAACATGCCGGATGAAAGTATCGAGGTTGTTAAAAATGCTATTTATGCGGGTCGAGAAGATTTATCGAACTTCAGCGCGGAAACCAACAGGCTGCTGCCAGATTTTGTGCGCGACAGCCAAACCTTTGATGGCCGCAACGCTGAATTGTTGGCGCTGAAGGCCGTTACCAAGGAATCGCTGGTGAATGTATACCGGTCGGTAATTTTGGGGGAGCCTAACGTAGATGCTATGCCACCGGCTTTTAAAGTGCGCGTAGTGGTAAATGGGCGAAATTAGTGGCTGGTAAGGTGGGCGTGAGTTGTAGGGTGGGTCGAGACCCGCGCAGTGAATTTTTAGTTATTTGGATGTTTCACTCTTTAATTTTTTCAGATCATTTTTGCGTTAATGTGCGAGTCGGTAGGGTGGGCAAAGCGCAGCGTGCCCACGTAATGGAGAGTCTAAATATGTGTGCTACGCGCGATCAGGATATTTAGAATTGCCAAAAGTGTTGTGCAAGAACGGCGTGGGCACGCAAGCTTTGCCCACCCTACGGTGCTCCGCGCATTCCACAGGAGCCCAA
>CAMCXE010000296.1 GCA_945882995.1 Thalassocella blandensis | reverse complement strand
GGATGAATTGAGGGAACTATAGGGACATATTCATGTGGTTTTGGATCGGCCAACGGCACCTGCGACGCGCAATAGTTATCGAGCAAATGTTTCGAAGCGGATAACTATTCAGTGATTAACTAATTGAGGAGAATTTTATGTGTGGCATTGTTGGTGCGGTAAGCGAACGAAATGTAGCGAATATTTTATTAGAGGGTTTGCGCCGGCTTGAATATCGCGGCTACGACTCAGCCGGATTAGCCATTATTAACCAGGCGGGTGAGCTAAAAATCACCAAATCCGCCGGCAAAGTGGCACGCCTTGCGGAAATGCTCGACATGCAACCCATTCCCGGGCATTTAGGTATTGCCCATACTCGCTGGGCCACGCACGGTGTGCCCAGCGATCTCAACGCGCACCCGCACCGCTCCGGCGATATTTGCGTGGTACACAACGGCATTATTGAAAATTACAAAGAATTACGACAGGAATTACAGGGGCTGGGCTACAGATTTAATTCCGATACCGACACCGAAGTTATTGTCCACATGGTGCATTGGTTTTATCAAAAATGCGGCTCCATGCTGGAAGCCCTGCAATTAACCATTCCGCGTTTGCAGGGTGCCTACGGCGTAGCGGTAATGACCAGCGCAGAACCCACCAAATTACTGGTTGCGCGCTCCGGCAGCCCGTTGGTAATAGGCCTAGGAATCGACGAAAACTTTATTGCTTCCGACCAACTGGCATTGCGCCAAGTTACCGACCGGTTTATTTATTTAGAAGAAGGCGACATTGCACAAATTAGCCTGCGCCACGTGCGCATTTACGATAAAGATTTAGAGCCCGTCGAACGCAAAGTGACCACCATAACCGAAGCGCACGACGCGGCAGAAAAAGGCTCCTATCGGCACTTTATGCTCAAGGAAATATACGAGCAGCCAGCCGCCATTGCCCGCACCCTAGCGGGGCGTTTAGGTAAAACACATGTGCTTGAAGAAGCCTTTGGAGTGGATGCCCCATCCATATTCGACAAAGTCGCCTGCGTGCAAATTGTGGCCTGCGGCACCAGCTACCATTCGGGTTTAGTGGCTAAATACGCACTGGAAGATTGGGCCGGTATTCCCGTTAATGTGGATATCGCGTCGGAATTTCGCTACCGCAAAGTCATTGTTCCTGCCAATGCCTTATTTATCACCATATCCCAGTCCGGCGAAACCGCCGACACCCTAGCCGCGTTGCGCCTAGCCAAAGCCAGCGGCTATTTAGCCAGCCTAGCTATTTGCAACGTAGCCAACAGCTCGCTAGTGCGCGAATCCGACTTGTGTTTAATGACCAATGCCGGCCCAGAAATTGGCGTTGCCTCCACTAAAGCCTTCACCACGCAATTAGTTGCTCTGCAAATTTTGGGTATTGCCCTAGGGCGACGCCACAGCTTAGTGCCAGAGCGCGAAGCGGAATTGGTAGCCGCATTACACGAATTGCCGCGCCTATGTGAACAGGTTTTGTCCCTCAATCCCGTTATCGAGCGAGTGAGTTATGCGTTTGTTGAAAAACAGCACGCGCTGTTTTTAGGCCGGGGCATTCAATACCCCGTGGCAATGGAAGGCGCATTAAAATTAAAAGAAATTTCCTACATACACGCCGAAGCCTACCCCGCCGGTGAATTAAAACACGGCCCACTCGCCCTGGTGGATTCCGAAATGCCCGTAGTGGCCGTAGCGCCACACAACGATTTGTTGGAAAAATTAAAATCCAACCTAGAAGAAGTGCGCGCACGCGGTGGGAAATTATTTGTATTCGCCGACCACGACGCCGGCTTCGAAAACGATGACAACACCACCGTAATTAATATTCCCCATGTGCCCGCCAGTTTGGAGGCGATTATTTACACCTTGCCGCTTCAATTATTGAGCTACCACGTGGCCACTCTGCGTGGCACGGATGTGGACCAGCCGCGCAATTTGGCTAAATCGGTTACTGTGGAGTAGGTGCGGTTTTGTGAATTGGTGCTGGGAGTAGGCGCCTGTCCGCGCTGGGCAGGCCACGATTTGGCCGTTGCTCTGCGGCTGGTGAGTGGGAAGTGATTTTGGGTGGTCAGGCGCGTAAGTTTGTGGCTGTCTATTTCTTGCACTAGGGAAGAATAGCC
This sequence comes from Thalassocella blandensis, assembly GCA_945882995.1. Lineage (GTDB taxonomy): Bacteria > Pseudomonadota > Gammaproteobacteria > Pseudomonadales > Cellvibrionaceae > CAMCXE01. The sequence goes on along the minus strand of CAMCXE010000296.1, from coordinate 1,574 downwards.
GGTACATTTAAAGTTAATTTATTTCGTGTTGGAGGCTCATATGAACCTAGAATCAAAGTCGCGACCCGCATGGGTTGTTAGAGGTAAAACCATCCGACAATTGATCAAAGAGCTACAGTCCTTCGAGAATCAAGACTTACTTGTTGAGATTTCACTAGATGGTGGAGATACCCACAAGCCAATTAGTATAGTAATAAAATCTGATCAAAAATGTTTGCTGGCAAATAGCGAAATCTGACGAATTATGTAACGGCCTCCCCAATTGCTATTACCGATTTATTGCGACAATTAGGAAGGTGAAGCCGTAGCAGCTCAAAAATATCCTAACTAGAGGTTCGCTATGAGCAACAGTACAGTAATCATTTGTGATAAATACAAGCTAATGCTTGACCGCTTTCTTTCGGGCGAAATATGTGTTCATGAATTCCAAGAAAGTTACCTCGCGAGCTTCAAAAGTGAGGTGCAGCGACTAGACGTTGATTTGTATGAAGTGCTGCAAAAAGTTTTTGGGGATGTTGATTCGTATACTGAAGATCAGGATTTGTTGGTGGCCAACCCCAGTTTTTATCTCAACGAAGTAGCGCTTCGTAAGCGGATTCAAGAGGCGACCCTTCAATTGTCAGATTTTAAAACGCGTATCCCGGTTTAAATTGCGTTTCGTAACGCGCAGCTCGGTGCGCCGTGTTCGGCACCACGGCGCTCTCGGTGCGGTGCGCCAAGGCGGCACCCTACGAAAGAGCTATTTAATGCGAGTTACGCGTTGATACACGCAGCAACAAGCAACCAATCAAGGTGAAAAATCATGAAGCCAATCTACCAATCCAATGCAAAATTGGATCTCACGTTCACCCGCGATCTGGATGTGCCTCGCTCGCTGGTGTGGCGCGCCTGGACAGAGCCCAAGCTGCTTATGCCGTGGTTTTGTCCCTTGCCGTGGAAAACCATCGACTGCGAAATTGATTTGCGCCCAGGCGGTATTTTTCGTACCACCATGCAGTCGCCGGAAGGGCAGGAATTTCCCAATTTAGGTTGTTACCTCGAAGTCACCACCAACGAAAAACTCGTGTGGACTAACGCCATGCTGCCCGGTTATCGCCCAGCCTGTGTGCCCGAAACAAGCGATACGGATGACTTAGGTTTTATGTTCACCGCCATGATCGAATTATGCGATCACGCAGGCGGCACGCGCTACACGGCAACGGTCATTCACGCCGACGAAGCGGGCTGCCAAAAACACGCAGCCATGGGTTTTGAGGCTGGCTGGGGTATGGCGTTGGATCAACTGGTTGCTCGCATTAAAAATGGAGAAATTAAATAATTACTGCGTATCAGGGTGTTTGTTAGCTGGCGCGTAATTCCAATGTCATTAAATTAAAGTTTTTGGCCCGATTTTTGGGTGATTTTTCCCTCGACAAGAAACCCCCTCCCAGCCAATGTCATTAAGTTAAGCCCTACCGCGCTCGTTTTGCACTGATATAGAAGCGTATTTTTCGAATTTTGGCATTGGATCTAACGAAGGATCGGCCGGGCCTTACGGCGCACACCGTATCAAGCAGCAAGGCGATATAGTGTTC
>CAMCXE010000295.1 GCA_945882995.1 Thalassocella blandensis | reverse complement strand
CGAAATCTATCGCCAAACAGCGAAAATCAGCCGGCAGCTAATTCGGTTCCTAAAGGAGTGTTATATGAAAAATGCCTCACAGAGGCTTTACGAGCGCGAGCTGAGGCCATTGTTTGCGAAATGGTTGTGATTTGGCCGGACACCGTTGTAATGCACTTTCAGGCGATTAGAGCTTAAGGGCACCCCTGGAAATTTAATTTTCGCGATGATCGCAAGGCATTTTCGCGCGGAGGGAGAGGGTTTATGCTGTATAAATGACCCACTGAGCACGAAAATAACGTAGCGAGAGCGCGAAAGGCGAATTTCCTGATGTGCCGTTAAACATCTGGGCGCTGATCCAGCTTGCGCGATTAGCGCCCAGCATGCCGGTTTAAAATTCCATTCTCACACCGGCTTCTACTGCATGAGCGGTGTAATTTTCGTAGCCGAAAGTATTTTGGTAATTGAAAAACGCGCCAATGCCTCGCGGCAATACCACGCTGGCTCCCAGTGCCCCTTGATAGTATGAGGCGTCATTATCCTCTGACTGCAGCGTAAAACTGGAGGTGTTTGTGGGTGCGTAGGCGAAATCGCCGCTGACGGGATCGTGCGAGCTTGAAACTTCATTAATGATATTCAGATTGGCATTGGGTACCAGCGCACACCAGTTGAAATTCAACGCATATTGCGCCGAAAGTCCGGCAATTACATCGGCCCGTGTATTATTCCTCGCGCCTAAGTTTACGTCGAACCCGCCGGCATTGGATTCGCCATAGGCGTCTATGCTGCTGCTGGCGTAGCTGATTTTCACGCTGGGGTAAAGGCTAAGCGCCTTGTAATTAAAGCTGTATTGTATTTGCGAGCTTACAAAGTTTTGTTGGCCATTGGTTTGCCCTTGGGCCGCAAAAACTACGGGGCTATTTCCAGTTTCAGCATAGTGAATTTGGCGGTGTATATCGTAACTGCTACGGCTGGTGCCAATTTGCGCGTCCCACGAAAAACTATTGAAGCTATATAGTCCATAAATTATTAGTGAGCTGATGTTCGAGCTCATGCTGCCGTCGCCATTGGCATAGGTTAAATCGCTTTTGGTAAAACCTCCGGCGGCGCCGGCTACCCATGCGCTGTTAATCGAATAATCAACGCCGGCTACAATGGCGTTAGCGTTGGATTTAAAACCGTTTTCCAGCAGGGTTTTCTTCTTATCCGCATTTTCCAATTGTACAGACGCGAATAGGCTCCACGGCGAGGTTTTTACATCATCTCCGGCGCTGCCACCTATTGGGCTCTGCCAGGTTGCACCATTCACTGAAAATGAAGTGCCGCCCTTGCTTTGGTTGGTGAGGTGCGAGGTCACCATATTGCTCTGGCCCTGAGCGCCAGTGTCTGCCGCGCGCATCAGGGCAATGGTTTCTTCTGGAGTGATTTGGTTGATGGCGGCATCGAATGCGGCGGGGTTCGAGGCCCGCAACTCAAGTAAACCCGCGCAGCGATTGCGCAGTGATTCTTGGCCAAGATTTAAAGTTGCGCCAGCGGTGTCTCGATTGCTGCCGACCCCGCTGTCCGCTTGGGCGCTACAGACTTTATCGAGTGCTTGGCTCACGGATTGTTCGCCAGGCCCGTTTCCGCGGCCCGCAATGGCCACCACATCGATAGTAATGGTGCCGATAGTTTCGCTGGACGCCACATCTTGAACCGGCACGTCCACCAGTGTGTAGGTAAAAGTCACGCGCCCTGTAAAATTTTGGTCCGGCACAAAGGTAATTCCGGAATCCGTAGCGCGCAGCGCGACTTTGCCATTTTGTGGCTGCGTGATGCCGGTGATTCTAAGTGTGTCGCCCGGGTCTGGATCAAAGTCATTATTCAGCGCATTGAGCGTGATGTTGCTGTTCATGGCGATCACGTAGGCGTCATTGCGGGCCACGGGGGCTTGGGCCATTGCGACTGATGCAATCCCCCCGCTCAAGACGACACACGCAACGCGACGGGGAAATAAAATGCGAGTATTCATGAGGATTCCTGAGCGGCTGGCAAAATGATCACCCACGACTAGCGAGGACGTGGACTGGTTCAATTGGGCGCGATGGCCCTGTTGAATACTAATCAAGTGAACAAACGGTTACAACCGCTTGGGGTGGCGCTAAATGACATCTACGGTTTGGATGGGCGCTGCTATCAACCCTATGCGCATGGCGTGACCACATAGTCTCAAGCCCCAAGTTCTACCGAGAAAAATTGGCAAAAAAAAAGCCGACATTATGTCGGCTCTTTCGTTTGGCTGCACTTAAGCTGTAGCCAGCGCCTTGATCTGCGCGTTAAGACGGCTTTTATGACGAGCCGCTTTATTTTTGTGAATGATTCCTTTATCGGCGATACGATCGATAACCGGAATTGCCACGTCATAGGCGGCTTTTGCTGCTAGAGCATCGCCAGTTGCAATGGCGCTTACAACTTTTTTCAGGTACGTGCGAGCCATAGAGCGCAGGCTTGCATTATGAGCGCGGGCCTGATCATTTTGACGCGCGCGTTTTTTTGCTTGAGGTGTGTTAGCCACCGTGGTGCTCCTACAGAAAAGTGATTTGGTTCGATTGGCCTACAAAGGAAAGCTTGTTGAGTTAGCCGCTGGACAGCAGGTGCGCATGCGAGCCAAGGTGTTGACCGCAATGTCCAGAGTTTTCTCTTCAAAGCCAGCCGGCAATACTACAGGCTGGGCCTAATCGGGGACGCGGTATTATCCGCGTTTATCTTTTGCTGTCAACCAGTAGTACTGTCGCCAGGCTTAAAATTATCGGAGTTTGCCGATCCGTTAGGCAGCACAGGTGCTGCGTCTGCCCCTTGCTGTCTATTTAGGCTACAATTTTTGCCTACGCCAAACGGCTGCCCTCACACCGCACAGCGTTCCCCTGTATGGTCGGCCAGTCATCAATTCATCCACGGCACTATTTTCTTCTTCGAAAGGCAGCGTCAATTTGGCTCGATGGATTCAGGTTATGCGTTTTAGTCTGCGGACGCTTTGTCTGTGGGGCGGCCTGTTGGCGTTTGTTAGCAATGCCCAAGCCTTAGGCACGGACCCCAACTTGCTATTCCGTCACATCTTGCCTGATCAATTGGAATCGGTGGGTGCAATTAGCGGTATTGCGCAAGATCCGCAGGGTTTTATGTGGTTTGCTGGTGAAAATGGGTTAGCGCGGTATGACGGCTATGGTTTGACGGTTTACCGGCACGAAGAGGGCAAGGCTGGGTCCTTAAGCCAAAGTAAGGTTAACTTCGTAACCACCACCCGCGATAAGGTGTTATGGGTGGGCACGCTGGCAGGTCTTAATCGCTACAATCCAGATACTGATCAATTTGATGTTTATAGCCACCCCATCGATAGTCCCCACGCGGTAAGTGTCAATGATGTTCAGGCTCTCGTGGAGGACCAAAAAGGTCGCCTATGGCTGGCAACCCGTGGCGGGCTCTATGGGTTTGATCGTGATACCGCCACCTTCACCCGCCATGAATTTGAGGTATACCCGCGCAATGGCGAGGGTGACACCTTGGTTATGTCCTTGGTGGAGGATCGGCAGGGCTACCTGTGGTTGGGTACCCATACCGGTGGATTGATCCGTTTCGATCCAGATAGCCGGACATTTTCCTATTACCGCCAGAAGCCAGATGATCCGACTAGCCTCAGCTTTAACGATGTGCGCGGTTTGTTTGTGGATTCAAAAAACAACCTAATTACCACTCAACCTAAGCCAACTTTCAATAATCTTTATGGCATAGGC
>CAMCXE010000294.1 GCA_945882995.1 Thalassocella blandensis | reverse complement strand
TGCGCGCAGCAACAGGTCAAAAAACGTTACGCCCATCGTGAGCATGCGTACAAAATTAATGTGTCGCATGGACTATCGGCAATGAAGCATCTGTTGGTGAAGATGGTTTCTCGGGGGCAGTTCGAGCGGTTGTTTGAACACTATATCGCCTTGCTGCTTGATATGGTGTGCGCCGTAAGGCCCGGCCGATCCTTCGCTAGAGCCAATGCCAAAATTCGAAAAATACGCTTCTATATCAGTGCAAAACGAGCGCGGTAGGGCTTAACTTAATGACATTGGCTGGGGTGGGATTTCTGGATCAGAGGAAATTCCGTAGAAAATAGCTCGACCCCCTTAACTAATCCAACACAAAACTAACACTGTCTAGGCCAGAATTCGACACCAACCGATTAACAAATCCAACTAAACCGATTCCTTCTTAAAAGTCACCTTCAATTCCTTGGTGAATGGAAATTCCACAGCGCCGAACGCGGCCACATTAAAATCAAAAGTGTCCGCGGCCGCCAACGCCGCCTCATCAAGCATGGCCACGCCAGAACTGGTTTTAATACTTTTGCTAACTAACTTGCCCTCAGCACTCACCACTAGCGCCAACACCACAGAGCCTTCGATTTTCTTATTATAGGCGTAGGACGGGTAAAGAATTTTGGCGGGCTGGTTAAGCCACGTGGGTTGAAACCCAAGGTAATGAGGATTCTGCTGATCTTGCAGCCGGCCAGCGGCTTGTTCATGTCGCTCACACAAATATTGATTAAATTGGCAAGGATTCTGGTAAACAAACCAACCCGCCGCTACGCCGCCAACCAGCAGGGCACCACACAGAGAAGCAACAAGATTTTTGGACATCATTAAATTCCTATACGGTTAACTATTTTTATCGGGCGAACATGAATTAGAACCGAAACAAGCCGAATAAATTTATTCTATATCCGATGCTCTGAATATTTGCACGGCATCTTGCGGGCCAAGGCCTGTGGTACTGACCAACAAATCACTGCCACAGGCATCATCAACCTGCTCGGCAGCCTGGCCGGAGCGGTTCAGGGCTAAATTAATAAAATCGAATAAATTATTGTCCGCCAATTGGGAAGGGGACACCTGCTGAATGGCTGAAAAAATATTTTCCACGCGCCCGGGAAATTGTTTATCCCAATTTTGCAGCATGGTTTTAACGGCTTGACGCTGTAGATTTTCCTGCGAACCGCATAAATTACAGGGAATAATAGGGAATTGTTTAACTTGAGCGTAGGCAATTAAATCGTCCTCCCGGCAATACGCCAACGGCCGAATCACAATATTACGCCCATCATCCGCCAATAATTTTGGCGGCATGGCCTTTAATCGCCCGCCGTAAAATAGGTTGAGAAACAGGGTTTCAACAATATCGTCCTTATGGTGTCCCAAGGCTATTTTAGTGGCGCCGATGGACTCTGCAAAACCATACAGCGTACCGCGACGCAAACGCGAACAGAGACCGCAGGTGGTTTTACCTTCAGGAATTATGGATTTAACTACCGAATAAGTGTCTTTTTCGATGATATGGAAAGGCACACCCAACTCGGCGAGATAATTGGGCAATACTTCTTCAGGGAAACCGGGCTGTTTTTGATCCATATTCACAGCGATCAACTCGAAGTGGATGGGCGCCGCTTTTTGCAGGCTCAGCAAGATATCCAGCATGGCGTAGGAGTCTTTGCCGCCAGACAAACACACCATCACTTTGTCGCCCGCTTCTATCATGTTGTAGTCGGCGATAGCCGAACCCACTAAGCGGCGCAAACGCTTTTGCAGCTTGTTGTTCTCGTAATGACCCTTACGCAGGTCGGCAGCGTTGGACATGATTTAAGTACTCGAAACAAAGCCGGCGATTGTACGGGCTCCGGCCGCTGCTGTGAATCGTCAGCGGCAAAAGCCTGCCGCGCGGCCGACAAAAGTGGCCGCTACTGCCCAGCGCAGCACCCAGACCTAAAGGCGAGCGGCAAGGGCGCCTGCCTAGAACCGCAGCGCGTAGGGTAGTCTTCACATTTCCCAGCGGGTTACGCACTACGGCACGGCAGTTGCTATTCCATACCAAAGGCTTAGACCCAAGCCGCTCACCTTAAGCGTAAGGATCCACCGTGTTAACCAACCTTCGCCACAAGCTTACCCAACTGCTGCACCGCCAGCCGCCGCGCCCAGCGCTGCCCAAACCCGCACCCATCCGGACCAACCGCCTCAACTGGACGGCGCCTGAGCTGCAGGTACTCCTATTTAATGAAGCCAAACAGCAACCGCTGCAGATTGAGCTAGAAACGCGCTCTGGGGTTTTTCAATCTTGGCTACTGGGTTTTGATTTAACACTGAATCAACTGTTAATCGACAGCCCCTTCCCTGCCCCGCCACTGGAACTTCTGACCCAGCTACCCAATTTTAAGATCACGCTGGTACGCCAATTGGAGGTGCTGCAGCTCTGGGTGCGTCTGCGCGAAAAAATTAGCGCCGATAACAAACCCGCCCTAGTGGTGGAAGTGCTGGAAAAAGAATATCGACAAGACCGCCGCGTTTTCCCTCGCTACAATTTTGAGCGCAGTCACGGGCCCTTGGTAAAATTACAAATACCCATGCAAGCTCAGGTGCGCGGTACAGTGGTAAACATTTCCAAAGGCGGCGTATTAATTAATATATTTGGCAAGCCACCGCTAGACGCCCAAGACTGCAAACACCCGCTGCGCTGTAACATTCAACTGAATGACCAGATGCAGCTGGATTGTTATTTGCGAATTAAAGAACTTAACCACTTCCGCAGCCCCTGCCAACACGCCCAACTGCGCTTAAAATTTGTGGCCCTTACACACGAGCAACAACAAATGCTGGCCGTGTACTTGGATTCCCTGAGCGGGCAGGTGGAGAACTTTTTAGCATTCACCCGGCCGGTTAAATCTCGGAATTAACGGGGCGAGTAATAACAGCTACCCTTTAAAAATACGCGGCGCGAACAAACCAGCCGCCGAAAAAAATAACTCCGAGCAAGCACTCGCTTACAGCGAACTGAGGCCTAAAACAAGAGTTGCGGATAAAAATTTGTGGCGCATGGCGGCGCCACCAAAATTATTACTTCCCCCCAAACTCTAGACGCATACAAACCACGCCAAAATGAAACCAATTCTGAAGGCAATTAAGCTAAAACCTATAGCCAAGTTGCAAATCGAGCGAAGCGAAGTAAGAATTTTTCGTCATGACGCCATCTGCTTGGCCAGTATAGGGGTGATGTTGTGTATACATCTCTTTAACTTTTGAAGTCGCTAGTCCCGTAGAACAATTTAACCCTGATGACCATAACCAGCGATATCCCAAACCAACACCCCCCGCCTGACGGTGGCGCTCATGAAAATAGATACCATCTTTATAGTCATTAAACTCCTTATTGTTGCTGTCATTCCAAAACACACCGGCATATAACGAATCTGCATCCGGCGTCTTAAAATATTTCATGGAAATACTCCCTGGCGCGCCCACGCCAAGGCCCCAGTTAGCACGCTGAACTTCAAAGCCCAATATGCCGGTGTAGGGTGACGCGCCCATAGCAACATTAAAGTGATAGCCACTATCTGACCCAACAGATCCATCAGCTAACACGGCCCCGCTAAACGACGCCAGCCAAAATAAAATAACCTTTTTCACGCATTACCCCCGGCAATTACTATTGATAAATTCCGATTAAGGACTGATATTAACACCAAAGCTATTGTAGCCCAAATGACAGGAACCTGAATATACTTCAGGGGAACCAATACCCGATGTAAATTGAGCTCACAACTAGGGGCCGTGGAAATAAATAATCATCCCAAATCCACCCTATGCCGGTATGCGAATAAACCATTGCTCTAGACCAGCTTTTCTCTCCAATTTTGACTCGAGCTCTTGCATTTCTTGCCTAGAGAGAGACACCCCGCTTTCGTAGGCTTT
>CAMCXE010000293.1 GCA_945882995.1 Thalassocella blandensis | reverse complement strand
TAACGGTGAGTTCGCACATCATTAAAACCCTGGCGGAGCGTGAGTGGATTAAAATTGTGGGGCAGCGCGATGTGCCAGGTCGTCCAGCGCTATACGCCACCACACGGCAGTTTTTGGATTATTTTAATTTGAAAAGTCTTGAGGAATTACCGTCCTTGAGTGAGTTAAAAGACATTGATGGGCCTAACCAAAGTTTGGATCTACAAACCGCAGAGCAAGTGCCCCCGCATAATTTGGACTTGAATTTAACGCCAGAAAATAACGAGGCCGATAACTCCACTGTTACCGAGGTCGAACCGGTCAGTGACACGGCGCAACATCAGTTGCTTCCCATTGAATGAGTGTTTGTTGCGTTAATAGCAGGGCGTCGCGGACCAATTTGGTCAGCACGAATAAGATTGTTTCAGTGTTAAATGTACGGGGAGATCCTGTGGCATATTGGGTAAATCATCTAATGGGAAACTCGGATGTAGGGTTCCCGCTTGAGTCACTTGCAGACCTTTATTCAGAGCTATCTCAAGCAGATGGCGAGCATACAGATGTTTCTCTTACCCATGAATCTGAGTGGTGTCTATCAGCATTCCATTCAGGGTTGTTGGTGTGGGAGAACGTTGCAGGCGAAAGTGAGCCAAAACACATGTGCAATGTTCCCAAGGAAGCAGTAGTAGAGCTCTGGTCTCTTCTGGCTGCCGGCTCAATCTATGAAATAGAAAAACAAAATTGGTTGCCTGGCTATGGCAGCTAGCACATTTAACAAAGCCAAGCATGGCGACAGCCTTTCTGTTTCGGCTTCGCCTTCACTACAAAGCTGCGCGTGTTGGCGGCGTTATTGAGTGGTGGATTTTCGAGTCACCAAAATACCGTCCCACGTTAGACTCTCGAACGTGCCGAAGCGGGATCAGCCCGTTTTTTGGCCGAGTGGAGAGGTGATTTTTAGGGGCAAATGGACAGGACGTCCATTTGAGCCGTGACGGGACAGGATGTCACGCCACGGCGACCCTCAAAATCACCTCGGAGGGAGGGAATTTTTGCGCAGCAAAAACCAAAAAGTCGGGTGGCCTTTCTTTTTGGTTACTTTTTCTTTGGCCACGCAAAGAAAAAGTAACTCGCCCAGGAGGGCGAAATAAAAGCTACAAATCACTCGGAAGCGCAGCACTGCGCGTGACTTAACGACATTACACCCTGTTTCGGCCCGGAATGGCAAAAGCCAAATCTCGGCCACCACACCACCACGTAGAATAATTTATGTCAGATGAAAAACTTCAAAAAGTGTTAGCCACCGCCGGTTACGGTTCGCGTCGAGAAATGGAGCGCGCCATTGAGGCGGGGTTAGTTAAACTCAACGGCGAGACTGCCACGCTGGGCACGCGGGTAAAACCCGGTGATAAATTGCTGGTGAATGGCCAGCGTTTTGTAGTGCCAACACCCGCCGAGAATCGCAGTGATTTGCGCGTTATTTTGTATAACAAACCCGAAGGTGAAATTTGTAGCCGCAATGACCCCGAAGGACGAACAAGTGTGTACGAACGTCTACCGGCGCTCACCACTGGGCGCTGGATTTCCGTTGGGCGTTTAGATTTCAATACCAGTGGTTTATTACTGTTCACCAACGACGGTGAGTTGGCGAACAAGCTTATGCACCCGTCTTCGAATATTGATCGTGAATATTTGGTGCGTGTGCAGGGCGAGGTGACTAAAGAGCAGTTGCAACAACTGCGCGATGGTGTGGAATTGGATGATGGCCAAGCCAAATTCAGCGACATTACGATTGGCGGGGGCAAAGGTGCTAACACTTGGTACTACTGTACCGTTATGGAAGGGCGTAATCGTGAGGTGCGCCGCCTGTGGGAATCCCAAGGCTGCAGGGTAAGCCGCTTAATGCGGGTGCGCTACGGGAAAATTATGATTCCCTCGTACGTGCGTGTGGGCCAATGGGTGGATTTGAGCGAGCCGGACATGGCGTTGTTATGCGAATCCGCAGGGCTTGCCGCGCCGGGTAAAAAGAAATTCCAACCCAGCGAATTTGAGAATCAGCAACGCCGTGTAACGCGCTTGCGTTCCGCCACTGGCAAGGTTCCTTCGCGCACTAAACGGTCGAGTAAAACCGCCGCGGAGCGTGCTGCAAACATGGAGCGGCCTTGGCTGGATAAGATTAAAAAGCCCGCGCCGGCTAAAGGGCCGCGTGGCGCTGAGGGGATGACTGCATCACCCAAGCCTGTTGCTTCACCAAAGCCAGTTGCGTCACCAAAGCCAGTTGTGTCATCAAGGCCGGCTGCGTCACCAAAGCCAGTTGTGTCATCAAGGCCAGTTGCGTCATCAAGGCCGGCTGTGTCACCAAAGCCAGTCGGTGCTGGGCGCACACAGCGGCAAAGTGAAAGCACGCGTCCTGCCGCCCCCTCGTTTGCGAAAAAGTCGGTAGCCCCTAAAGGGCGCGCCAAACCCAGCCGACCTAGGCCATCGCGTTCTGAGCGCTAAACTGCTCGTGGTTCAGCTCAGATTCCAACACCACGCGGTTGCGGCCGCGGTGTTTAGCCAAATATAAAGCCGCATCGGCGCGCATAAATAGGGAGTCACGGTCGTCGTCATGGCGCAGTACGGCTAAACCGATACTGACGGTGGCTGGAATGTCTTGCGCGTCTAGGGACAGGGGGAAACTTTCGATACCAATACGAATACGATTTGCCACCATCTGCGCACTGTTCAGCGGGGTATCGCTTAAAATCACCACAAATTCCTCGCCACCGAAGCGAAACACTTGGTCGGTTTGGCGCAAGGATTCCTTGGTAACGGCCGCCATATGTGCCAGCACCTGATCGCCCGTGTTGTGGCCTAGCGTGTCATTAATGCGTTTGAAGAAATCCACATCCATCACTAAAAGACACAGCGATTGGTTGGTGCGCTTCGCTAATTCTATTTCCCGTTTCAGCGACAGCTCCATGGCGGCGCGGTTGCCTACTTGGGTTAAGGCGTCGCGCAAGGAGTTATCCAGTGCTTCGCGGTACAGCATGGCGTTGCGCAGCGGGTAAAACAGCATGCCAGACAGCATTTCTAAGCCTTGCAATTCAGCCTCGCTGAAGCGCTTTTCACGGGAAAACGTCAGGGTGCCCAAGCTGTAATCGTGGGTGGACAAGCTGTATTCCGCTGAATGTTTTTGTTCGGCACCCAAATCTAGCTCTACGCGTTTTTCCAGGTTGCTAAATTTAAGGCCTGAAAATTTTACTAACGAGCGCGCTCTGGTAAAAAACTGGCTAAGGGTTTCGCGCAGATCCAATGAGCTTTGGAGGTCATGGGCAAGTTGAAATCGAGCTTCTGACAGCCGGTCGATTTTAGGAGTAATTTTAGCCCTAGGTATTTTAATGGAGGGCTCAGAAAGATCAGATTTAACTTGTGTAGGCATAGCAAATATCCTGCGGGTGTTACAAAATTTGGTTACTTAGTGTTCGACAGCGAAAACCATGCCACTCAGTGAAATTAATTTAAACTCTTGATTTACCTAGCATAGCGGCTTTGCGGTCAGAGTTTGTGAAAGGCACTGTCAGAAAATTGGCTATATCTCAGCAATCTCGGATGGATACCACGACTTTTGGCGGCAGCTTTTTACCGGTTCACCGGCAGTTAATCGCCGCTACTGACCCAGCCTGTAATTATTTTGGTAATTCTCACTTCTAAACACCGTTTAAGGTGCAAGCCGCACAATGGAGAGACTCTTAAACTCAGTTTTGAGTTCCGTCAACCAAACGCCATTACGTGGCAATGATATCTGTGTATCGGCAGGCATTAATGCCACTTGAGTCGCGAAATGGGTATTTGCCTATATTCCAACTTGGATTGAAGGCGCATTGGCCGCGGCCTGCAAACATCCGTTAAATGACGTGGCGCGCTTTTTGGCGTACAACGCCAGTGTCTAGGGGGTTGGGGTTGATGTGGCGATTAGAGGCGCAACAGGGTTAAACCTAGGACCCTCCGTGGGATCACCAAGGTCTGTGCAACCCCTAGGCGC
>CAMCXE010000292.1 GCA_945882995.1 Thalassocella blandensis | reverse complement strand
ATCAGGGTGAGCTAGGCAGCTGTACAAATTTTGTACAATTTGGGGCGGTTTGTGTACAGTTCATGGGGGGGCTCCAATAAAGTCTGGTGTGGATTATGCCTTTAGTGTGCTGTTTTTAAAAGGGATTTTTCTTAACTTAATGACATTGCACCCACGCCCGTCTTGCAACCATACCCACCGGCGGCGCAAACCCCTACTGGCTAGTGCTAAACCCAAGCGGCAGCCGTGCCTATGTAACCAACATGTTATCGGCTTCGGTGGCGGTCCTAGATACTTCCAGCAATACCCTTTTAGCGGTTGTGCCTGTTGGCGGTGATCCCTTCAAGCTGGCAATTACGCCAAGTGGCGATACGGTTTATGTAGCGAATTCTGCGGACAATACGGTCACCGCAATCGACACCCACACTAATACAGGAGTGGCGACCATTCCTGTCGGTTCGGGGCCCCTTGCGGTGGCCATTACGCCATTTTTAGCGCCGAATTTACAGGTGGAACCTGCTTCGTACAGCTTCGGCAATGTATTGATTGGCGCTACCGCCAGTACGCATATCACCCTTACTAACTCAGGCAATGCACCCCTCAAAATCACTACAATTCACACCAGTAGCTCACTAGACGGGAATCCATTCGTCTTTCAATTGCCTTCCTCACTGCCACTCACTCTTAGCCCCAATACCTCGGTAAAGGTAGGAGTAACCTATTCACCAACACTCCTGCTCACACAGCAAAATAATTCACTGATTATTGCCAGCAATGACCCCGCTAAAAGCGAAACAGTCGTTGCGCTTTCTGGACGGGGGGTGCTCACGGTTGGCGCGCTTCAAGCAGTGAGCGAGCTAAGCGCCTATATGGGTTATGCAATTGAGAAACAATTAATTGCGGGCAGCGGCGCGGGTGCATCAGCTGACAATCGAGTTGCCGCGCTAAAAACGATGATCGATTCTGCCGGCTCGCTAATTGAGAGAAATGCAATTTCGGCTGCCTGTGGCAAACTTGAAACTATCTATCAAAAAGTCGACGGTAACGCTACGCCGCCCGATTTTGCCACGGGCCAAGGAGTTCCCGGTTTCGGCGCAGGAGTATTGAGCATCATAAATAGTTTGAACTGTTCAGCCGTGACCAAACAGCGTGGACGAAGCTAACCAAAAAAACTCGCCGGTATCAGCGTTTGGCATTCAACAAAAAAAAGGTACTCCCAAAATTTTTGGCAGCCGTTACACGGATATAAGGCAACACGTACAAAGCGAAGTTATTTTTTGAACTGAGTCCGCATGCGATTGTATTACCGACGTTTATGGTGCGACCCAGAGATGGTGTGAGCCCCCATTTAATCCCCGCTGGCGCGGGGATGTGGAGAGCTATTTGTCTGGCGCTTACAAGATTTCAAACCTAAATTTTCGCCAACAAAGACACCATTTCCAGCGCCGTTATGGCTGCTTCCACACCTTTATTGCCGGCCTTAGTGCCGGAGCGCTCAATGGCTTGGTCGATGGAATCCACAGTTAACAAACCAAAAGCCACGGGAATGCCGGAATCCATGGCGACTTGCGCTAGGCCTTTGGTGGCTTCGCCGGCGACGTATTCGAAATGTGGGGTGCCGCCACGGATAATGGCGCCTAGGGCGATGATGGCGTCGTATTTGCCGCTGCGGGCAATTTTTTGTGCGGCCAAGGGGAATTCGAAGGCGCCGGGGGCATAAATTTGGGTGATTTGGCTGGGGTCTATGCCGTGGCGCAGGAGGGTGTCTATGGCGCCCTCTTTTAAATGCTCCACGACAAAGCTATTCCAGCGGCTGACTAGCAGGGCGTATCGGCCGGTGGCTTGTTTAAAATCGCCTTCGATTTTTTGAATATTACTCATGTTGATTACTCTTGGATAATGACGGAAGTGTTTTCGACATATTCGGTGACTTCAAGATTAAAGCCGGAAATGCCGTTGAATTTATAGGGGGCGCTGAGCAAACGCATTTTGCACACGCCTAAGTCTTTAAGAATTTGTGAGCCGGTGCCCACCTGGCGGTATACCAAATCGGAACTGGCGCGGCGCGTTTTGCCGCTGAGCAACCAGTCGATGCTGTCTTCAATCTCGGTGGTGGTTTCGTTGTGGCAAATGAGTACTAGCACGCCCGCTCCTTCCTGCGCTACGCGCTGCATGGCGGCGCCGAAGGTCCAAGCGGGTTGGTCGCCGGCGGACTCGCCTAAAATGCCCAACACGTCGCGGGCGGTACTGCCCACGTGCACACGCACAAGGGTTGAGGCATCCGCGTCTATATCACCCTTGATCAACGCAAAATGGCATTCGTTGCGCGCGGTGTCTTTGTAGGTTTTCAGTTGGAAGCGACCGAACTGGGTGCTCACCTGACGGCTGTTGATACACACTACGGTTTTTTCGTTGAGGGTGCGGTAGTGGATGAGGTCGGCGATGGTGCCAATTTTCAGCCCATGGTCCCGGGCAAATTTTTCAAGGTCGGGGCGTCGGGCCATGGAGCCGTCGTCGTTCATGATTTCCACAATCACCGCGGCAGGTTCGAACCCGGCTAGGCGGGCAAGGTCGCAACCGGCTTCGGTGTGGCCGGCGCGGCTAAGTACGCCACCGGGCTGGGCCATGAGGGGGAAGATGTGCCCCGGCATCACCAGCTCCTTGGGTTTGGCGTCGCGGCGCACGGCGGTGCGAATGGTGCAGGCGCGATCGGCGGCGCTAATGCCCGTGGTTACGCCTTCGGCGGCCTCAATGGACACGGTAAAGTTGGTGGCGTGGGCGGCGCTGTTTTCGCGCACCATCAGCGGCAGTTCCAACTGGCGGCAACGCGCTTCCGTGAGGGTAAGGCAAATTAGGCCGCGGGCCTGTCGGGCCATAAAGTTGATGTCTTCGGGCCGCACCTGCTCGGCGGCCATGATGAGGTCGCCTTCGTTTTCGCGGTCTTCGTCATCCATCAAGATCACCATTTTGCTTTGGCGAATGTCGTCGATGAGTTCAGCGGCGGTGTTGAGTTGCATGGGGCATCCTGTTTTGGGGGCTATTTCAAATAACCGTGTTCAGCCAGAAACGACTCGCTCAGGCTGTGTTGCGGCTGGGCGGCTTTGTCGCCTAATAACAGGCGTTCCAAATAACGGGCAATCAAGTCCACTTCTAAGTTCACTTGTGTGCCGGGCCGGTAGTCGCCCATCAGGGTTTCGGCCAAGGTGTGGGGCACTATGTTAAGTTCAAACTGGCAGCCGTTAACAGCATTTACGGTGAGGCTAACGCCATCCACGGTAATGGAACCCTTGTGGGCGATGTATTTGGCCAAGGGCGCCGGCGCCTCTAGTGTAAACCGCTCGGAGCGGGCGTCGGGGTGACGGCTTAACACGCGCCCTACCCCGTCCACATGGCCACTCACCAAGTGCCCGCCCAAACGCGAGCTAGGGGTTAAGGCTTTTTCTAAATTCACCCGTTGCCCCGTTTGCCAATTGGCTAGGCTAGTGAAGTTAAGGGTTTCCACCGACACATCCGCCCAAAAACTATTTGGCCCGAATTCCACCACGGTAAGGCAAACGCCGTTAGTGGCAATGGAGTCGCCCAGCTGTACGTCGTCCCAGTGGAAATTGGGCGCCTGCACCTGCAGGCGAATATCCCCGGACCGCTTGTGTAGCGCCACCACTTGGCCGAGGGTTTGAATGATGCCGGTGAACATGAGGGAAATCTCTTCGCAGTTGAGCAATGTGGTTGCGCCGCGCCGCACTACCTTGCGGCGAATTAGGCGTGAATCATACCGGCTTGACGTGCTGGATGCAGCGTCTAAAAAGGTGGGGCACGTTAGAGGAACTCGTGGTGTGGGGCAATAGGAGTGAAGCCCCTGGGCAAGTGCGGGTATTGGTACCACTCCGAGGTAGGGCTAGGCTCCACCCGAGAAGGTTGCCACTACACGGGACCGCCCAAACTCCCATTCACAGCAATGTCATTGAATTGCGGGGTTTGGCCTGCTTTTTTGGGTGATTTTTCCCTCGACAAGAAACCCCCTCC
>CAMCXE010000291.1 GCA_945882995.1 Thalassocella blandensis | reverse complement strand
CTAAATTGCCACCTACCATCAGTCTTAGTGCATCGCACAGCACGGTGTAAATGACCGCGTTGCCCTCGTCAAACTCGGCAATGGCAGTGAACAGTTCTGACTCCCTGGGGCGTTCGATATCCATCTCAATCGACATCAGTCCCTCCTGGCGGCTTTTTTGAAAAATCAGGAACAGGGTCGCCAGTAACTGCAAGTGCGCTTCAGGCTTTTTGGGTTTCATGGCAAATACCCCCATATCAACTCCATTTTTCAATCTGGCCCTCGGCCTGCAAGCGCGCGAGCACGTCCAACGTGTCCCGCACGCACTCATGTGCAGTTTGGGTTTCCCCGGCTGGAGCATCGTCCGGGTTTTTGCCGTCAAAATGATTGACAAGATCTTCGGTCAGGCAAGCGCCTGCGCGCATCGACATATTGCCAACTACCTTACGCGCCAGGTCCAGGTCTTTCAGGAACCACAAGGTGCAAATCAGCTTGTCGGTGCTGACCTCACGGAGCAGGAATTGCCATTCCTTATCCTTGAGCCGGAACAAGGGCCAAGCGGCTTCCCGCCAGGTTGCGTTCTCTTGCGGGCTGGTCAGGGTGATCTGCGGGGATGGAATCAAGGCCCGGCCTTGGTTCATGAGTGCCTCAAAGTCCGCAGGTGAAAGCTCGATCTCAACGTCACTTGCACCCGCATCGCCGGCTTGCTTGAACTGCAGCGTGTAGCTTGCGGGAAATTCCTGTTTCTGCAGGCTGAAGTCTGGGTTCTTGAGGTGAAGAGATATCTGTGTGCTCATGGTGATCATTCTGCTTCATTGCCCCCATTATTCAGTCGAGTACGTAATACGGATAGGCGGTCTTGACTAGGGTTGACAGCACCCAAGGGTTCAAAAAGGCGAACTGCCCGTTCAACGGTACCCGGCATTCGCTGGCCGAGAAAACGGCAACCGCTGCGGAACGGGATATCCCGGCTTCGCAGTGAATGAGCAGGTGTCGTGGGAGCGGCTGGGCATGGTGGTGGCGCAGAAAATCAATGATGGCTTGGGCTTGCTCGGTTGAAAGCAAGTCCACCTTTCTGGGCTCGGTGCCGTGGGGAACGCCGTCGTGAAAATACAGCCGCAACACGTCCTCGATGTCGCAGTGCAATTGCGCTGGTGCCCGCCCTGGCGTGAGGATGGAAATTGCTACCGCCTGGAGCTTGGGCACAAACGCTTGCGCTTCGTCTACCGACAGAAATTCCAGGGATTGGATGGGCATGGCTTTTGACTTCCGTTTGGGTTATTGTGCCCAAAGAATTTGCCGTCATGAGGTCCTGAACAAGACATGGAGCCCATAAGCTAGCATGTGTGTGAGACTTCGACATTCGAAACGTTAGACAAAAACCCAAGAAATCTGCATTACAATCAAAAACAGCCAAATTTGGCTGCTGGCGTCGGGGTGCAAACCTTAATGAAGCGGCGGCCTATTTCTGTGATGAGTGACGCGTATTGTTTTATTTGGTCCATCAATATCCCTTTATCCGCATTGAATTTTAATTGAAAGTTTTTATGAAAAATTCGCTAATTAATAGATTCTTGTCTCTATTCGTAGTCGTAGCCTCGACAGTTGGAGTCGCAAACGGTCAGACGCCCGGTAAAGGTGAATCAATGCCAGCAGCCATGAAAGAAGGAGTGGTCTTTATGCCAAACAGCGATTCAGAACTAATCCTGATTCCTACAGATGGTTTCTTTAGTAAATTATCAAATACGAAGAACGGCGGCATTATTAAAGTTAACGGAATAATACTTACAAGCGACTCACCAGAAAACAACGCAGGAGAATTTCCGCTTACATGTGTAAAGCGGGAGGATATTTACCAGTGGAAGCAACAATTCATGAAAAAATATCCAAATCCATCGAGTGATAATTTGAATGTAAATACCGATAACGATTTGGCACTTGCGCTTGTTATTGGAATGTCGCAACAAGTGAAGTTACCTATAAGTAGTGGAGTTTTGTGCAAGCTTTCTAAAATCGGAAGAGATAAAGCGTTGTTTACGTCCAAAGGCGGCGTCAACTTAAACAAGACAATTGGAGGTTCGACAACATTTATATCTAGCAGCCAAAATCATCAGTTGGGATTGTTTCCGATTGCATGGTGATATTAAAGAAG
Organism: Thalassocella blandensis; assembly: GCA_945882995.1. Taxonomy (GTDB): domain Bacteria; phylum Pseudomonadota; class Gammaproteobacteria; order Pseudomonadales; family Cellvibrionaceae; genus CAMCXE01. The sequence goes on along the minus strand of CAMCXE010000291.1, from coordinate 1,917 downwards.
ATGTGCCAACCGGGAAGAATTGTATTTTCTTCGCTGTTCTTACTTGGTATTTCTGTGGGCTGGAAAAGCACCTAACTGGGTTGATAGTAAAAGTTACTATATCTTAAAAGTGGCTATGGCAAAGTATCCTTCGAGATGGAAAAGTTTTGCACTAGCGTTGTTAGTGCATGTGCAGTCGTTGGCTTTTGCTTGTTCTATTCCAGATAGAGATGAACTCAACAAAATTAAGTCTCAAGCTGTACTTGGTAACGCGGTAGCGTCAGCCTGGATTGGCACACAATTTCTGCATCCGACAAATTCGTGCATGGAAGTTAATCTTAATGACGCATCACGTTGGCTTGGGAATGCGGAGTCTCAAATTGAGACTGTCCAGATAAAAAATCGTCCGAGTTTTCATTATATGCTAGGCGTTGCTTTTGACGAAATACCGGATGAACAAAATTCCGCGATCAGTCAATTCAATCTTGCCTTGGACTCTGGATACAGCGATGCCAGAATCGGGTTGGCTAAAAGTTATACTAAAACAAAATCTTGGAAAGCCGCCGCTTATTGGTGGAATGAAATAGCTACAAAACATCGTGGAAAACAACAAGCCGAGGGGTATTATCGACTCGGTCTCATACGATATGGCGGCCTTGATGACGGCATTGCAAAAATTGATGAGGCAAAATTGCTACTGCAAAAAGCGAAAAATGCTGGAGAGGTGCGTGCGAATTCATTTCTGGCCGACTTAGAAAACTCAATTCATTTGAAACCTTATATTATAAGTAGCTTCAATTCGGAGGATTTAGGAAAGTTAAAAAAGGAGTATTTGGTAAATTGTGGGAAAGGTGCAAATGTACCTATCATTTTTTATTATGATGAGATGAAATATTGGAGTCCAAAAAACGGATTTGGCTCGTCAGCTCGGTCGGAGTCTTTGAAAGATGCTATCAAGCTTGAATGCGAATAAGAATATTCAGCGAAGTCGTTGTACGCCAGCGCAGGCTACTTGAGTGACATCCGGAAAGATGGTTCACCAAGCAGATGTAAAGAAAAATGACCCGCCAAAGATTTTGTGGGGTTGGGCGTAGAACCACATCACCCGGTCAGATTCAACTCTAATCGTTAGGCGTTTTATCCTCCCTGCGTCTAACGTGTTCATCATCAGGGAGCTGTGTATTAAAGAAAACGGAGAATATTCATGAAAAACATAATGGTCATGGTAGCAACAGCATATTTAATTGCATTTTCAACATTTGCTTGTGCCTATCAAATAACTAAATCTACAAGTTTAGGAGGCGGAATGACTGGGTACGACATTAGATGTGATAACGGAAGTGGAATTTATTTGAAGCAGGATGCCAATGGTGCTATTTACGGAACAAATAATGGTAGTTACTTTATGCGAAATGGTTCAAGTCTGAGCGAGGCCGCTCGTGCAACATGCGGCGAGTAATAATTGTTTAGGGACAACGAAAATTTACGCTGAACTTGACTGTTGAAAGGTGCTTGCGTGTTTGACGTGTACACCTCGACCACATTACAGGCAACCCGTATAAAAATGAAATGGGGCGCGCCACCAGTTCGCGGGTGCCTTTGATAGGCGTGGTTCAAAAAACGCCAATTCTGGGTAACACCGTCACATGCTGAACCCACAGTGTGATGAGTCCCAAACCGGGATCGAAGGTTTGCCCACGTTTGAACCACACCTCCGGCAACGCCGGAGGCTTCCAAGTTGTCCGTCGATCAGAGCGGCATCAAGGGGTAGGTAACGCGGTCCCAAATCTTGATGTCACCAAATCGATTGGAATTAAGCAAGAATATCAGGTGATGAGTTTTTCACCGCAGACCGGCCAAGCCACCATTAGGTCGCTAGGCAGTGCTTACCGTCAAGAGGTCGGTTGCTCAAGTATTCCAGAATAAGTTCAGTGGTCG
>CAMCXE010000290.1 GCA_945882995.1 Thalassocella blandensis | reverse complement strand
TAGACCAAGGTCATAGAATCCCGTGGTATCGCGAAATCTATCGCCAAACAGCGAAAATCAGCCGGCAGCTAATTCGGTTCCTAAAGGAGTGTTATATGAAAAATGCCTCACAGAGGCTTTACGAGCGCGAGCTGAGGCCATTGCTTGCGAAATGGTTGTGATTTGGCCGGACACCGTTGGTATTACGCTGTTAACGGGCGAAGGCACAGCCGCACAATTTAATACCATTGACGCCGCCGTCATGCTGGCCTGCACGCAACAACTGGCCGCCCTTGAATGCGGCAAATAACCTACTGCAGCAATATTCACGCGGGCGAAGCCTGGGCCGACGTGCTCAAAAACCTTAACGCCCATTTATTGGACGTAAAAAACAATTTTTGCCCCAATGCCGCCTTCCCGCTGGGTTTGCGTATTTCACATCAAGCCGCGCAAGAATTAGATGCGCAGGCGATTACCGAATTTAAAAGCTGGTGCAACACTCACAATTGTTACCTACTAACTATTAATGGTTTCCCCTACGGCGCCTTTCACGGCCAACCGATTAAAGCAGCCGTTTACGAACCCGATTGGCGCACAGCAGAACGGGTAAGTTATACCAAGCGTCTGGCCGATATTGCCGTAGCGCTCATGACCACGCCCACAGACTTGTCAATTTCCACCGTGCCAGTAGCCTTTAAGCCAGGTTTTAGCGCAACGGACTGGCCCAGCGTGCGTCAGAATTTTATCGAGGTCTTAACGCATTTACAGCTTATTTACCAACACACCGGCATTAAAGTCCGCCTAGCCATAGAGCCAGAACCCTACTGCGTACTAGAAACCACAGCAGAAACCATCGATTTTTTTGCACGCATGAATTTCCCAGAAGCACTGCGTGATTACCTAGGCATTTGTTTTGACTGCTGCCATCAAGCCGTGGAATTTGAAGACCCACAGGAATGCCTAGCGCAATTACAGGCCGCGCAGATTAAGCTGGTAAAAGTACAGGTATCCAGCGCTTTGCGCGCCACCGGTGAAGAAATTCCGCAATTAATGGCGTTTAATGAACCGCATTATTTGCATCAGGTTGTAGCCAAGCCAGCGGGTAATTTGCCGCTAGCGCATTTTCCGGATCTACCAGAGTTTCATGCTGCACTGGCGGCCGGCGCCCAGTACACCGAATGCCGTGCGCATTTTCATGTGCCCATATTTTTAGACCATTTGGGTTATTGCGGTACCACGCGCTTTTTCTTGGAAGCCTGCCTGCCACTACTGGATGCCAATATTCCCCTAGAAGTGGAAACCTACAGCTTCAACAGTTTACCGCCGCCCTTGCGCACCGACTCCATCAGCGCGTCCATCACGCGGGAGCTGTGTTGGCTGCGGGATTTTGTAAATCCATAATTTAAGGCCGCACCATGTCAACAACACCGATACAACGCACGGTGGTTATTAATGTGGTGGGGCTTACCCGTACATTAATTGGTGAACACACGCCGCATTTGCGTAAATTGTTAAATCAATGCCAAGACATAACCCCCATGACACCCGCCGTAACCTGTTCGGTGCAGGCCACCTACCTCACCGGCAAATTACCCAGCCACTATGGCATAGTGGCTAACGGCTGGTATTTTCGTGATTTAAATGAAGTCTGGTTGTGGCGGCAGAGCAACCGCTTAATACAAGGCCCCAAAATTTGGGACATCGCCCGCGCCGAAAACCCCGCGTTTACTTGCTGCAATACGTTTTGGTGGTATGCCATGGCCACAGGTGCAGACTACACACTCACGCCGCGCCCGCTGTACTGCGCCGACGGCAGTAAACTCCCGGATTTTTACACCGCGCCCTTAAACTTGCGCGCCGAATTAACCCAAGAATTAGGCATGTTTCCGCTCTTTCAATTTTGGGGGCCGGCCACGTCAATTAAATCCAGCCGCTGGATCGCCGACGCCGCCATAAAAATGGAGGAAAAAGTTTCACCCAGCCTGCAATTAGTCTATTTACCCCACCTCGATTATTGTTTACAACGCTTAGGGCCGCAGGGCGATATCGGCAAGGATCTACAAGAAATCGACGCAGTGGTAGGCGACTTATGGCAGTATTTTACGGCCCGCGGCTGCCGCGTAATTTTGTTGTCGGAATACGGAATTTCCGCCGTGGACAATCCCGTCCACCCCAACCGTATTTTACGTGAAGCCAATTTATTAGCCGTAAAAGACGATTTAGGCCGCGAATACCTATACACCGCCACCAGCCTCGCCTTTGCAGTGGCCGACCATCAAATTGCCCATGTGTATATTCAGCAAGCCGAACTCATTCCCCGCATTAAAACCCTATTCGAACAAACCCCCGGCATTGCCCGGGTGTTGGACGCCGACGGCCAGCGCGAAATAGGGCTAGCCCACGAACGCGCCGGCGAATTGGTATTGCTGGCCGAACCCAATGCCTGGTTCACCTATTATCACTGGCTAGACGACGCCCGCGCGCCGGATTTTGCGGGCAGTGTGGACATTCACAAAAAGCCCGGTTACGACCCCTGCGAATTATTATTTAACCCAAAGCTGCGCTTCCCCATGCTCACCATGGCCGGCAAAGTGCTGCGTAAAAAACTCGGGTTTCGTTATGTTATGGATGTTATTTCCTTACAGCCTGAACACATTAAAGGCTCACACGGCTTGGCGCTAGAGCACCCAGACGCCACGCCCTTATTTATCACCAGCCATACACCCTTGCTGCCGCCCCACAAAATTGCCGCCACAGACGTGTGCAATTTAATTCTGCAGCACCTATTCACCGCCTAATATTTCAGAGGAATTTTTAAATGCGTATTAAATCGGTTATGGCCCTGTGCCGCGTGAGTAATTTGCCCACGGTATGGATGAACGTAATTACCGCTAGCCTATTAACCAGCCACGCCAGCACACTGCCGCTTAACGCGCAAATGACGTTTATTTTAGCGCTGTCCATCTCCTGTTTTTATTGCGCCGGCATGAGTTTGAATGACGTGTGTGATTTTCGCTGGGACCAAACCCATCAACCCTACCGGCCTATTGTGATGGGCAAAATTAGCCTGAGCCACGCCAAAATTATGACCCTTGGCTTATTTGTTTTAGCCTTCGGGCTAATGGCGTTAGCGCCCAATAGCTTGGGTTTAGTAGCAGCACTGGGTCTATTTGCGGTTATTTACGGTTACAACCTCTGGCATAAACGCCATGCCAGCAGCGTGTTACTAATGGCTGGCGCACGCGCCTTGGTATTTGTGGTTACCGGCTTAGCGCTGGTGGGCGAATTAACCCCCTGGGTCATCGCCGCCGCGGCTTTCCAATTTAGCTATACGCTCGCGCTCACGCTAGTGGGAAGACACGAAAGCCAACGCGGCCGCCCCTACGCCGGCCCCGTAATCCCCCGCATGATCGCCGCCATGGCATTGTTAGACGGCGCCGTTTTGGCGGTAGCCGTTGCGCCGATTTGGTTGGTAGCTGGGGCGGCACTGGCATTTTGTACCCGCCTTGGCCAGCGTTATGTGCGGGGGGATTAATTCGCTGATGGTTTTTTGTATTGCGGCAATAATCCTAGAAACCTCAGTTGGGCGCCAAAAAGCTGTGTAATCCATTGGTGTGATTAGTGAAAGTTAAAAATCACGCGCAACCTGGTTGGTTGTTCGAGATTTTTAACTTTTGCTAGGCGCGCCAAGGGGGTGCGCAGACTTTGGTGATCCTACTGAGGTTTCTAGGATAATGTTTCCGTACGCAGTAAATTCCGCGGGGTTTGGTTTTAGTCGATTTGGGTTATTTCTTGGGCTACGTGGCGAAGTGTTAAGCCGCATAAAAACTGCTATGCGCCGTCGACGTGGAAATGGCAAGCAGAACGCCAACAAATAATGACTGAAATTTTTCTGGCTATTTAAAAGGCATTTAACTAAATTTCGCCCTAGCCCCCAATGCCATTAATTTGTAACTATTCAGCACCTCTCATCGTCATCCCCGCGCAGGCGGGGATCCAGCGGCAAATAGACCGCTTCACTTGAGTGAAGGCCCTTCAGCTTGGAAGCTGTTGCCATCTGGATCCCCGCCTACGCGGGGATGACGTAAAAAAATGAAAA
>CAMCXE010000289.1 GCA_945882995.1 Thalassocella blandensis | reverse complement strand
CAATCGTCCATGGAGGGCGGCAGCAGGAAGTTGGTGTTGCGATCAATGGTTATGAAGCGGGACATGGCGGCATTCTGTGGTGTGGGAGGCCTATTTTCTCATGGGGCCTAACGACGGGCCAGGAAAGTCCGACAGGCTGCTAGAAACCTGAGTTGGGCGCCAAACAGCTGTGTAAACCATTGGTCTGATTAGTGAAAGTTTAAAATCACGGGCAACCTGGTTGTTGTTCGTGATTTTAAACTTTTGCGCGGCGCGCCAAGGGGTTGCGCAGACTTTGGTGATCCAACTGAGGTTTGTAGGTTTAACAGCCTGTGCAGATTCCAAACGTTTGTTCCACGCAAGCTCCTAGTCAGACTTAATGAGCCATACCGCTGGCGCACGGCAGAAGGACATTGTGTAAACTGTCCCATTCCCGACCCTCACAGGGGCGTCTCATGACCCAGTCACAGCTAAACCCTCAATCACCAACCACAACAACCGGCGCCCCACTGTGGCGACGCTTCGCCGCCTTGGGTTACGACCTACTCGTCTTGGGCGGCGTGAGCATGGGTTATGGCGCAGTGACCACCTTGGGCGTTGCCGTATTTGTTAAACACCTGCCGCAAGATTACGCTCCCATGCTGCATGGCCCCCTGTTCTTCATTGGCTGGCTGTTGGTGATTGTGGCGTTTTACGGGGGTTTTTGGCTCAAGTCCGGTCAAACGCTTGGCATGCGTGCTTGGCACCTGCGCCTCACCGCCCTGCCTATAGCGCCCCATCTCCCCCCTCCTAACCTGCAACAAGTACTGCTGCGCTGCGCCCTTGGAGTGGCGAGCTTACTCTGCTTCGGTGCCGGCTATTGGTATCGCTGGAGCCAAGCCAGTGGCGACTGCTGGCATGACAAAATCAGTGGCACCCGAGTGATTCAAACTCGTTGAGCACACTCAACCCTTGCCTACTAGGCTCCACACGCATATTCAAAATTGAAACATCGAACACGGTGCTACCAAGCAAAATTTAATTACAGAGCAAATTAATCCCTAAAATAACGGCCAATACAGCCAAATACGCCCAAACGCGTGGCGAAACAATACGGCTCAGCTATCCTGTACACAGATGGTCTTTTATGCAGTTTGTGCAGTTCGTAACGCACCAACTGGGAAAATATCGAATTGACAGGTGGTGGCACAACGCATGAATTACGGACTGACGCTTTTATTGCTAGGCAATGTTGTTTTGCTGGTGACCCTTTTTGTATTGCGCCAACGCTGGAATGATCGCCTAGATCGTCTCGCATCACAGCATCAACATACACTTCACGACATGATCGACAAATCCAGCTATCAAAGCCTGCAAACCGATTCCCAACGCCAACAAGCGGAACTCACCGCAAACATTAACCAGCTGCAAAACCAACTAAAAGCCGTGGAAGCCGAAAAAAACAACCATAAACGAACCCATCAGGATGAGGTGCGGGATTTAGTGGAAAAACTCGAGCGCAGTCAGACTGATTCACGTCAGTTCAGAAATAGCCTCACGCATAAAATCGCCGAACTGCAAGAAAAAACCGACATTATTGAAACCAATCTCAGTTCCTTCGAACGCTGGACACTGGAGCTGGAAAGCCTTTTGAAAAATAACGCCGACATGCAAAAACAAAGCGCCGATTTCCAAAAAATCGTAGCGCAAATCATTATTTTAGCGCTTAACGCCAGCATAGAAGCCGCACGCGCCGGCGAGGCGGGAAGAGGTTTTGCCGTTGTCGCCGACGAAGTTCGCTCCCTTGCCAATAAATCAGAGGCACTAAACAATCACTACAAAGACAATTTATGTAAAAACGAATTGCTAACTGTAGGCACCACACAAGATATTCAGGCCACCAGTAAAATGATCCTAACCAACATCGTTAATATCACTAGCGCCATTCATACCTTAAACAACGTGGTTAAGCACTAAGCCAACAGCTTCCGATTCGATCCACTGGAGTGCAAGTGAATAATTATCTTTTTAAGAACTTAGAGCGCTCACATGACCGCGCCACCCACTCAGCGCCACACCACAACAAGGCGAGGTAAGGTTGTAGACCATGGCTGCCAAAACGGACAAGAGTATCGAAGCGCTATTACAACACTCCTTTAAAGAGATGTTACAGCTGCTCAATAAAAACCAAGCATTCACAACACGCGAAGTGAAAGGCGAATTTATTGAGGAGCAAGAATTCAAAACCATCATGTTCACCGTATCCTCATCAAATTTTAGGTTGGTAGTGCTGTTACATTTTCTACCAAAATCCGAGTTAAACGCAGAGCTCTACGACACACTTAAACTCGACCCAGCCTGCAGCACACAATACTACCAAGACTTCATATGCGAGCTAGGCAACAATTTTTGCGGTGTCATTTGCCGCGTACTGGGTGCTGCGGATTTTTCCACAGGCATGTCTACACCGGCCATCCTGGCTAACAAGAAAAGCATCATTAACCTGCGGTCAGTGTGCATAGATTTTGAAACTCATGCCGGTGGCTTTGTGGACAACCAAGTTCCGCTCTGCGCGAGCATGTGTTTATTTTTTAATAAGGGTGCGAATATGGAATTAAATATACCCATTCCGGCGGCATCTCACGAGCAAGAAAATCTAGGTGAGCTAGAATTTTTTTAGGGCGATCGCAGACCCGCTTTAGCCACCCAATAACTACAACAGTACTTAACACCAACTAATTAACCTTATACACCGGAGAAATAATATGGCCAAAGTCTTAGTCGTGGATGATTCCAGCACGGTCAGAAACGAAGTTAGCAGCTACTTAACCGCTCAGGGTATAGCCGTAGACACAGCCGTAGATGGCGTTGACGGTCTTGCCAAAATCCAACGCGATTCAGAATTAAAACTGGTACTTTGCGATGTGAACATGCCGAACATGGACGGTTTGACCATGGTTGAAAAGGTCAAACAGTCGGGTAAGGTCATATCCATTATCATGCTCACAACGGAAAGCAACCCCAACATGAAGCAACGCGGAAAAGATGCCGGTGTAAAAGGCTGGATTGTCAAACCGTTCAACGGCGATGCCGCTATTACTGGCATCAAAAAGATGATCAGCTAACCCCAACCCAATCCGCCTTCAATAAAATTTTTCAGCCTGAATTGCTATACAGGGGACCGATATGAGCAGTGATACAGACGCCGTTTGCAAAGTTATTGTGCAAGACAGCAGCCCGGAAAACGAAAAAACCATCAAAGAATTTTGCGACACCCACAATCTAGTTGCCGTAAAGTCCACACTACCCAACATCATGGACGTCTTGCGGTCCAACGTTGACCTTGGCGCAATTTTTTTGTCGGAAGATTTAGTCGACAAAAACAACGACAATCAGCCGCTTTACAAAAGCATCCACAAAATTCGTCCAGAGCTACCAATTATATTGCGCAAAACTGCCGACTCTACGGCTCATTTGCCTGCCAATCGAAATCTTTACTGCACCAGCTATACCACAGACACCATTAATGACATTGAAACAGCAATGAAAGAGCACATTTTCAACACGAACTACCCGAATGCGCTTATTCGAGGCATTAAGGAAATTACGCTAGACTCGCTGGGGCACTTATTCCCCAATATTGAAATGGAAGCCTCACTGCCCTATTTAATCAAAGACCGCATTATTTACGGTGAAGTTTTTAGTTTAATCACACTGGAAAGCAGTTGGTGCCGCGGCTACATGATGCTGCAGACCGACGAAAAGAACATTAATGAACTGGTTAAAAAAGATCTTGTGCAGGCAGATGTCGAAATCGATTTCCGATTGGTCAACGATGTACTAAGCGAAGTCACAAACTTAGTTTGGGGCAAGATAAAAAACCGATACATTTCAGATCAAGACCTAGGCGCATACCACGCCACGCAGGTGCCGATTATTGTTAACCACCAAAACAAATACATAACCTTCGGCACGGACATTCCTCAGCTGTGCTTCAAATACACCCTTCGGCAAACAGGTGGGGACAGAAAAGAAATCACGCTCTACCAAAAATTTATTTTCAACTTGTCTTGGGCGCCCGAAAAATTCAGCGAAAATCAACCTACAGTTGACGACCTTATCGACACCGGCGAATTAGAGTTCTTTTGATCGCCAACCCACGATAG
>CAMCXE010000288.1 GCA_945882995.1 Thalassocella blandensis | reverse complement strand
GCCGCTGGATCCCCGCCTGCGCGGGGATGACGGGGAAATATGCTGAATAGTTACAATCAAAATTGGAGAGAAAAACTGAACTAGAGCAATGGTTTATTCGCATGCCAGCATAGGGTGGATTTGGGATGGTTATTTATTTCCACGACCCTTAACGTCAGATTCTTCGGCACGGGTTCACCGGTAATTTTAATAATAGTCGCCATGATTTTCTCGGTGATTAGGTGGTTGTATTTACCGTACAATGTTTTTAGTGGATGTAGTCGCAGGGCGTGGCTGCCAAGAGCGTAACCCGCCGCCTTTATTAAATTCACGCCGACAAGTTAACGCCACTTAGCCAATACAAATCAGTAGGCCAGGTCATGACCTTCGTTACAATCCTCGACATTATTGAGATCAATTTCAACAGATACGTCCCTGCAACTCGCATACAACTCCGCCCACATTTCATTCTGATGCAACCATATCGGGTCCGCATTTCGCGCCACCCACTCCGCCTCCGGAATTCCATCGATTGCGGGAGGGAGTTTAACCCTAACCTGCTTTCCGCCAATAAATATCCACATATATTGCTTTTGTCGCTCCATTTTTTTCGCTTTCTTACGCTTCTCTTCCCTGCTGGTCATGGCATTTTTTGTTATTGGCATAAGTGAATCCGATAGATAACACCAAAAATTTTCCCGCTCGCCAGCGGATTTCGCACAGGGTGCAGCCCGCCGCTTGCAATCAACTTGTGTGGATAAGCGCCACTACTAGGTTTTATCCTCCGTAATGGCTGAGTCAAAGTCTTGTGTTTTATAACGGGTATAACCTTCGTAGTAATAACTTGCATCAATACCCTTCATGTAAATAGCCGCGTCATGGGTTTTGTCGGTTAACGCCTGCTTGAGCAATACCTTGATTTCTACATCTTTAACGAGGCTGCGCTCCATGGCAAGCAGGTAATCGTTTTTATCCACCCGGCTCCAGTCTACAACCCGCTTCAGTTCATGCTTTAATATTTGATCCAGCCAAATGCGCGTACTGCGCCCGTTGCCCTCTCTAAAGGGGTGGGCGATATTCATTTCTACGTACTTTTCGATGATTTCATCAAAGTTCGATTGCGGCATGGTCGTAATATTGGTTAAAGAAACCTCTAGATACATAACCGGCGCAAAGCGAAAATTGCCTTTTGCGATATTTTCCGTGCGGACTTTTCCTGCAAAATCATATACTTCTTCAAAAAGGTACTGGTGAATACTCGCCAAAGCCTCAAAACCACCTGCGCGTAAAGCACTTAAAAAGTCACTGGAAAACAGCTTGTGAGCGCGAGCCTTACTTAGCCTTTCTTCTACACGCGCCAATTCTACTGCGTCGGTGATACCGAGTTTGTTGCCTAAGGTCATCGTCGTTCTCCGCTGGTTAAAGCAAATCTTTTTCTCGTGGGCTTACCGGACATTATTGAGTTTTCCGACTTTGCAACAATGGTTTAATAGTGCGCTTGCGACCAACAAAAATCCTGCCGAACATGATCTAACCACCGACTATACGCATGGCAAAATTGGCCCAACCAATTTTCCTTAATGGGCAATTTGACCCAGTGGAACAAGTTAGAAGCTCTACAAATATCTACGGAAAAATCCGCAACGCGGGTCATGACCCGCCCTACACAATTGGCTTAGGGCGGGTTAGCCGAAGGCGTAACCCGCGATTTTAATTTCAAGCACGTACCTGAAAATTAAATACCGATATTCGTCGAACATGCTGCCGTCTTGGCCGAACATCACCAGCGCGGGTCACGACCCGCCCTACAGACTAAGATAAATAATCCAAAAATAAAATAACTGTACACGGTTCTTTTAATCCAAAGAACATTGTCTTTTATCACTATTTTCCTAGGTGTAATTTTCAATTAAAGGCTCTCATTTTTTCGCATAACATCTGCATACTGCGAATGTACGTTATCACCAACGCCGCCTTCTCGAACTTTTCGCCTCAACCCTCTGATGCCAGAGAATTTCCGCTCAAAAACACGTTTCTGCGCCGGAACGTAAACGCGTATGCGCGTTATCCGCGGGGCTAGAGCGCTAAGCGGCTCACTGCAAAAGATCATTCCATCCCGAACAAGCGACCGCGCCCCATCCATTGCACCAACCAACAAATATACCATCCCAAAAACCAACTTAGCGCTCCCCAATGTCATTAAGTTAAGGGGGTTCGCCTTTTCAAATTGTTTTTTACTGTTATAGCGACACCCCAGCCGAAGCGGGACAAGCCCGTTTTTTGGCCGAGTGGAGAGGTGATTTTTAGGGGCAAATGGACAGGACGTCCATTTGAGCCGTGACGGGACAGGATGTCACGCCACGGCGACCCTCAAAATCGCCTCGGAGGGAGGGTATTTTTGCAAAGCAAAAACCAAAAAGTCGGGTGGCCTTTCTTTTTGGTGACTTTTTCTTTGGCCACGCAAAGAAAAAGTCACTCGCCCAGGAGGGCGAAATGAAGGCTAAAAACCACTCAAAAAATCACCTTTGACCTGAACTTGATGACATCGAGCCACGAGGCTGCCACACGGTGAGCCAATTTTAGCTCAGCACTAATGCCACCTCATAGGCCGCATAGGGCTATAATCGCCGGCCCATTTTGCCGGATATACCCATGACGCCTATAGCGCTATACCTAAATTCTCAAGCCGACCGCCGTATCAAGAAAGGCCATTTATGGGTGTTTTCCAATGAGGTGGATGTCAAGCGTTCGCCGCTGAAAACCCTACAACCCGGCGACCTAGCCATTATTCACGCCGCCAATGGCGCACCCTTGGGCACCGCATTTATTAATCCTAATGCCTTAATTTGCGGGCGTTTATTAAGCCGCCATAGCGATGTGGTAATTAATAAAAACTTTTTTGTACGCGCTATTGAGCGCGCTTTGCGGCTGCGTGAAACCTGCTTCCCTAAACCGTTTTACCGCTTAATTTACGGTGATTCTGATGGTTTTCCGGGTTTGGTGGTGGATCGTTTCGGCGATTATTTGGTGGTGCAAATTTCTGTGGCTGGGTTAGATAAGTTGCAAAACCTCGTAGTAGAAGCTTTGACTCAGGTGCTTAAACCCAAAGGCATAGTGCTGCGCAATAATCACAGCGCCCGTGAACTGGAGGAGTTGCCGGATCAAGTGGAGCTAATCGGTGAAGTGCCCCCAATTTTCACGTTGGAAGAAAACGGCGTGAGTTTTGAAGTGTTGGCCACTGAGGGTCAAAAAACCGGTTGGTTTTACGATCACCGTATCAACCGCCAGTTATTAATGCCTTGGGTGAAGGGCAAACGCGTGTTGGATGTGTTTTCCTACGTGGGCGGCTGGGGTGTGCAGGCTGCCGTGGCCGGCGCTTCGTCGGTGGTCTGTGTTGACGCTTCGGCGGCGGCGGTGGAAAAGGTGTACGCCAATGCGGCGCGCAATCAGGTGGCGGATGTGGTGAGCGCCATTAAAGGCAAGGCCACGGATGTGCTCAAACAGCTGTTGGCCGATGGCGAAAAATTTGACGTGGTGGTACTCGACCCACCGGCTTTTATTAAAAAGCGCAAAGACCAACGCGCCGGCGAAGCGGCTTACCGTCACCTCAATGAATTGGCCATTCGTTTATTGGGTAAAGAAGGCCTGCTGGTTTCCGCCTCCTGCTCTATGCCCTTAACCAATGAGGCGCTGACTGAGATAGTGCGCGGCGCCGCGCGGCATCACGACCGCAATGCCCAACTGATCTGGACCGGCGGCCAAGGGCCGGACCATCCGGTGCACCCCGCCATCCCGGAAACCAGTTATTTGAAAGCGCAGTTTTATCGAATTTATGCGGATTAGTGGGAATGTCATTAAGGTAGGGGGTTTGACTCGCTTTTTCGGGTGATTTTCCCCTCCACAAGAAACCCCCTCCCAGTCCAATGTCATTAACCTGAATCCGTAGATTCACCCCTCATAAAAGATGTTCAAGCTATTGAATATAAAGAACTTTATCGTTAAAATTGGGTCTCAAAAAAACTCACCCACTAGGTTCCCATGAAGCGTTTCAAGCTGGCCAAATCAAGCGCGGATATTGTAAGCCATGCAGGACTGGCCCTAGTGGCGCGCGCCATTCATCATTACACATCGTTGGCAAGCACGGTGGATCGCAGTCTAA
>CAMCXE010000287.1 GCA_945882995.1 Thalassocella blandensis | reverse complement strand
AGCGTCACTACAACTTTACCTTGGGTCGTTACGATCAGGTGAAGATTCCCAATTATGTGCTTGCAGCGCTTTCGTTAAGCGTGCGCGACCGGTTGATGGAGCGCTGGCGTTTGTCGCGCGAGCAGGAGGTTAAGGCGAAGCCCAAGCGGGTGTTCTACCTCTCCTTAGAGTTTTTACTTGGGCGCACCTTGTCTAACGCCGTCAAAAACTTGGATATGGAGCCGGGTGTACAGACGGCCCTGAATAATTTGGGGTTAACCCTTGAAGAGGTTCGCGAGCATGAACTTGATGCGGGCTTAGGCAATGGCGGTTTGGGGCGTTTGGCCGCGTGTTTTTTGGATAGTTGTGCCACGCTGCAGCTGCCCGTTACCGGCTATGGCATACGTTATGAATATGGCATGTTCCATCAACGCATTGAGCAGGGCGCGCAGGCTGAATACCCAGACCATTGGTTGCGTGAAGGTAATCCCTGGGAAGTGGAGCGCCCCGATTTAACACGCCGTGTGAAATTTTACGGCTACACAGACTATTTTTATAACGCCGAAGGCCGTAAGTGCGCGCGCTGGAGTAATTCGCAAGATGTGTTGGCGGTGCCCTACGATATGCCCATTCCTGGCTATCACAACAACACGGTTAATACGCTGCGTTTATGGAAGGCGGCCGCCACGGATGAATTCGATTTGGGCGAATTTAACGCGGGTGATTACACCGAGGCGGTAGCCTCTAAAAACCAAGCTGAACAGATCACCATGGTGCTCTACCCCAACGATGCCAGTGAGAATGGCAAAGAGCTGCGTTTGCGTCAGCAATACTTCCTAGCTTCTGCCAGTTTGCAAGACGTTATGGCTGAATGGCAAAAAGAAGCCTGCGGCGATATGAGTGGTTTTGCGGAGCGCCATTGCTTTCAGCTCAACGATACTCACCCGACCTTGGCGGTGGCGGAGCTTATGCGCATTCTGCTGGACGACTGCTTTTTGGAATGGAATGAGGCTTGGGCGATTACCAGCAAGTGTATGGCTTATACCAACCACACCTTGTTACCTGAAGCGCTTGAGCGTTGGCCGGTGCGCATGCTGCGTGAACTGCTGCCGCGCCTACTGGACATCATTTACGAAATTAATGCGCGCTTTTTGGCGGAAGTGGCATTGCATTGGCCAGGCGATGTGGCCCGCCAAGCGCGTATGTCGCTTATTGAAGAGGGGCCGGACCCGCACGTGCGTATGGCCTATTTGGCCATTGCCGGCTGCTTCTCGGTGAATGGCGTGGCGGCGCTCCACTCGGACCTACTGCAGCGCGAATTATTCAAAGACTTCTTTGAGCTCTGGCCGCACAAGTTCAATAACAAAACCAACGGCGTAACCCCTCGCCGCTGGTTAGCCCACTGCAATCAGCCACTGAGCCAACTGATTACTGAAGTTATTGGCCCCAAATGGGTCACCGATTTGGAGGAGCTTAACGGCCTGAAGGCATTTATTGGCGACCGCGAATTTTGCCGACAGTGGTACCAAATTAAGCAGCACAATAAAGAGCGGCTGGCGGACATGGTCAAGGAGACCACGGGTGTGCAATTTAGTGTGGAGTCCCTGTTTGATGTGCAAGTTAAGCGCATCCATGAATACAAGCGCCAGCTGCTGAATATCATGCATGTGATTCACCTGTATGACCGGATCAAGCGGGGCGATACCGCGAAAATGAAGCCGCGGTCGGTCATTATTGGCGGCAAGGCGGCGCCGGGTTATTTTCTTGCCAAATTGATTATCAAACTCGTCAACAACGTAGCTTCGGTAGTGAATAACGACCCAGCGGTAACGCCTTTGTTACAAGTGGTTTTTGTCCCTAACTATCGGGTATCTGCCATGGAAGTTATCTGCCCGGGCACTGATTTGTCTGAGCAGATCTCTACCGCCGGCAAAGAGGCTTCGGGCACGGGCAATATGAAATTTATGATGAATGGGGCCGTAACTATAGGAACCTACGACGGGGCGAATATTGAAATTCTAGAGGCGGCTGGCGCTGAAAATTTCTTTTTGTTTGGTTTGCGGGTAGAAGATATTCCTGCTTATCGTCAGGCCCATAGCCCGAACCGCATCATTGATAACGATGGCGATTTAAAGCGCGTCATGCACTTGTTGGAAGCTGGTCATTTCAATTTATTTGAGCCAGGGTTGTTCGACCCTATCGTAGCCACAGTGCGTAACGAGTATGATCCATGGATGGTGGCCGCTGACTTCAGGGCGTATGTCGACACCCAGCAAAAAGCCATTGAAACCTACCAAGACCGCGATGCATGGACGCGCATGAGTATTCTCAACACGGCCTCCAGCGGCCGCTTTTCCAGTGACCGTACCATCAGTGACTACGCGGCCGACATCTGGAAAATCTGACACTGGAACCGAGAAATCATGCAGCGCCATGGAGCGACTATCGACAGTTAAGCATGAGGAATAGCCACACCGGTTGCTCCGCCTGCTTAACGTTCACTCATTACCCAATTGGTGTAGGCGTCTGTTGGGCGTTGGACTAAGATTTCTAGGTTGAAAGCTACCCGAGTGAATGCTGCCTGCCCACAATGCTTTTTATTCGACCCCGCCGCTCAATCCGGCGGGGTTTTTAGTTAACGCCAATCCTTGATGGAGACCCCATGGAACATCCGAATTCCCGTTATGTGAGTCGCTTGACCAAAGACACCCTCGCCTTAATTCTTGCCGGAGGACGAGGCAGCCGGTTGTATGAACTCACCGATTGGCGCGCTAAACCCGCTCTCTATTTCGGTGGTAAATTCCGCATTATCGATTTTCCACTGTCCAACTGCGTCAATTCTGGTATCCGCAAAGTTGGCGTGTTAACACAATACAAGGCGCATTCACTCATTCGCCATTTGCAGGTGGGTTGGAGTCATTTTAAGCGTGAGCTTGGCGAATACATTGAAGTACTGCCTGCTTCTCAGCGTAATTCACCGAACTGGTATCAGGGCACGGCGGACGCCCTGTATCAAAACCTTGATATTATTCGAGCATCCAACGCTAAGTATGTAATGGTGCTCTCTGGTGACCATATCTACCAAATGGATTATGGCAACATGCTGGCTTACCACGTGCAAAATAAAGCCAAGCTCACCGTATCCTGTATTGAAGTGCCTATCGATGAAGCGGCGGGCGCTTTTGGCGTGATGACCGTTGACCATAAAGACCGCATTTTGCGTTTTGACGAAAAGCCCGCAGAGCCCACCCCGGTACCTAATAACCCGGCAATGTGTTTGGCGTCCATGGGTAACTATGTGTTCGATTCCGAATTTTTGCTGGACCTGTTGGAGAAGGACGCGAACACTGAAGGTTCCGATCATGATTTTGGCAAAGACATCATCCCGTCCATAATCGATGAGCAGGAGGTGTTCGCCTTCCGATTCAAAGAGCCCGACGGCGAACGCGCCTATTGGCGCGATGTGGGAACGCTCGACGCATTTTGGGAGGCGAATATGGAGCTGATTTCTCCTACGCCTTCGCTCAACCTGTATGACCATCACTGGCCCATCTGGACCTATCAAACGCAATTGCCGCCGGCCAAATTTGTGTTTGACGATGACAGTCGCCGCGGATTTGCCGTGGATTCCATGGTCTCAGGTGGCTGTATTATTTCGGGAGGCAAAGTGCGTAAATCCCTGCTGTTCTCCGACGTCCACGTGCACTCATACACACAAATTGACGAATCAGTGATCCTGCCTGAAGTGGAAATTCACCGCCATGTGAAAATCCGTCGCGCGATTATCGACCGCGCCTGCGTGATTCCCGAAGGTATGGAAATTGGCTACAACCATGACGAAGATCGTGCTCGCGGTTTCCGCGTCACTAAAAAAGGTATCGTTCTTGTAACCCGTGAAATGCTCGGACAGCGCGGCGGCGCTCGTTAAAATTTGTTGAAACAAGCAGTAAAAAAAGGGGCATAATTGCCCCTTTTGTTTGTTTGCCCAATTCGTGCTGCAGTGCGTAAACTCGCGGCTGTCGTTGCTGGACATTCCACAAAAATATAATAAATGCTGGTGGTTTGCATCATACTCAAAATACTCCCAGACAAAGCTATAACCCTAGAAACCTCAATTGGATCACCAAAGTCTGCGCAACCCCTTGGCGCGCCTAGCAAAAATTAAAAATGA
>CAMCXE010000286.1 GCA_945882995.1 Thalassocella blandensis | reverse complement strand
AGCCTACGAAAGCGGGGTGTCTCTCTCTAGGCAAGAAATGCAAGAGCTCGAGTCAAAATTGGAGAGAAAAGCTGGTCTAGAGCAATGGTTTATTCGCATACCGGCATAGGGTGGATTTGGGATGATTATTTATTTCCACGGCCCTTAGTAGTCTATCTGCTTCACCGTTTATTTTTTGGCGACAATGCTCAAAGCGGGATGTCGTTAATTCAAGATGCTTTGTATAATCCATTGTTTTGGAGCGCATTGCTTGTGGGTCTAATTGCACAAGTGATTGACGGCGCATTGGGCATGGCGTATGGCATCACCTCAACCAGCTTTTTACTGGCCGTAGGTGCGTCGCCAGCGGCTGCCAGTGGTGCTACGCATTTAGCCGAGATTTTTACCACGGGTGTTTCTGGTGTGTCGCATCTTAAATTAGGTAACGTGAATAAAAAATTATTTTTGAGTTTGTTAATTCCTGGGATTATTGGCGCACTTTTGGGGGCGTACTTATTAACACATGTGGATGGCAAATTACTTAAACCTTATATCACTGTGTATTTATTGCTAATGGGGCTTTACGTTATTAGTAAGGCGTTTCGTCAATTCAAATTGATACGTGACATCAACCCGCGCAAGGTTGTGCCTTTGGCTGTGTTGGGTGGTTTTGTTGACGCGACCGGTGGCGGTGGCTGGGGCCCCGTGGTGACTACGTCATTAGTTGGTGCAGGGCATGATCCGCGCACCACGATTGGTTCTGTCAATTTTGCTGAGTTTTTCTTGACTGTGGTGACGGCAGCGGCATTTTTTAGTTTGCTTGATGCTAGTGTTTGGGTGATTGTTGCGGGCTTGGTTATTGGCGGGCTATTTGCTGCGCCATTCGCAGCCTATGCAACGAGGCACTTTAAAACTAAAACGTTACTGGTTTTGGTGGGGAGCCTGATTACAATGGTTAGTCTTTTTAATTTGTATAAATTGGTTGGGTAATTGTGACCAGTGGGAATCGCTCGAAAAATTGGCATTTTATCCCGGGTGAATTTTGGTTTTGTATGTGTTGTTTATTGCGGAGAAGTTCTGTAGTTGATGGCTTGCGGCGAAGCCCAGCTTTCAATTTTCGAGAAATGCGATTTTTTAATGAATAAAACTGCATTGGGGTGCCTGCTTTATTGTGGTTTGTGCTGTGTTGGGTTTCGCTGCGCTCTGCCCAACCTACTACAAAACCGACTTTAGCGTTGGGGTGCTGCGCTAAGGCTTCATGTGGGAAATATGTTTTGGCAAGCCGCCTTTGGTTGAGCTGGCTTGCCAAGTTGCCTTAGTCTTGCTTCATTATCACCGCTTCAGCTGCCTGATCCCTGCCAATAATACTATCGAATTCCCTTGGCTCAATGAATATAGCCTGCTAGCACGCAGCCGCTATTTGGCCCCCTTGGGACGCCCAGCATGGGCGTATATTTGTGAGGTGACAACCCTTTGTGTGTGGAGGGCTGGATATTAATTTCGGTCAGGAAGCGAATTTTGAATTGGCTTTTTATAAAGCTCAATTAATCATCAGTTCAATGCCCGGCTACATGTCTCATCAGCTACAGCGCTGCATCTAGAATCAGAGCCGGTATATATTGTTGGTTAATTGGCAAACCCTTAAACCTAGCAACCTCAGTTGGGCGCCAAAAAGCTGTGTAATCCATTGGTGTGATTAGTGAAAGTTAAAAATGACGGGCAACCTGGTTGGTTGTTCGCGATTTTTAACTTTTGCTAGGCGCTGCCCGGGGCTTGCGCAGACTTTGGTGATCCAACTGAAGTTTTTAGGTTGTTCGTGGTTCGGTGCAATATCAAGAATGGAAGCCGCTGTTGTATCATTTTTACAGTCCTTTCCCTGAAGTGCAGCATTATCAATTGGTGGCTGTCAATGCCGCATAGTCAGTAGTCCAGCGCCGCACCCGTTGGCAATTGTTTAAGTTTTCGGTAAGTCACCCGTGTACGAATGGCTGTCCAATTTCTGTTGGCCGTCTCGAGTGTGAGCGGTCGTATTTGCGGGATGTTGAGACGGGAAAATAAAAGCTCCGTGTTACCGGGGCTAATTAATGTGACTAATCACTAAATTGAATGGGTGTGTACCCGTTACATTAGTTGGGCGATTTTTTTTTGTAGTAGGATTGGATGCCGGTGGTAGATGTGCGGTCGGCGAAGTTTGGCCAATGATCTTTGTCGAAGCCCGGCGCATTTTTTAGCTGCTCTTTACTCACGTCGAGGGTGAAACGTTTGCCGGCGGTATCTAATTTTAGTTCGCTCCAAGGTACTGCAAACAGTTTTTCGCCCATACCTAGGAAGGCGCCAAACGACAGCACCGCATAGGCTATTTCACCGCTGGCGACATCCAACATAATTTCCTTAATGTCGCCGATGTCTTCATCATTAAGGTTGTACACATCATTACCCAGCAATGTATCGGCCCCCATAATTTGCGGGCCAGGACCGGTGTGAAAGTTGGTTTTATACATGCCATACGTATCGCGAGTTTCATAGTTCATTTTGAATATCCCCTCAAAGTTAATATGGTAGGTGGCTGGAGAGTGCGGCTGATTGCCCCGCACTTTCACGGGAGACTATATTGTTCATCGCTGCGCTGGTCTGTGCGGTATCCAGCCTAAAAATTGGCTAATTCGCAAGTTGCTATTTATAAACACTTAAACGCAACTTGGCGGATTGGATTGTTGCCCTAGCGTCTTTTCATTTAAATTTTGTGCATAACGTCAAATAGAAGTAAAAAAGTGAGGCGGTACAGTATTGAAAATGCCAAACAGTGTCCGCTGGGGAGATGACCCGCCCGCACGGTTTCATGGAGGCACGGGGGTGAGTTTTTAGTAGGCCGCTAAATTAGGCTTCAAAATTGGTTTTGATTATGCCGGGGTGCAGGCACTTGTCGTACCAAAAGGCAAGCCGGCGAATGTCGCGGGAGCAGCTGCTTTAGGTGGTTTGGTTCGGCCCTGAGGCTCGAGTAGGCGCTGGAAACAGGCGGAGGCTTGCTGAAATTAGGGGGCTTCGGTAGAGTTTGTGGACTTTCTTCATGTGATTATTGGCGTCACCTATTGATGGTGCAGGGGAAAATGTTGGTTATGGCGGTTTGGTTTGCCGTGTGGAGGCGTTGTTCAATAGGGCGATCAAACACCGGTTCGCTTTGCGTCACAGGACGGTTTTTGGGTGGGTTTTTTTAGTTTTACTTCGCAAACTGGTTTGACAAAATGGCTGCGTTAAAACCGCTTTTTAACTTTACCTTAACAATCAGATGGGGCTTCGATGTTGAATATTAGATTCGCCAGCAGATCGGATGTAGATGATATTTTGAGCTTGATAAGGGCTAAAGCAGAATTCGATGGTTGCCTCCATCTATTAAAGGCACAAGAGAAAGAAATTGAAGAGGCATTTTTTTCACAATCACCAAAAGCTGAAGCTATCGTCGCTGAAATAGATGGAAAAATTATTGGCATAGCTACCTTCTATGCAATTTATTCCACATTTGTCGCAAAGCCAGGTATTTGGCTGGATGATCTGTTTGTCTATGAAAGTTTTAGAAAATCAGGTGCTGGAGCGAAGCTAGTTAAAAAACTATGCTCCATAGCCAGGTCCAGAGGTTGTGGGCGTATAGACTGGATTGTAGCAAGAGACAATGAAAATGGTCGTGGATTCTATGATTCTCTAGGGGCGCAGATTTTTGAAGAAGTGCGCCATGCGAGACTAGATGAATTTGCAATTGACAGGTTGATAGAAAATTGGTAAAAAATGGGTTATTTGTTACCACCGCGCAGTTGTTTTTTTGTGGATGCTGCCACAACAAATTCCAGACACGCTCCGTCGCCATGGCTGAGCCTTGTGTCCCTCACTAGAAATACAGGATAGAACATGTCGTATCAAAATTGGAATGCATCTGAATATGCGAAGCACGCTTCATTTGTGCCAGCGATGGCAAGCGATGTTGTAAAACTGTTGAACCCTCAAGCCGGTGAAGCGATTTTGGATGTGGGCTGTGGCGATGGCGAGCTGACTAAATTGCTTAAGGAAAACGGCTGTGTTGTCGTTGGAATAGACTTTAGCCCGAGCATGGTGGAAATGACAAAAAGCCATGGAATAGAGGCTTATGTAATGGATGGGCATAAAATAAGCTTCGAAAATCGG
>CAMCXE010000285.1 GCA_945882995.1 Thalassocella blandensis | reverse complement strand
CCAAACTAATGCCACTTAAAAATTGGTGTATTTGGGTGCTAAGGTCGCTCCACAAATAATGCGTGAGGCATACCTCGCCCTGTTGGCAATTCCCCGCACCATGGCAATGAGTGGCGTCTACTGATTCATTAACCGCATCAATGATTTGTGCCACATAAACTTCATCCAGTGGACGACCGAGACGATAACCCCCTCCTGGCCCGCGCACACTGCTCACTAACTCGTTTTGGCGCAATTTGGCGAATAGTTGCTCAAGGTATGACAGGGAAATCTCTTGGCGCGACGAAATATCCGCAAGGCTTACCGGCCCCTTGCCCGCATGTAGGGCTAAATCAAGCATGGCAGTTACGGCATAACGCCCCTTTGTGGTCAATCGCATAATCTTGGCCTCCTGGTTCTGGTTGGATTATCAAATAACCTAGTATTTTAGTCAAGTATATTTCCTACTAAATTGATCAGGTATTCGGGGTTTGTCTCGCCTCCTTCTCCATGCGCTTCTTGCTGTAGAAAATGTAGTTCTGAATAGATGTCAACATACCGCGCAGAATCGACAATTCCATTTGGTCAAGGCGCACGCGGTTAAACAAGCGGCGCAGGCGGGTCATGGTCTGGCGGGGGTTGGTCTCGCTTAAAAATTGCAGCTCAATTAGCGTCTCTTCGAGGTGCTGGTAATAAAATTCCAAGTCCTGAGCTGGAGCAGGGGGCTGGTCCCAGTCATTGAATTGCAAAGGTTTGCCGGACAATTCGTTTAGATGGCTCATGCGGATTTCGTAACAAATCACCTGCACGGCCGCGGCCATGTTCAGCGACGAATAATCCGGGTTGGCCGGAATATGCACATGGTATTGGCACTTTTGCAGTTCTTCATTCACGAGGCCGCGGTCTTCTCGCCCAAACAATATTGCCACCCGGTGGGATTGAGCCTCGGACCATACACGGTCCCCGCACTCCCGAGGGGTTACCAGCGGCCAAGGAATACGGCGTTCGCGAGCGCTGGTGCCTACCACTAAAGCGCAGTCTGCAATCGCTTCATCCAGTGTTTCCACCACGATGGCATTGTCGAGCACATCCACGGCCCCTGCAGAGCGCCAGACGGCTTTGTCTGCCGGGAATTCCTTGGGTGCCACCAAATACAGCCGCGAAAGCCCCATATTTTTCAGGGCACGTGCCGCGGCACCTATATTGCCGGGGTGCGTGGTGTTCACCAGCACTATACGAATCTGGTCGAAGGGGTTGCCGGTCATGTTGCTCTCGAAGCTGGGACTGAAAAGGGGGCGATAAAAAAGCCGCGCATTGTAGCAGATAGTGGCGCTGGGGTAAGGCGGAAGACTTCTCCACGCTGCTCTCACACAAGCCAAGGCCGATGACGAACGCACATTAGCCCAGCCCAACTGCTGCGACAGCGACCTATTGGGTGCCGAGGGCGCACTCAATTAAAAACCTCAGTCAAGCCCTCACCAGCGCGAATTCCCTGGCCGTCTATTGGGAGCCACTGGCCGTGGCGTCCCTAGAAGGGTCGATAATGTCACCCATCAACCACCGCCAGGTCTCCTTGGGTTTTAACGGCAGAGTAGCTGCTTTTAGCTTAGAAAATAGCGCCCTCAAACGCCTGTAAGCCTCACCAATTTTATTCACATCATGTGCATGCGCCTGAGTGACAGTGTTTTTTTGGCGCGGTGAGTGGTCACTGGGCCAAGGCTGCGCCATAAAATCGAGGGGCAGGTTATGGTCTCGCGATGCTTGCTAGGCAAGGCCAGGCGCGTATATAAATTCCACCCGATATGGGTGAACGCGATCGTGCACGCCATGAGGCGCCAGTTTTTTAAATCTTGCGTGGCGAGGCCGCTCCGGCCCCATTGATTTTTGTAACTATTCAGCACGTTTTGCCCGTCATCCCCGCCCAGGCGGGGATCTAGCGGCAAATAGGGTTTTATACTTACGTGGAGATTGTAATAGCTTTAGAGCGTTTGCATTCTGGGTCCCCGCCTACGCGGGGATGACGTAAGAAAATGAAAAATGTGCTGAATAGTTACGATTTTCATGCGTCTGAATTATTTTCACAATCCGCGCGGTCGCGATAATGCTGAAGTCATGCCGGCACACGCCGCTGCAGACTGGTCGCTAATGTCGACTATTAAAATGATATTTTCGGATAGTCCGAAAAACACTTTATATTTCATGTTCATTTTAAAGTGCGAAAATAGCGAATAAATGGTTTGATGGTGTCCCAATCACTAATCAACGAATTTGGGTTTTTCAATATTTTTATCTTGAAGGGGGAATGTTTTCATTATTAGTGGCGCCTACGGAAATTTAATTTTCGCGATGATCGCAAGGTATTTCCAGGCGGAGGGGCGAGTTTATGCCCTGTATAGCTGACCGACTGAGCACGAAAATTACGCAGCGAGGGAGCGAGAAGTGAAGTTCCGGAGGCGCCCTTAATAAGGGCGAGTAGCGCGAACAAGGGTTAACAGCGTATGTTACCCGCGATTTTCGAAGCAATTTCGTTTGCGTGTTTTAAACCCGAAAAACGTAGACCGTACAGTATTGAGATTGCCAGATGGTATCCGCTCGGCCCACATGACCTGCGAATGAAGGCTTAATGGTGGTCTAGGCGTGGGTTTTTAGTAGCCCGCTGAGCGGGGCTTCAAAACGGTTTTGGTAATGCTCGGGTGCATAAGTGAAGGCGAATGGGCGAATGCCCCGACAATGGCTGCCTTGTGTGATTGTGGTCTGGCTTCGCCGCTCGATCAGGTGCAGGAAAGGGGGTAGGCTTGCTGAAACCTGGGGGTTTCGGTAGAGTTCTTGAGATTTATACCTGTAAGCAGGGGCGCTACTGATTGATGACGCTGAGGAAAGTGTTGGCTATGACGGTTTAGTTTGCCGCGTAGCGGCTTTGGTCAATAAATCGCTCAAGCATTAGCCGTTTCGCTGCTTGGGCACTTATTATTTTGCATTTTTACGATACTAGGGTGCAAAAGTATTCCCTAAATATACAGCTAAAAAGCTGCCGATGGGCTCGGCGTTAGCCCCCTAAACATTAACTGTTCTGGATTCTAAAAATGCACACAGACGTTCTTTCATTCTGGTTCCACGAAATTGAAGCGAAGCAATGGTTCGCGTCGGACAAGGACTTCGACGATCTGATCCGGCGGCGCTTTCTAGGCCTCATGCAGCAGGCGGCTGTGGGCGAGTTGTACGCTTGGCGAACCAGCGCAGAAGGGCAGCTCGCGGAAATCATCGTGCTGGATCAATTCTCTCGTAACGCCTACCGCAATTCCGCCCAAGCATTTGCCCAAGACCCAATAGCCCTTGTGCTTGCCCAAGAGGCCGTTGCCGCAGGCGCGCTGCACTCACTCAGCCCTGCGCAGCGCAACTTCTTGCTACTGCCCTATATGCACAGCGAGTCCAGGCAAATACATGCTGTGGCCGAGACGCTTTATAAGGAGTTTGCGCCCGGCGGGACCTATGATTTTGAGTTGCGTCACAAGGCTATTATTGATCGCTTCGGTCGCTTTCCCCACAGAAATCAAATCCTCGGGCGTACTTCCACGCCGGAGGAGGTGGAGTTTCTGAGTCAGCCGGGTTCTGGGTTTTAGTGTCAGCCGTTAATTTCCACAGGTGCAGATGCCGTGAAAAATATACTGTTTGTCTGTAGCCAAAATAAATTACGCTCCCCCACTGGAGAAACAGTATTTGCCACTACCGAGGGCGTATCAGTAAGGTCAGCGGGCCTCAATAATGATGCCGAAGTTCCCCTCGGCATTGAAGATGTGGTTTGGGCGGATATCATTTTTGTTATGGAGCAGGCTCATAAAAAGAAGCTCCAGTCACGGTTTCGGGAGTATTTGAAAGACCAACGGGTGATTTGTTTGGGAATTCCTGATAACTACGACTATATGCAGCCGGAATTGGTGGAAATTTTTAAGCGTGAGGTGCCGCGGTTTATTTGCTAATTGTAGAGCGAGACCAGTCACGGTTACGCATTCTTCTTTGGTGTTGAACCGCCCCGAATTAAATTAGAATTTATTGGTTGGTAACTAGAGATTAGAGCGTCACCCCACCTGCCAAATATCTAAATTAGCATGAAACTGCTTTCCGTATCACGGCGAACCCCTAATTTTTCCGCAAAAATCAAGGTTCGCGGTCAAATTGACTAAAATCGCTAATTTGGTG
>CAMCXE010000284.1 GCA_945882995.1 Thalassocella blandensis | reverse complement strand
TTTGAACAACGGAGGCCATAAAAATACGTTTATCATAACCTTTGAGCTTGATAGCTGTATTTTTCCATAATATATGATCTTCTACATGATATTTTTCTATGGGTTGGGAGTGGCAATTTTAAAAAATTTTCAGGAACAAAGCCAGAGGTCTTTGGGATAGTTATTTATTTCCACGGCCCTAACAGTAGAAAACAGTTTGAAAAGGAGAAACCCCTTACCTTAATGACATTGGGCTGGGAGGGGGTTTCTTGTCGAGGGGGAAATCACCCGAATAAGCGGGCCAAAACCCCTAAGTTAATGACATTGATGATCGCTTTGGCGATCAACTGAGATTTTTCCCTTAAATTAGGCCGTAATTTCTGAGCAGGCCGCTATTTTTGATCACGAAATGTCCAGCGCAACATATCCGGCATTAATACGCCGCCGTGTATTTCCTTGTGAAATCCATCGCCCCAAACGTGGTTTAGGTCGTAGCGTGGGCCAGGAATATTTTTGCTGTCGGCATTGGCGTTGGCCCATTCTAGGGATGACAACATTTGTAGGTTGGCCAGCCACCAGTTGCCATGTTCATTGTTCACGTCGTTGCTGCCGTCTTGCAAAAAAATACGCAGTGGCTTGATGGGCGTTTTACGAATGAGGCCGGGCATGGTGTCGGCGCCGGGTTGCATGGGTTTATCCGCCGTGGCGGGCACATAACCCAGCGAAGTAAAGCTGCCAATGGCGCTAATCACATTGCCAAAGGCTTCGGGTTTTTGCCATGCCGCGATAAACGCCGCCGCGGCACCACTGCTGGCGCCGCCGATTACGCGGCGTTTGGGATCGCTGGTGAAGCTATATTTCTTGGCCACTTCTGGCAGCAGCTCCTCCGTTAAAAAACGCACGTAATGATCGTTCATCATGTCGTATTCCGGCAGCCGGTGGTCTGGATTATCCATGCCGAGGTTGTCTGGGTAGTGTTCGCTTAAATTGCCGGGGGTAACAAATATGCCAAGGGTGACAGGGATTTCGTGCTTGGCAATAAGGTTGTCGAGCACGATGGGTACGCGCAGTGAGCCGGTGGGGTTGGTGGCGCGTTGGCCATCTTGGAAGACTAAAAGATTAGGTGGTTTTTTAGCTTTGTAACCGACGGGCACGTAGATCCAATAGCGGCGGACGGTGTTGGGGAAAATGGTGCTGTGAAATTCAAATGGGCCTTCTAGCCGGCCTTTTTTGACGCTGGGCTGCACCATGGAGTCCGCGGTATGGGTGTATTCCCCATGTTGACGAACACCGGGTGTGGCGCTGACTTCAGCGTGCGCCAAGCTGGCGGCTAGGCACAGTGTGCCGACGGCAATGCGTAATTTCATGAGTGACCTGCTTATGGGTTGTTATTGTTTAGGTGCATCGGGCGAAGCCCGGCGATCATAAATACTTGCGCAAGAAAATGCTCGGGATTATCTCCAACGGCGCATGGCGCTCAATCGCCACGGCGAGGGTGCGGCCTGTTAGAATTTGCTCTCCCACAGAGGCTTGTTATGAAATCCATCGCCAACACATTTCTCAAAGGCTTTCTTTTTATCCTGCCACCCGTTATCACCTTCGGTGTGATTTTCTGGGTGTTCAGCTCCGCCGAGGCGGCCCTCAAAACGCCGCTGCTCGCACTCTTGCCGGAGGGGAGTTACATCACGGGAATGGGTGTGGCTTCGGCCATAATTTTAATTTTTTGTATTGGTCTGTTGGTGCAGGCTTATGTGCTGGGGCAAGTATTTCGTTGGTTAGAGCAACAAATTGAGCGTATTCCCGTGGTTAAAGGCCTGTATGCCAGCGCCCGCGACCTGTTGTTTTTTATGGCTGGCGACAAAGGGGCCGATTTGCAAAAGGTGGTGGCGGTGAGTTTTGATGGCGAGATTCGCCTGATTGGGTTTGTCACCGCCGAGCAGGTTAAACTGGGCAGCGCGCAGAATTTGCTGGCGGTATACCTACCCTTGAGTTACGCCATTGGCGGTTATGTGGTGTATGTGCCGCGCAGCCGTTGCGAGTTTTTGGCCATAAGCCCTCAGCAGGCAATGCAAATGATTTTGACGGCGAATATTCAGCGCCCCCCTTCCCACTGAAAACGAGAGACGTATGACCACAGGTATTGCCATTATTGGTGCGAGCGGCCGCATGGGCCGCATTCTGCTTGAAGCCGTAACCCTCAACCCCGCCTGCCATTTAGTAGCCGCTATCGAGCGTCCCACTAGCTCCTTGATTGGCGCAGATGCTGGCGAGATGGCGGGTTTGGGCAAACTGGGCGTGCCCATCGTGGGCAATATTGAACAGGTCGTAAACGACTTCGATGTGTTGATCGACTTCACCGCGCCAGAGGCTACTTTGCATAATGCCAAAGTCTGCGCGGCCCATGGCAAAGGTATGGTTATTGGCACCACCGGTTTTAGCGCCGACCAAAAAAACGAATTATTAGCATTCCAACAGCAAATACCCCTGTGTTTGGCGTCCAATTTCAGCACGGGCGTTAACCTTTGCTTCAAGTTGTTAAAAATTGCGGCTGAAGTGCTGGGTGATGATGTGGATATTGAAATCGTAGAAGCGCATCACCGCCACAAAGTGGACTCCCCTTCGGGCACCGCGTTGCGTATGGGGGAAGTTGTTGCTGACGCCCTGGGGCGCAACCTAGACCAAGTGGCTGTGTATGGCCGCGAAGGGCAAATTGGCAAGCGTGACCGCGAAACCATTGGTTTTGCCACGGTGCGCGGCGGCGACGTTGTGGGTGATCACACGGTAATGTTTATGGCCGACGGCGAACGCGTGGAAATAGCACACAAAGCCAGCAGCCGTATGGCATTTGCCCGAGGCGCGGTGCGTGCGGCCATCTGGCTACAGGGGCAACCCGCTGGGCTGTTTGACATGCAGGATGTGTTGAACCTTAAGTAGCGCCGCCACTCCTGTAATTTTTGGGGTATGACTTTAGTTACGGTGATCACTCGTGTGACCTTGACGCCGGAAATGGTGGCGACTTATCTGTTGTGAGTGACGCCGCTCACAGTTTGTTATGCGGGCTAAACTCATTCATTGAGTATTAAGCTCCCGCCTTTAATACTCCAGTTTTCCCGCCTAGGAGCCGCTTATGAAATACCCAGCCATGTGTTGTGTCAGTTTGTTTTTTATCGCGTCGGCCTGTTACGCGGATTCCCTACGTTGCGGCTCGGATTTGTTGGAAACGGGGGATACCAAAGTCGAAGTCACCGCTAAATGCGGCAAACCCGTAGCCACGGACACCTTTTGTAAATTAGACCCCGTGCGAGTCAACCCCACTAATCAAGTGAACGCCTATCAAGGTGGCAACAATAATATTCAACAAAACATCATTGTTCAGCCCTGCCGGAACGTAGATGTGTGGACCTACAATCAAGGCGCGGGAAGCTTTCTAAAAATTCTGTATTTTAGTGAAGGCAAATTGTGGATAGTTGAAAATGGGGATAGAACGTAACCTTTACACATTGTTGAGTGAAACGCGTTGCGCTGGGTGTGACCACAACAAATCCCCCTAGCCCCCTTTTGCAAAGGGGGGATGACTCCCACTTGCTGCGAGCAAGGTGGTGATGACGCCCCTCTTGCAGCAAAACGGGGCGCAACTCCCTCCCTTTGAAAAAGGGAGGGCAGGGGAGGGATTTATTTTAAGAATTAATTTTAACAAGGAGATTTTATGTTGCATGTTGGTTCGTGACAATCGCCCGCGCCATCGTTAAATTCCCGGCTGCGCCAGCCAAACTAAATTACACACCATTTAACCTAGAAACCTCAGTTGGATCACCAAAGTCTGCGCACCCCCTTGGCGCGCCTAGCAAAATTTGAATTTGGCGAACAACCAACCAGGTTGCCCGCCAAATTCAAATTTCACTAATCACACCAATGGAGTACACAGCTTTTTGGCGCCCAACTGAGGTTTCTAGGTTTAAAAAAACGCCCCACACATTCGGGGCGTTTTTGTTTTTTGGCGGTGATAATTTCAGTGCTAGAGATTAGAGTCTCAAACCCGAAAAAAATGTAAAATAATGCTTGACAATGGTGGCCAAAAAAATTTCGTGCCCTGAATAACATTTTAAAAAATGTTATTCAGGGCACGTCCTTCAGAAAGTTTTCGACAACTATTCTGGAGGACAAATGAAAGCCAAAGAATCTACAGCCATACTAGCC
>CAMCXE010000283.1 GCA_945882995.1 Thalassocella blandensis | reverse complement strand
TGTCTCTCTCTAGGCAAGAAATGCAAGAGCTCGAGTCAAAATTGGAGAGAAAAGCTGGTCTAGAGCAATGGTTTATTCGCATACCGGCATAGGGTGGATTTGGGATGATTATTTATTTCCACGGCCCTAAGGGCCCAGCCCGCATTCCCAACCACTCCATCCGTAAGCTTAGTTAGACCTGCATCTTGATAACACCAAGACCCGCAGGCTGTTGGTTTATCGAAGATGTAGTTGGTCGGTGTGATAGATGACGCTATGGTTTGCGCCGCGGTAGCTGACAAGAGCGCAGCAATGCTGAATTTTACTAACCTAGTCCTCATAAAGCCTCCAAGGTTGTTTGATTGTAACTATTCAGCATGTTTCCCCGTCATCCCCGCGCAGGCGGGGATCCAGCGGCAAATAGGCAGTTTTTACTTAAGTGAAGATCGTAATAGCTTTAGAGCGTTTGCCATCTGGATCCCCGCCTACGCGGGGATGACGTAAGAAAATGAAAAATGTGCTGAATAGTTGCGTTTGATTTAAGAAAGACAATAGCTGTACGTGGCATCTCAACGCGCGGGCAGTATGTTGCTCGATGTGTTTTGGGTCAAGCAGGTTATCCACTCAAACGCTTTGATGGATGGTTAAAATTGACTGGCCGGCAAATAATTTCTCTCGATTGTCGTACTGTAAAGCTACTGATTCCGATCGCGCATAATGTCATCTTTGTGCGCCGGATTACTCTTATCTTCGCTGTGATTTTTGCAAAATGCATCGCGACTCAGGCTCGGTAACCAGCTGCACGGACAAGCGCCCCTGTTTAAGCAACATCATATTGCTTAACTCGTGCTGCTCTTTTATCCAGTCCAGTAATACGGGTTCGACGAAGGTATCTTGCCATTGAATATCAATACAAAACCAACGCGGCGCTGAGCCGGATGATTTTGGATCGTAGTAGGGCGAGCCGGCATCGAATTGGGCGGGATCGGCATAGGCTGGTGATACGACCTGAGCAGTGCCTACCACGCCAGCCTGTTTAATTTTGCCGTGATAAATCAAGACTAAGTCGCCAGCCTGCACCCTGTCGCGCAGAAAATTGCGCGCTTGATAATTGCGTATACCATCCCAGCGAGCCGTATGGTTGGGGCTGCTGGCCAATTGCTGAATGCTAAATTCGTCGGGTTCGGTTTTAAATAACCAGTAGTTCATGGGGCAAGCTCGCTATAGTTTGGTTGAAACTAGAAACCTCGCAGCTCTCCGCCCGTTTTGCCTAGGTTATTCCTCGGTCCACACCCAGCGCAGCGGTTCGCCAAAATCGTCTTTAATCAGTTTTTTCTTAGGGCGCGGTTTAAAGCCGCCGTGCTTTTGCTGTTTGCGAGCCTCAAGGACTTTTACAACTTCTTGGAGTGAGGTGCGTTCTTGACGTGGTGGGCTTTCACCCTGATGGGCGTAGGGGTTGTGATTGTCCAGATAGCCGGATATACCGCGTGGAATATCCGCAACGGCGCCACCTTCTTGCAAATATTGCTGCATTTGGGCTTCCAATTCGGCACGGACTTGGGCTTTAGTTAACAGGGGTTTCATGACATTACTGTGGACATTTAAGACCCTCCACCATACAGGGCTATGCCTTGGGTGAAAAGTGGTGTTTATCGGTAGGTGGCGTGAGGCGTCAGAATTTAGCCTAATGCGCCACATCTTGGGAGATTACTCTTACGACCTCTAACGCCTTGTGGAAGTCTAGCTGCTGTATTGCTTTAGTGAGGTTTTCAAGGCTAGTTGCGGAAAGCCGATTGCCCAGTTGTGGTTGAAGTTGTTCAAAGAGCACAAGCGCCCTGAGGTTGTTATCGCGCAGGCTTTCTTCGAGTTGTTGCAGTGTCTCTAAGTTCAGACTGCCGTCGCCTATTGGTGCGGCTTCTTCCCGCGGGCGCAGATCTAGCCAGCGTTGGGCCGCTGCCAACATCTGCTCCGCGGCGCCTTCAACCTAGAAACCTCAGTTGGGCGCCAAAAAGCTGTGTAATCCATTGGTGTGATTAGCAAAAGTTAAAAATCACGGGCAACCTGGTTGGTTGTTCGTGATTTTTAACTTTTGCTAGGCGCGCCAAGGGGTTGCGCAGACTTTGGTGATCCAACTGAGGTTTCTAGGTTCAAGCTGCCGCCATACGGGGTGTGCGGTGGTTAGGGCGTTTCGAAGTAGTAAACTTTCTAGCTCGCACAATGTGTGGTAAACCAGCATGGCACCTAAGTTGCCTAAGCTGCCTTTTAGAGAGTGAATTTGTTTGCCAGCGCTAACATATTGCGCTTGTTCAATGGCTTGCCCTAGGGCGGTAATGGGTGCGAGGTCATTGGCCACGAGCGCTTCGATGCTCGCTACGATATTTTTGGCCTGCTGGGTTTGTGCGTCCATGTAGTTCAATAATCGCTCAGGATAGAACACCGTGTCGGCGTTGGCATCTCCACTGAGATGGCGGCTAGACACCTTTACGGCAGGGCGCAGCGGCAGGCATGGGCTAATGACCTTGAGCATATCTTTCACGTCGATGGGCTTGGCGATGAAGCCACGCATGCCAATGGCCTGGCAGTGTTCGCGCTCGCTGGTCATAACGCCGGCTGTCATGGCCACGATGGGCGTGGTGACCCCCATGGCAATGATTTGCTCGCTTGCCGTGTAGCCGTCCATCACGGGCATCTGTAAATCCATGAGTATGATGTCCCAGCCCCGTGGCCGGTCGCGCAGCAGCGCTGCGGCCTGAGCGCCATCGCTGGCGACGGTGACTCTAGCGCCGAATTGCTCAAGCAGGCCGCGGGCGACGGTTTGGTTAAGGGCATTATCCTCAGCCAGCAGTATTTGCGCGTTTTCTAAATTGGTAAAGCTGGGAAAACGCAGCTCGGTCTGCTGGGGTAGCGTTTGGCCGCGACGTTTCGCTAAGGCTTCACTTATCGCGTTTAACAGCTGCGCCGGCGTGACGGGTTTTACCAGATGCGCATCAAACGCTGATTTCGCTTCATGATGAATGGAGAGCGCGCGGTTGTGCGTTGTGTCCAACATAATGCGCGCCGCGCTGGTGTGCAGGCCAGCCTGCACCAGCGATCCAAGCAGTTCGTCTTCATTAGCCGCTAATAGACGCCAGTCGAGCAACACGAGGTCGATCTTCTTGGCGGGGTTGGCGGTTCGAAAAAGGCTTAGCGCTTCCTGCGGGCGGTTAGTGGTGAGCACATCCCAGTACCACAGATGCATTATCCTAGAAACCTCAGTTGGATCAACAAAGTCTGCGCAACCCCTTGGCGCGCCTAGCAAAAGTTAAAAATCACGAACAACCAACCAGGTTGCCCGTGATTTTTAACTTTCACTAATCACACCAATGGATTACACAGCTTTTTGGCGCCCAACTGAGGTTTCTAGGATTATGTTGCTCAGTGCGCTGAGCGTTTGCGGGTTGTCGTCAACCACTAAGACGCGAATCGGTTGCGTTTCCAGCGGATGCAGGCTGGCCGTTTGGGCGGCTAGGCGCAGGTCGATGGTAAAGTAAACTTCGGCGCCAGCACCTTCGTCACTGCTAAGGTAAAGCTCTCCGCCCATGAGGTTGATCAGGCGTTTAGCGATGGACAACCCCAAGCCGGTGCCGCCGTATTGCCGTGTGGTAGATGAATCGGCCTGGGTGAATGCGTCGAATAGGCTGAGTTGTTTGTGTTTAGCAATGCCGATGCCGGCATCTTTAACGGCGAAATGCAAGTGCACCCGGTCTTCTTGGCGCCCGCGTAGCTCGACTTTTAGCAGTACCTCGCCAGCGGGAGTAAAACGAATAGCATTACTGACGAGGTTAACCAGAATTTGTTGTAGACGCAGTGCATCCCCTTCCAAAATACGTCGGACGCTGGCGTCCACGCTAATAATCAACTCTAAATCTTTTTCCCCTGCATTCACCGACATTAAATTGGCCAGCCGCGCAATTAAATCATTTAAATTAAAAATGCAGGGCGCAATTTCCATATGGCCGGCTTCAATTTTTGAAAAGTCTAGAATATCGTTCAGGACTGCCAGCAAGGATTCGCCAGAAGTTTTGATCATTTCCAAATATTTTCCTAATTACCACTATCCCTAAGCCGCACAATGCTGTATATTTAACCAGCATAAGCAGCATTCTCGCAAGGGGTAATTTATGGCTCGTAACAAAATCCAGTTCCAGAAGGGGTTCGGTCTGGTCGACTTCCTGAAG
>CAMCXE010000282.1 GCA_945882995.1 Thalassocella blandensis | reverse complement strand
TCAGGGTGAGCTAGGCGGCTGTACAAATTTTGTACAATTTGGGGCGGTTTGTGTACAGTTCATGGGGGGGCTCCAATAAAGTCTGGTGTGGATTATGCCTTTAGTGTGCTGTTTTTAAAAGGGATTTTTCTTAACTTAATGACATTGCCGCCCGCACTATCTCTTTATTAGACATGCCGCCGACCAATAAACGAAGAATTTGCAGCTCTCGCTCGGTCAGTTGAACAGTTGATGGGCGCGTTTTGTCCTGCTGCCATTTTTTAAGCATAGCGTTATCGGTGATAAAACCACCGGCAACCAAAGACTCAATGCTGTGGATAAGCTTTTCCAGCGAGACATCCTTTAATAAAAAACCATTAGCGCCCGCCGCCAAACTGCGTGTAAAGAGTTCGCAATCATCAAAGGTGGTGAGCATCATCACTGGTGTGGTAACGCCAAGATCCCGTAACTTTTGTACGAGGGTTATACCATCCATAACCGGCATTCGAATATCGGCTAACAGAATATCCACCGATGTGCTTTGCATTTTGTCTAGCGCTTCCACGCCATTAGCCGCCTGCCAGAGAATTTCAGTCTTGCAAGATAGGGATAGCAAACCCGCAATACCTTCGCGTACTAATTGTTGGTCATCAACCAAACCCACCTTAATCATGCAGAATCTCTTTGAAGTTAGAATTGAGCCTAGAAACCTCAGTTGGGCGCCAAAAAGCTGTGTAATCCATTGGTGTGATTAGTGAAAGTTAAATTTGGCGGGCAACCGGGTTGGTTGTTCGCCAAATTTAACTTTTACTAGGCGCTGCCCGGGGGTTGCGCAGACTTTGGTGATCCAACTGAGGTTTCTAGGTTGAATAAAATCGCCAGGCGACAACCTTGGGTGAGCACGGATAATTCGACAAGACCACCGTAGGCCGCAAGACGTTCGCGCATTCCCTGTAAGCCTGTTCCATTACCCGAACCCGAACCCGAACCCGAACCCGCAACCAAGCCACGGCCATTATCATCCAGAAAAATCTGGATAGAATTCGATTGCTGTTCCAGCGTCAAGTTTATGCGCGTCGCTTGCCCGTGCCGCAGCGCATTGCTAATCCCCTCTTGAATGCAGAGAACTATTTGCTCAGCCAGCTGCATAGCATCCAATTGCAGCTCACCCTCGATCTGTATTTCAATCTGAGGAATATGTACCACTAAGGCCTGCACGGCTTGGCGAATATCCAAAGATAATAAATTGCGTTGATCACGCACTACTTGGCGAATATTTTCGAGCAGCTCTTTGGCTAGCCCTTTCGATTGCTGCACTGCATTCTGCAATTCATCCGGTACTTTGTGCTGCAAAATTTCCAGCTGCAAATTTAAGGCTGTGAGTTGGTGCCCCAAAACATCGTGTAAATCTCTAGCAATGCGCATGCGCTCCTCCTGCCGGCTGGATTGCGCCAATAAAATTCGCGTAGCCTGCAACTGCTGATTTAATTGTTCAACGCGCTGGCGCGCATTGCGCTCGCTCACACGCACAAACGAAGACGACAGCGCAAATAACTGAAATCCCAAATAAACTAAACTGCTAATAATAGGGGAGGCATCAGTCCAGCAAAACAGCATTATGGCGTAAAAGCACAATGCACTTATTGCGACTTGAATGAATGCCAACCGACGCGAGAAAAAATCCGGCAGCTGCCCTGCCCATACAACCAAAAGAACAGGGGCTACCGGCCCTTGATTCACAAGCAATGACACCAGTGCCACCAATATCTGTCCCGTCAATAAGCCTTGAGAAAAATACGGTGGAAACTTGTGGCTATAACCTGTGCTGATCGGCAGGAAACAGAGCAGAAAGAACATATACCCCAACATGCTCCACAAGATGTAAGGGCTGCCACTCAGGCGCCCAAGCTCTACGTAGGCCACCAATCCCAGCGTAAAAACACCGGCCAAGGTTAAAAGTGTGTGTTCATTTTTCATCATTACTAGAAAGGCTCATGGTGATAGGTTTTATTGTTGCGAATCACTGACAACTAAAAGTCGGCCAGCTTAAATCAGGATGTAAGCTTGGCGCTATAGGTCATTTGTCATGAGCAGAAAATGACAGCTTACACGCGCGCTGCCGAGAGCTGCACATTAAACTAAGCACTCTTTAATCAGCCCAACAACAACCTAGGAGCTCACCATGAAATTCACCTACATACATAAAGTTCTCAGTACCCTTTTAGTCAGTAGCTTGGCTGCACTTAATGCTCATGCCCACGAACTGGCACTCCACGTTGATCACATCACCAAAACCAAAGGCGTGATGATGATTGCTCTCTACAATTCCGCTGAAAGCTATAAGAGTGATAAAAACGCTTTTAATGGGAAAAAAATTGCAGTAACGCAAGGAGCCCTTACAGTCAACTTTGGCGATGTGCCTGCGGGCGATTACGCGATAAAGCTCTATCAGGATGAAAATGAGAATGGCGTTATCGATAAGAACGTTATTGGCATCCCCACCGAAGGTTATGGCTTCTCTAATAACGGTGGCGCTATGGGGCCGCCAAGTTTTGACGAGGCTAAATTTAGCGTGACAGGCAAAACGGCTATTAGTATTCATTTACGTTAAGGATCACAGCCCTGCAGCGTCGTCATTTTATTGCGGGAGGCCTAGCGGCTGGTGGAACAGCGTTAATACCAAATGCAATGCTAGCAGCCAATAATGCGCCAATATCTGCGACCAGGAAACCGCCAGAGTGGCAAAAAGGTTTTGCAGGTGTATCGCAGGTATTCAACACAGCAAGTTTATCCATTGAAGGTGAATGGCCGAAGGATGCTTACGGAAATGTTTATCGCAATGGCCCCGCACGCATGGAGCGCAATGGCATTCGTTTACAACATTGGTTTGATGGCGACGGCATGGTGCATCGCTTTAACATCAGCGCCAAAGGCATTTCGCATAGCAGTCAGTTTGTGGGGACAGAAAAATATTTGCGAGAAGAGGCTGAGCACAGATTTTTATACAACGCAGCGGGAACAGTCATTCCAAATGCCAGTAGCCTGCGCAACAACGATACTGTCAATGTTGCCAACACAGCCTTGCTGCCTTGGCAGGGTGAACTGCTAGCACTTTGGGAAGCCGGTTCTGCCTACCGCTTGAATCCTGAAACCCTAACGACGCAGGGAGAAAAAATTTGGAGCGAGGAACTTGCGCATGTGCCTTTTTCTGCACATCCACTATTAGAAAAGGACGGTAGTTTGTGGAATTTTGGGTTTGTGCCTTATAGCAAGGAGGCGCGTTTACTGATTTATCACATAAGCTCCGGCAGCAAAGTGATTGGCTTCGGCAATATTGTTTTACCCCAGCGCGGTTATTGTCACGCGTTTGCGCAAACAAGGGATTATCTAATTTTTTATATCTCGGCATGTATTTATGAGCAAGGGGAAAACTTTATCAATGCATTCCAGTGGCGTCCTGAAGTTGGCAGCAAAATACTCGTCGTCAACAAAAATGCACTGGATAAGCCGCGTTGGTTTGATGTGCCAGCAGAATTTGTTTTTCACTTTGGCAACGCATGGCAAGACAACAGCAGCATCCATGTCGTCATGGCGAGCTATAAAGACGCAAGTTTGATGTTAACTGGAATGCACAAAGTAATGGTTGGTGAGCAACCTGCAATTGAACATGCACAAATGACCATTGCAAAAATCAATCTGCAAACTGGAGCGGTCACGCTGAATGCAAGCGGCATCAATCTGGAGTTTCCCAGCTACAATCCAGATGTTGCTGGGCCCACCGTTATTTATGGTACTCATGCCGCATCGCCCAAGCGTAAATTTTTGGGGGATAGTATTGCTGCTATGCACCCTGAAAAAGGTTTACTTGATCATTTTTATTTCGGCGAAAAAGTGATTGCAGAAGAGCCTTTATTGATAAGAACACCCAAAAATAACTATTTAATCGCAAGCTATTACAACTATGAAAAACAGCATTCAGGCATCGCATTATTCCATGCGCAGAAATTGAATGATGGCCCCATCGCCCAAGCAACCATGGATTATGTATTGCCGCTAGGCTTTCACGGCTGTTTTTTATCCGCCAATTCATAAACAAAAGGATACCTAATTACCACTCAACCTAAGCCAACTTTCAATAATCTTTCTGGCATAGGCGGTGTCCGAAGAGCAACATAGACCAAACGAGAAACTATAGAAACCAAATCTGCTCGCCGATTAAATCGGTATTGAAATTCAGCCAGATAGCGCTG
>CAMCXE010000281.1 GCA_945882995.1 Thalassocella blandensis | reverse complement strand
GCAAAATTGCCTCAACGGTTGTCTGGCAGCAAACTAATCAATTTGTACCCGCTATTAGCAACCCAAATTACAAAACTTACGGTGGCCCCGTTAGTTACACCAGTAGCTTGATTAACTTGGCCAACACCATGGGGCCTATTCCAGCGAATGTAGAGGGTACTTGGCTCAAGGCCTGGACTATTAAAGACCGTGAATTCGGGAATAATGCCGATAGTATCCAGTTTGGCGCCAACAGCTCCGCGGCTTCACACCCAGTAGATGACCCAGCCACCAATACCCTTTTTGGCTGGCAGCTAGCAAACAATGCATTGGCACTGAGCTCCATCGGTGGCCATGCAGACCACACGGCCACCATGTATTTTATTAAAGATCGCGGTGTGGGTTACGACTACGTGACGCTGGATAATAACGCCGGCGTTATGGCCCTTGAAATCGGCACCCTGATAAAACCGCAAGCTAAGTTGGTGTCAACGGAGGCCGATTTTTTGGGCACTTGGCAGTGGTCGTGGGGTAATTATGATGCCTATGAGACCTATTCTAGCGATAATACTCGACGGGTTAGCCTGGCGGGTTGGCTTAGCGAATGGGCGTTTGACGCCGACAAGCAACAGGGGCGATTTCGCAGTTTTGAGCAGGCCGGGGTAGGCTGGCGTGTTTCCTGCCAGCCAGCTAGCCAAGGGGTTTGCACGCCGCAGTCCGTGGAGACCAAGAAACGACTAGCATTGGACGGCAAGAACACCTGGTTCTTGACCTCCACTGACTTCTATGAAATGGGGGTTAAGCGGAGTCAAACAACCTACTACCTTACTGTAGGCACCAAGGTTGATCGCGTCACCGAGTTCGGTGACTGGTTATTCAACCCAAGCCCCACGAATTTTTATAAGCCAAGCGCCTCGGGATATGAGGTGTGGTCGTTTAGTGGCCTCAGCCCGACGTTTGTAATTACGAACAAAGCGGGTTATGGCCAAGCCGGAGGCTCGCCCGTCAAAATTGCCGACGGAAAACTGCTGTTTACCCATAACACGGTCGCCAGCGTTTTAGAGCTATTAGAGCAAACCGACGCTGGAATAAAAGTCTGTGAATACGCCGTTGGCTCCAGTTGCGTGCCCAGTACGGCCTTTTGGTTAACCGTTAAATCCCCCGCCAAATTATCCCTTGCGGTGGTTGGCAAGGGTTATATCGACTATATCGGCTACGACAGAGACGATCCTAATCTTCAGTATGGCCATGCGATACAACTTAAAATCACCCCGCAAGCCGGTTATAAAATTGCTGGGGTGGGTGGTTGTAATGGAGTGCTGAGTGGGGATGTATACACCACTGAACCAATGAAAACCGACTGCACGGTTACCGCGTATTTTGTGCCGGAAAGCACAGCCACCACCGGCGTTATTGCCATGCCGGAAATGCTTAGCATTCCCGGCCAAACCTTCAAAATGAGCAAATACACCACCACGTTTGCTGAATACGATGCCTATGCGGTAGCGACCGGCCAACCCAAACCAGACGATGCGGGTTGGGGCAGGGCTTCCCGCCCGGTAATTAGCGTGAGTTGGGATGAGGCCGTAGCTTACGCCGCCTGGTTAAGCGCCCAAACGGGCGGAAAATTTCGATTGCCTAGCGAAGCCGAATGGGAATACGCGGCCCGCGGCGGCACTACCACCAACTATTATTGGGGCGATGATATAGGCTTCGGCAATGCGAATTGTTATACCTGTGGCAGCGAGTGGGGCGTACAAACCGCTCCAGTGGGCTCATTTAAGCCAAACCCTTACGGTCTGTATGATATGGCGGGTAATGTGTGGCAGTGGACGCAATCCTGTCGGGGTTCTGCTGTCCCTTGCGATAACCGTGTGCTGCGCGGCGGCTCTATTACCGAAAATTCGGTCAACTTGCGTTCGGCTGTCCGTCACTGGGACACCGCCTCCATTCGCTACGCTGAATACGGCTTTCGTCTCGTCCAGGATTTGTAAAGGGAATTACTTATGCCGCGCAGCCCAGGACGGGCGAGAGCGGTCTAATTAGCTTTTAACTTTACCCTGTTACCCTTTTCAATAATTCCTGAGGGAACCCGTTAGCCGATTGGCTAGGCGGTAAAGAGGTGATGGGGTTTAGGGTTCCCGCCCGCAAGGGCGGGCGGTTTATTGGGGTGGAGTACGCCTACTCCGCTTCTTAACCACAAACTTCGATGGAAATTGGGCAACTCGCAAGCACATAGCCTTAACAAACATCGCAACTATTCGGCACATTTTTCATTTTTTTACGTCCTCCCCGCGTAGGCGGGGATACAGATTGCTGCTGCTCCGACGCTATCACGATATTCACTCAAGTAAAAACCGTCTATTGACCGCTGGATCCCCGCCTGCGCGAGGATGACGGGGAAATAGGCTG
Organism: Thalassocella blandensis; assembly: GCA_945882995.1. Classification (GTDB taxonomy): domain Bacteria; phylum Pseudomonadota; class Gammaproteobacteria; order Pseudomonadales; family Cellvibrionaceae; genus CAMCXE01. The sequence continues at coordinate 1,846 of CAMCXE010000281.1, read as the reverse complement.
AATAGTTCCAAAAACACACACCAAGCCCGCCCTGTATTACGCGCTCTAATAGGCTATGGCCTGCGGCTTTCGCAGCAGTGCTTGCTCGCGCCGCTGGGCAAGTTTTGATTAGTGAAGCGCGCTAGCTGCCAAAAGATTGGTGCGCTAAAGCCGGCGGCACCCCCAATGTCATTAAGTTAACCGCAAAGCTGATTTTTCGAGTAATTTTTAGCCTTTATTTCGCCCTCCTGGGCGAGTTACTTTTTCTTTGCGTGGCCAAAGAAAAAGTCACCAAAAAGAAAGGCCACCCGACTGTTTGGTTTTTGCTTCGCAAAAATACCCTCCCTCCGAGGCGATTTTGAGGGAGCCTTGTCCAATATGACATGAGCCTGAAGCTCTAGGCTGTTTCCAGCATGAAACGAGCCCAAAAATGGGTCAAAGGTCGCTAAAATGGCAGGATGAAAGCCATAATGACCCTTAAAGAACTAACAACTATTGATCAACTTGAGCAGTTTTTAGCCGGATCGCAGATTTGTGTCTACGAGGTGCATAGCGGCGCGGATGAGCGCTATCAATGGATTGAAAATAGCCTCAAGCACTTCGCCTACCCCCGCCTAACCAAGCGCGAAAAAGGGGTGGTTATTCGCTATTTGATACAGATTAGCCGCTATTCTAGACCGCAGATTACGCGGATTATTCAGCGCTATATCACCACCCACGCCTGCACCCGCAAACAGCGCACAACCAACGGATTTTCCCGTCAATATACAGACGCCGATATTCGTTTATTGGCCGAACTCGACGAGCTCTACGAAACACCTTGCGGCGCCGTCATTAAAAAATACTGCGAGCGCGCCTACGAGCAAAAAGACGGTTCTGCCTACCTGCGATTGGCCCGAATTTCAGTGAGTCATATTTACAATTTGCGCAAATGCAAAATCTATACAGATAAGCGACGAGTATTTGCTAAAACACAAACTGCTGCATCTTCGATTGCTGAGCGCCGAAAGCCTAAATCCAATGGATTGCCAGGCTACCTGCGCGTCGATACCGTGCATCAGGGTGATCAGGACAAAGCTAAAGGTGTCTACCATGTCAACCTGGTCGATGAGGTCACGCAGTTTGAAATAACCTTTGCCGTTGAAAAAATTAGCGAGGCATTTTTGCTGCCAGGACTTGAATCAGCAATTGATAAATTCCCCTTTAAAATAAGAGGATTTCACACCGATAACGGCTCTGAATATATCAACAAATCAGTCGCCAAACTCCTGGAAAAGCTCCATATTGAGTTCACGAAGTCGCGCTCAAGAAAAAGCACCGACAATGCCCTAGCGGAAAGTAAAAATGCATCGGTCGTTCGCAAGCAATTTGGTTACGGTCATATTCCACAGCATTGGGCCAGCGCCATCAACGCACAGCTTCAGGATCATCTGTACCGCCATATTAATTTTCACCGGCCTTGCTATTATCCAGAAATTGTTACGAGTGACGACGGCAAGGAAATAAAGAAATATCCCTACAAAAACTTAATGACACCGTTTGAAAAGCTGATCGCTGTGGATAAGGTTGATGATTACCTGAATCCGTAACTTTGGGAGCCATCCGGTAGCCACTTTCTTAATTTGGCGAATACCCACACCGCTAAGATGGTTATTGCTGTTGGTATTTTCCGATTTTATCGATTGGCTCGATACAATGCCGGCACTCCCCATACTTTTGCCGATTTTCTCGTTGCCTAAGCATGCTTCTAGCCATAGAGTACCTAGCGCCGATCTATTCGCTATAATTATTTAACTTGTTTTCAGATAAGCCACTCTAGGTCTTTTGATATAAATCGCCAAAAATATCAAATACCCTGCAGCCCTTA
>CAMCXE010000280.1 GCA_945882995.1 Thalassocella blandensis | reverse complement strand
GAACACTATATCGCCTTGCTGCTTGATACGGTGTGCGCCGTAAGGCCCGGCCGATCCTTCGTTAGATCCAATGCCAAAATTCGAAAAATACGCTTCTATATCAGTGCAAAACGAGCGCGGTAGGGCTTAACTTAATGACATTGCCCCCCAACCACTGCCCGCGACTATTCCGATCGCGATTTTTGTCGATTGGGCGGTCGGCCACCGAGGTGCCCTGGTTTTTTGCCAAACGATCATAGAGCAGCACATTCACACTGGCGGCTAAATTCATACAGCCAAGGGTGGGGATATACACAACCGCGTCACAGGCGTTTAACAGGCTTTGTTGGAGCGAGCCATCTTCTGGGCCAAAAATGTAAAGCGCCTGTGGTGGGTGTACAAAATCGAACAGGGGGAGGGCGCCTTCGATTAATTCCACCCCAATAATTTTTGCCCCAGCCGGCGCGCTGGCCACCAGATCCTCCACACCAAGAATGGAAATTTGGGTGTGGACTTGTTTGGTGTCGGTATGAAATTTTTGTGCTCGTGCGTAGCGCCGGCCGGTGTACAACACGCTAGCCGCCCCATAGCAGCCCGCTGCGCGCAGCACCATGCCGACGTTTTCTGGGCTTTTGGGGTTAACCAAGCCTATGCAGGCGAAGGGACCATCATTCATATAAGCCTGCGGGGGGTTCTAGGTTAAAGGGTGAAAATAGATTTGAGTGTGCCTGCAACTTTCTGCAATCTCAACCCGTATATCCTTACGAACACTCAACCGGCAGGCGTAATGGAGCATTCTGCCAGCGGTGACGGGGTAGTTACGGAGATTGTGGAGACAGGAGCTATAGTGACTAAGGACTGATTCAAGCACCGCAGCGCAGTGAACCGGCAAGGCAGCGGGCGGCTGAGTGTTCATTTTTTTGGGTGGTTTTTGGAGTGGGTTGTATTTGTGTTATCGGGTTATGCGCCATACTGATTATTCGAGTGATTTTGGCCTTTATTTCGCCCTACTGGGCGAGTCACTTTTTCATTCATGAAGGCCATCCTGGCCTTCACCCTTCGGGCAGCTCCGCTGTGGCAATTTGCTCCCAGCAAATTGCTGCGTGCCCAAAAAATTGCCGGAGCAATTTTTAATCGCGAAGCGACCCGCAGGGCCAAGTGCAGGGATGTACTTGGTAAAGAAAAGTAACCAAAAGAAATGGCACCCGACTTTTTGGTTTTTGCTAAGCAAAAATACCCTCCCTGAAGCGCCATGGATGGCGCGAATGCAGAAAATGCAGGAGCAATTTTCTGCCGAGGCAATTTTGAGGGTCGTCGTGGCGTGACATCCTGTCCCGTCACGCCTCAAATGGACATCCTGTCCATTTGCCCCTCAAAATCACCTCTCCACTCGGCCAAAAAACGGGCTTGGCCAGCTTCGGCAAGATTGTGGTTGTAAAATTAGACAGCATTTTGATAAAGCGAAAATGCTTAACTTAATGACATTAGTGGGATATATGGAGTCGAGAGACGACGAATTAATTGCCTTGATCGCGCGCTGCGCCATTCGGGATCAGGCCGCGTTGAAGCAATTGTTTGAGCGCATGGGGCCTTATTTAAATGGGTTGGCGCTGAGGATTGTGCGCAACGAAGATGCGAGTAACGACGTGCTGCAAGAAGCGTTTCTACAAATTTGGCAAAATGCGGGCAGCTATCGGCCGCATTTGGCCAAACCCTTAACCTGGCTTGCCAGCATAGTGCGCTACCGCGCACTAGACCGCTACGCACAGGAAAAATCTCACCACGCAAAATATCAGCACAATTTAAGCGACGAAGAGCTGGAAGCCATTCCCGGAGACGCCTGCCCCGTAAGCGATTTAACCGCCACGCAAACCCGGCGTGAGTTGACGGATTGTTTGGCCAGCTTAAGTGCCGTAATCAAGCAGTCGGTGGAATTGGCCTATCTACAAGGCTTTTCCCGCGACGAAATTGCCAGTGCAATGAATACCAACGCCAGTACCGTAAAGTCCTGGTTACACCGTGGCGCTCAGAGGCTGAAAGTATGTCTGCAATCCAATCCAGCGACGATTTAAATCAGGCCGCATTTGAGTTTGTAACGGGGACTTTGCGCGGTACCGAGCGCGAAGCCTTTAAAAAACATCTGCTCCATAACCCTGAGCTACAGCAGGAAGTTAATTTTTGGGAGGAACATTTTATGGCCTTACCAGCCCCAACCCCCGTGCAACCCGCCGCCAATAGCTGGGCGAAGATCGAGCAGCGTCTGGGCGCATTGTCCGCACGGAGCGAACCTTTAACGCCGCTGCCCTGGTGGCAAAAAGTCCAGCAATGGTTGTTACCCAGCTTTGTGGCGAGCGTTTGCACTGTGCTGTTAGTGCTGGCCGTACCGCGCTTTTTTGCCGCGCCCACCAGTGACTATGTGGCGGTAATGACCGACGCCCAAGGTCAGGCGGCGTTGACGGCATTTACCCGTGGGCAAGACGCCAGCATGCAATTGCAGTGGCAGGGGGTAAGTATTCCCGCCGGTAAAAACGTGCAGTTATGGGCGGTTTCCAAACGCGATAAACAGCCCCGCGCACTGGCCGTTTTTGCCAGCGCCGCCGAGCACTTGCCGTTGAGCACGGCACAACAGCGTTTAGTACAAGATGCCGACTATCTGCTGCTTACTGAAGAAGACGTGGGCGGTTCGCCGCTGGATGAACCTAGCGAAATGATAGTGGCTAAGGGTATTTGTGTGCGTTTGAAAGCGAATCAGTCCATTTTATGAAATTTGTCCTCGCCGTAGTTTTGAATGGATTGCTGTGTACACCGCTGCTGGCCGCCGATTGGCAATTGCCGGACCCGCAATTTGCCCGCTGTGTGGACGAACAAGCCGCTAGCCATCATTGGCAACAGGCCGCGCAAATTACGGAATTAAACTGCAATAGTCGCGGTATTGAATCCATTGACGGCGTGTTGCAGTTCAGCCATTTGCGCAGCTTATCTGTGTATAACAATAAAATTAAACAGCTGAAATTACAGGGTTTAGCAGAGCTGGAGTCACTGAACCTAGCGAATAATCAATTGGAGCAACTGCAGCCAGACAACATTAGCAATTTGCCCGCACTGCAAACGCTGCTGATTTTCAATAATCAACTTAAACAGTTGCAGCTGCACAATTTTCCACGTTTAATCAGTGTAAAAGGCAACAATAATCAATTGTTGGACTTTAGTTATAGCAATTTGCCCCTGTTGGAAAAAATTGTACTCTTCAACAACAAAATGCCGACCATTGATTTTGAACATCTACCCGCCCTAAAAATTATGGATGTGCGCCAGAACCCTATGCCCAACTCGCTTTATGATGCGATGAATAAAAAAGTGGGGGTGACTTTTATGCACGATGGCAACGCCGCCGACTGGAAATAGCCTCTGAGGGGCAATGTCAATAAGGTAAGGGTTTTGGCCTGATTTTTTGGGTGATTTTTCCCTCGACAATAGCCCTCCTAGCCCCATGTCGTTAAGTTAAGCGCAATGCTGATTTTCATAGTAATTTTTAGCCCTTATTTCGCCCTCCTGGGCGAGTAACTTTTTCTTTCATGAAGGCCATCGTGGCCTTCACCCTTCAGGCAGCTCCGCTGTGGCAATTTGCTCCAAGCAAATTGCTGCGTGCCCAAAAAATTGCCGGAGCAATTTTTAATCGCGAAGCGACCCGCAGGGCCAAGTGCATGGATGCGCTTGGTAAAGAAAAAATCACCAAAAAGAAAGGCCACCCGACTTTTTGGTTTTTGCTACGCAAAAATACCCTCCCTCCGAGGCAATTTTGAGGGTCGCCGTGGCGTGACATCCTGTCCCGTCACGGCTCAAATGGACGTCTCGGCAACCGCTCCTGCGTTGCTCTAATTCGCCACATCCATGTGGCTCCTGTCCATTTGCCCCTAAAAATCACCTCTCCACTCGGCCAAAAAACGGGCTGATCCCGCTTCGGCAGGACCGTGGCTGTAGCAGTGGGAAACATTTTGAAAAGGCTAATATCCATAACTTAATGGCATTGCCTCCCAACTTCCCCCTTAAAAAGGGGGAGGGGCAAAGAGTCTGCAAACCAAAGAACCTGCTTGTTTTCAAGGCTGTTCTGCTCCCTCCCCTTTTTCAAGGGGAGGGTTGGGGTGGCAATGTCATTAAGTTAAGAAAAATCCCTTTTAAAAACAGCACACTAAAGGCATAATCCACACCAGACTTTATTGGAGCCCCCCCATGAACTGTACACAAACCGCCCCAAATTGTACAAAATTTGT
>CAMCXE010000279.1 GCA_945882995.1 Thalassocella blandensis | reverse complement strand
TGGTGCCTGCACTAGCGGCACTGGCACCTACTGGCGAGCGGCGCATGGGCGCCAACCCCCATGCTAATGGCGGTCGCCTGCTGCGCGACTTGGCGTTGCCTGATTATCGCCGTTATGCCGCTGAGGTCCCTAAGCTCGGTGTGCGCGGTATCGGCGATACCCGCGTGTTAGGGCCATTCCTACGCGACGTCATGGACGCCAATGCCAGCCACAAAAATTTTCGAATTTTTGGCCCAGACGAAACCGTGTCCAACGGGTTAGGCGCGGTATTCGAAACGGCTCGACGCCAGTGGGAGGGTGACTGCTTGCCGGGTGATCAATGGCTGGCCACTAGCGGCCGCGTACTCGATTCCATGCTCAGCGAGCATATGTGTGAAGGCTGGCTGGAAGGCTATTTACTGACCGGTCGGCACGGTGTGTTCAACTGCTACGAAGCCTTTATTCATATCATCGACTCCATGTTCAACCAGCACGCCAAGTGGTTGAAGGTGACGGCCGAGCTGCCATGGCGCGCGCCAATTGCCTCGTTGAATTACCTGTTGGCGTCCCATGTGTGGCGTCAGGATCATAACGGCTTCAGCCATCAAGACCCTGGTTTTATTCAGCATGTGGTGAATAAAAAAGCCGAGGTGGTGCGCGTTTATCTGCCGCCGGATGCCAATTGTTTATTGTCGGTAATGGACCATTGCCTGCGCAGCCGTCACTACGTGAACGTGGTAGTCGCCGGCAAACACCCTGCGCCCCAGTGGTTGTCCATGGAGCAGGCGGTTAAACACTGCGCGGCGGGTATTGGCATTTGGGAGTGGGCCAGCAACGATGCGGGGGATACTCCGGATGTGGTGATGGCCTGTTGTGGTGACGTGCCCACTTTGGAAACCCTCGCTGCAGTCAAAATACTGCGCGAGAACCTGCCGGCGTTAAAAATCCGCGTGGTGAACGTGGTAGACCTGATGCGCTTGCAAGCGCACTACGCCCACCCACACGGCCTCCAGGACAGTGAATTCGATGCCCTATTTACTCGCGACAAGCCGGTAATTTTCGCCTTTCACGCCTATCCCACGCTCATTCACACGCTCACTTACAGCCGCGCCAATCACGCCAACTTCCATGTGTATGGCTATCGGGAGGAGGGCACCACAACTACGCCATTTGATATGACGGTGCTTAACCAGTTAGATCGCTACCACTTGGTTATCAATGCCGTCAGTCGTCTGCCGCAAACCGGCGATGCAGGCCTGCAGTTGCAACAACGATTGCAAGCTAAGTTGGTGGAGCATAGTGCGTATATTCGGCAGCACGGTCAGGACATGCCGGAGATTCGCCACTGGCAGTGGCTGCCCGAGTGAACTGGCTGCCGCGGCTCAAGCGCGGTCAGCACACGCCGGCGACAGCTATAGCGTTTGCGCCGCTGGTGCAGGCCGCGGCAGAGCTGGATGTGGCGGGCCTATTGACCCGCCTCGCCACCTCTGCCACGGGCCTCACGTCCAGCGAGGCCGCTACACGGTTGCTGGAGTACGGCCCCAACCGCGTGGCCGTTAGCGTGCAACACGGCTGGCCGTGGCGGTTACTGGAGGCGTTGCGCGGCCCACTGGTTATTTTGCTGCTGGTGCTGGCGAGTATTTCCTTCGCCAGTGGCGACCATCACGCCCCGGCGGTTATGTTGGTGATGGTGGTGATCAGCGTGTTTTTACAGCTATTCCAAACCGTTCGTGCCGACGCGGCGGCCGCACATCTCACGGCACTCATCAGCGTAACCGCCAGAGTCACCCGCGACGGCAAGCCACAGGAAATCCCGCTGAGTGATTTGGTGCCTGGAGACTTAATCAGTTTATCGGCGGGGGATATGTTGCCTGCCGATGTGCGCTTGCTCACCAGCAAAGACCTGTTCGTGAACCAAGCCGCCTTGACCGGCGAATCCATCCCCGTAGAAAAGCAGGCCACCGCCGATGCCGCAACCGGCAAATTACCCTTGGAGTTGCGCCAGCTGGCTTTTTTAGGCACCAGTGTGGAAAGCGGTGCCGCTAGCGCGATGATTCTAGCCACAGGCGCCAACACCTATTTTGGCCGCATGGCCACAACTATGACCGAGGAGCAGGAGCCTACTCAGTTTGATCAGGGCGTTAAGCAATTCACCTGGCTGATGATCCGCTTTATTTTTGTCATGGTGCCTTTAGTGTTGGTAATCACCGGCCTAACCCAACACGACTGGCATGCCGCCGTCTTGTTTGCGCTGGCGGTGGCGGTGGGCATGACGCCCGAAATGCTACCCATGATTGTGTCCGTGTGCCTTGCCAATGGCGCCTTGGCTATGGCGCAACAAAAAGTGATCGTCAAACGGCTGGGCGCCATCCAGAATTTTGGTGCGATGGACGTACTCTGCACCGACAAAACCGGCACGCTGACCCAAGACCAAGTGATCCTGCAAAAACACTGCGACCTAATGCGCCGCGAAAGTGAGGACGTGTTTCGCGACGCCTATTTAATCGCCGAATTTCAAACTGGGTTACAAAATGCGCTGGATCGTGCTGTGCTCAACCATCCGCAAGGCAACCCAGACATTATTAAAGGCTATGCCAAAGTGGATGAAATCCCCTTTGATTTTGTGCGTCAGTTAATGTCGGTGGTGGTTGTTACGCCGGAGCAAAATCATCGTTTGCTGAGCAAAGGTGCACCGGAAGCCATATTTTCCCGTTGCACGGCCTACGAGCTCGACGGACAGGTACTACCGCTTAAACCCACCGACGCCGCCGAGTTAAACCGCCATCACCAAGCCTTAAATGCTGACGGCTTTCGGGTGTTAGCCGTAGCTTACAAACCTTTGCCGCTGGGCGAATTAATCTCCAAAGACGATGAAAGCGAATTGATTTTAAAGGGCTATATCGCATTTCTTGACCCGCCCAAGGAATCCGCCAGCAGCGCCATCGCCGCCTTGCAGCACAATGGGATCCAAGTAAAAGTCCTTACGGGTGACAACGATATTGTTACGCGGAAGGTGTGCAGTTTAGTGGGCTTGCCCGTGGAAAAACTCCTCATGGGACATGAAATCGAGGCCATGAACGATGCAGAACTGGGCAAGGTTGTGACCGGAACCCAAGTGTTCGCTCGCGTGTCCCCAGAGCATAAACGTCGAGTGATTCGCGCCCTGCAACAACAAGGTCACGTGGTAGGCTTTTTAGGCGACGGCATTAATGACGCGCCCGCATTGCATGTGGCCGATGTGGGTATTTCCGTCGATTCCGCCGTGGATATTGCCAAGGCCGCCGCCTCAGTAATATTGCTGGAAAAAAACCTCATGGTGTTAAATGCGGGGGTTATTGCCGGCCGCAAAGTGTTTGTGAATATTCTGCGTTATATTCGCATGGGCGCCAGCTCCAGCTTTGGCAACATGTTCAGCGTGCTGGGTGCCAGCGCCTTCTTACCCTTTGTACCCATGATGCCTATTCAAGTGTTAACCAATAATCTCTTGTACGATTTTTCTCAATTGCCCACGCCCACCGACAACGTCAGCGCTGAACTCACCACTCAGCCGCGCCCTTGGGATATTACCGGCATCAAAAAATTCGTCTTATTTATAGGCCCTATCAGTTCGATTTTTGACTACACAACATTCGCCATACTGCTCTACGGTTTTGGCGCCTGGGACCCAGCACGCGCCGCCATTTTTCAAACCGGCTGGTTTGTGGAATCCATTCTCAGTCAGGTGCTCATTGTGCACATTATTCGCACCAACAAAATTCCGTTTCTGCAGGATCGCGCCAGCTGGCAACTTAGCCTTATGTCCTGCTGTGTGGCCATCATCGCCATCGGCTTACCCTATTCGCCCTTGGCGAGTGCCCTCGGGTTTACCCCATTGCCTATAACATTCTGGCCGATTCTTTTGGTAACTCTGTGCGCCTATGGCGTGCTGACGCAGCGGGTTAAAACTTGGCTGGTGTCAAAAGCTTGGCTTTGAAATCCACTTTATTCGATTGAGGATTCCAGCCACGCCAAAATGGTTTTTAATGTTAAAACCACGATTTATCCGAAGCGGGATCAGCCCGTTTTTTGGCCGAGTGGAGAGGTGATTTTGAGGGGCAAATGGACAGGACGTCCATTTGAGCCGTGACGGGACAGGATGTCACGCCACGGCGACCCTCAAAATCTCCTCGGAGGGAGGGTATTTTTGCGTAGCAAAAACCAAAAAGTCGGGTGGCCTTTCTTTTTGGTGACTTTTTCTTTACCAAGTGCTTCCAAGCACTTGGCCCGAAGGGTCGCTTCGCGATTAAAAATTGCTCCGGGCAATTTTTTGGCCACGCAGCAATTTGCCTGGAGCAAATT
>CAMCXE010000278.1 GCA_945882995.1 Thalassocella blandensis | reverse complement strand
TTGCGTCTGAAAATCGGGTAAATGGGTAGTACTGACCGAAAAACGAACAAACTTTAACCAAATTGATTATATTTTAGCCGAAAATTTTATTGAGGAAGGAGCTGACGCTGGGTTCGAATTTTTAGTCCGACAGGCTGCTAGAAACCTCAGTTGGATCACCAAAGTCTGCGCACCCCCTTGGCGCGCCTAGCAAAAGCCAAAAATGACGAACAACCAACCAGGTTGCCCGTCATTTTTGACTTTCACTAATCACGCCAATGGATTACACAGCTTTTTGGCGCCCTACTGAGGTTTCTAGGATAATTCGCCAGCCCCCGTGTAAGCCTCTATAATCGCTCTCCGCCAAAATGGCGGCTATATTTGCTGTTCCCGCACCTTTCTATTGCCGGCGGCCTAGTAACTCACCCGTGGTTGCGGTGGTCTCTGCAAGGTCTTTGGCAATGCGCATGCGACCCTTAAAGTCGTGAGCCTGTGGGTGCTAGCGGTTTATTTCATCATGTGGCCTTTGGTAGGGGTCACCACTGACACTTGAGGATTGCCATGTTTACCATTTCCCTTCCCGACGGCTCCAGTCGTCAATTTGCATCTCCCCCTAGCGTACTCGATGTGGCGGCTAATATTGGCGCCGGCTTGGCCAAGGCCACCTTGGGCGGCTTAATCGACGGCGTGGCTGTTGATGCCGGTTTTATGATTGAGCGGGATGTCCAGCTGGTCATCATTACTGACAAGTCCCCCGAGGGTTTGGAGATTATTCGCCATTCTTGCGCTCATTTATTGGCGCAAGCGGTAAAACAGCTTTTCCCCGACGCTCAAGTCACTATTGGCCCAGTGATTGATGACGGCTTCTACTACGATTTCGCCTACTCCCGCGCATTTACGCCGGATGATTTGATGTTGATTGAGCAACGTATGGTGGCGTTGAGTGGAGAGGATATTCCGGTGAGTAGGCGTTTATTGTCGCGCGATGCGGCAGTGGAACACTTTAAGGGGCTGGGAGAGTACTACAAGGCGGAGATCATCGAGAGCATTCCGGCCAGCGAAGATTTGTCGCTGTATCGCCAGGGCGATTTTGAGGACCTGTGTCGAGGCCCCCATGTGCCTTCTACCGGCAAAATTAAATTCTTCAAATTAATGAAAGTCGCGGGCGCTTATTGGCGCGGCGACTCCAAAAACGCCATGCTGACCCGAGTGTATGGCACCGCTTGGTCCACTAAAAAGGATCTCGATCAGTACTTAATGCGCCTTGAAGAAGCTGAAAAGCGCGACCATCGCAAGTTGGGTAAAAAATTCGACTTTTTCCATATTCAGGAAGAAGCGCCGGGCATGGTGTTTTGGCACCCCAAGGGCTGGGCCATTTATACCGAAATTGAAAAGTACATGCGCCAGTTGCAGCGGGACAACGGCTATCAAGAAATCAAAACCCCCCAAGTGGTGGATCGCAGCCTGTGGGAGCGGTCTGGGCACTGGGACAAATTTCGTAACAACATGTTTACGGTGGAGTCCGAATCCCGGGATTACGCCGTAAAACCCATGAACTGCCCTTGCCATGTGCAGGTGTTTAATCAAGGGCTGAAAAGTTATCGCGATCTGCCCCTGCGTTTAGCCGAATTCGGTGCTTGTCACCGTAATGAGGCCTCGGGCACACTGCCGGGCCTGATGCGTGTGCGCGCGTTTGTGCAGGACGACGCCCATATTTTCTGTGCGGAGAGCGCCATTCAAGACGAAGTGGCCAAGTTTACGGAATTGCTCTACAGCGTTTATGCGGATTTTGGGTTTAGCGACGTGATCATTCGCCTCTCCACTCGTCCTGAGCAGCGTGTTGGTAGTGACGAGGTTTGGGATAAGGCCGAAAAAGCCTTGGCGGATGCGCTTGATGCCAAAGGGTTGCCTTTCGTCTATTTGCCCGGGGAAGGCGCTTTTTACGGCCCTAAAATTGAGTTCTCATTGCAGGACTGTATCGGGCGTGTGTGGCAGTGCGGTACTATCCAGGTGGATTTTTCTATGCCTGCTCGGCTGGATGCGCAGTATGTGGCGGAGGACGGTTCGCGTCAGATCCCTGTCATGTTGCACCGTGCCATCCTCGGCTCCTTCGAGCGCTTCATCGGTATTTTGATCGAACACTACGAAGGCGCCTTCCCAGCTTGGTTGGCACCTGAACAGGTTGTGATCATGAATATCACCGACAATCAGGCCGAATATGCGCGAGAAGTTGAGAGATTGCTCAGAATTCAAGGCTTTCGGGTGATAAGCGACTTGAGAAATGAGAAGATCGGCTTTAAAATCCGCGAGCACACCATTCAGAAGGTTCCCTACCTCGTGATTGTTGGCGATCAAGAAGTTGCCAGCGCAACCCTTTCGGTAAGAGCAAGAGGTGGCGCAGATCTGGGAACCAAAACCCTTGACGAATTCATCGCCCTGTTTGCCGCGGATGTGGCTAACAAGGCGAGGGTTTCTGTTTAGCCTCTGATTTGGATTTTTTTTAACTTAGTGGGAGACGTCACTATTAGTATTCGAGAAGCTGGGAAAAGCCGCTCTAAAAAAGCCGCGATTAATGATCAAATTGAAGCAAAACAAGTCCGTTTGATCGGTGCCGATGGCGAACAGATAGGCATAGTATCCATCACTGAGGCCCTTGCTGCCGCCCAAGCGGCGACCTTGGACTTGGTGGAAATAGCGACCGATGCAGAGCCGGTTGTTTGCAAAATCATGGATTATGGCAAACACCTTTTCGAGTTAAAAAAATCAAAAACAGCTGCGAAGAAGAAGCAGAAGCAACAGCAAATTAAGGAAATGAAATTTCGCCCAGGGACGGAAGACGGCGACTATCAGGTTAAGTTACGCAATCTGATTCGCTTTCTAGAGCAGGGGGATAAGGCCAAAGTCTCATTGCGATTCAAAGGCCGAGAGTTAGCCCACCAAGAACTTGGTATGGAAATGATGCAGCGCATCGAAAAAGACTTGGAGGAAATAGGAACTGTAGAGCAGCACGCGAAAATGGAAGGGCGTCAGCTGACTATGGTAATTGCCCCCAAAAAGAAAAAGTAGTCGGGCTTTTAGCTGCCTAGTTACTTTCAACTAAAAACAGATGGCCCATTATTCTTAGGAATAACAACCATCATCCAATTCTGGAGACAAAGTTATGCCAAAAGCTAAAGTACACAGTGGAGCGGCCAAGCGTTTTAAAAAGACCGCTGCTGGCTTCAAACACAAACATGCTTTCAAAAGCCATATCCTCACTAAAATGAGCACTAAACGTAAGCGTCAATTACGCGGTACCGGCATTCTTAATGGCTCTGATGCGCCATTGGTTGCTCGTATGTTGCGCCAAAATTAATCGTTTTGTTTAATCCAATTCTATAGTGAGAAATTGATATGGCCCGTGTAAAACGTGGAGTTCAGGCGCGTCGTCGCCACAAGAAAATTTTAAAATTGGCAAAAGGTTACTATGGCGCACGTTCGCGTGTGTTTCGTGTAGCTAAACAAGCTGTAATTAAAGCCGGTCAATATGCTTACCGCGACCGTCGCGTTAAAAAGCGTAATTTCCGCGCCCTCTGGATTACGCGTATCAACGCGCAATCTCGTGTTGAAGGCATTAGTTACAGTCGTTTGATTGCCGGGCTCAAAAAAGCTAGCATCGCGTTAGATCGTCGCGTACTGGCGGATTTGGCTATTCACGATAAATCAGCTTTTGCTGTGATTGTGAGCCGTGCTAAAGCTGCTTTAGCAGCCTGATATTTGGCGGCCTTTGGTCGCCATAACTAAAAAGGGGATGGCGCAGGCTTATCCCCTTTTTTATTGGTTTTTTGGATTTTTGCCAAAGCAGCCCACTGATTCTGGCTGAAATTGGTTGGACGTCAGGGCTTCCAGCTTTGTCCTATTCGTTTTGTTGGATTTTACGGTCGGTTAATTTGCTCCGCGCAATCGCGTGGCTTTAGTTTTGTTAATTATTTACTTGCAGGAATTGCTATGTCGAACCTTACCACTCTAACGGACGAGGCCCTTGCTCTGGTGGCGCAAACGGCCGATTTGCCGGCGCTTGATCAAATTCGCGTGGATTTTCTGGGTAAAAAAGGACATATCACGCTGCAAATGCGACACCTTGGGGAGTTGGACCCTAGTGACAGGCCCTCGGCCGGCGCCAAAATTAACGAAGCGAAGGATGCAATATCAGACGCACTTAATGAGCGCAAAGCGCAAATCGAAGCCGCATTAATTAGCGAAAAATTGTCGTCCGAAGGTTTGGATATCACTCTGCCGGGCCGCGATAATCAAGCGGGCGGTTTGCACCCAATTTCACGCACACTGGCGCGCATCGAAGCCATATTCCGCGCGGCGGGTTATCAGGTGGAAGAGGGGCC
>CAMCXE010000277.1 GCA_945882995.1 Thalassocella blandensis | reverse complement strand
GGTGGAGGTGCGAAGATCGTGGATAAATTTGGCGAACGACAACAAGCGTCCGCCGCCTAACCGGGGCAGCGCCGACCCGCTGCAATAGAGTGGCTAGGGTATATCTTAAATTGGGTGAAGATTTGTCTGGACTTGGGGGTCCACTTTATTGAGCCAATCCCTTGGGGGGCAAGCACGACTTGACACGACTTTAAGCCAAGTTCCTCAGCAGCCATTCTGGCACCCGATAAGGCGTCCTGATAGATAATCAATGGCCTATGCCCCTGTGCAACCACTTTTTGAATAGCCTTGAAGGTGGGCTTTATGGCTGGGAAGTGGAATTCGTTGTAATGGTTTTGCGCATGATTGCGCGACCAAGTCAGCGGATTGTTATAGGTGCTTTCATAGGCAGCCTTGGATGAAACTGAAAAAAAATCAATGCCCATGGAGCCCGACAAGGGTGCAAATTTTTCATTACCAATAAAAGCCGCGTTCGCTCCACTTGTATTGAGTGATGCTGCCAGCTTGATAAATGGCAACGCATCGCCAGTTGTACCTAAAGAATAAAATAAATAATTCATATGGTTTTCGGGATAGTAAATTAAGAGAAATTGCTGTAAGTAGCTCTGAGCGCAAACCCACGGAATTTATAGAAGTTGATATCGGAAAACCGTCCATCGATACTTTCCGCATGAAGACTCAATTCGACAGTGTTTTCCGTTAAATCTCGTACCAGCGTTGGGTTTCAAGCTAACTCTGAAATTTTCGTGGATTTGCGCTTAAATGGGGATCTGCGTACTAACCCCCAAAAGTGACGAATCTGAGAATATTGATTCAAATAACAAGAAAATAGCCATCTGAATGCTATCGTCTACTAATTCAAAAATTATTAGACGCCAAAAATAGGCTTTAAAAACTGTCTACAAAATCGTTATTTGCAATTTATAGACGACCATTTCCAAAAACCGAATAAAAATCCCCGCCGCAAGCAGCGGGGTATTAAGTGCATTCGCTCGCTTCGCATAACTCACCAGTTTTTATCGCCCCAAGAGGCGGGGAATAAAACCCTTAGCGATTTAATAAACACTAGAATCGTCATTTTTGGGGGTTCTTCTACATACCCACTAAAAGACCTGGTATTTTTTGCACAAAAAGAAAACAAGCATCGATAAAAAAACCAGGGCACCAAGTCCAGCTAAAAGTATCCTAGTGTTGCTGCCTTCTAAGGCGTTTATCAACACATAAACCCCTATAACAACACCAATTGCCGAGAGCCCTATTACCCTATTTTCGTTTGAAGGAGTCATAATATTACCTATATACGTTTTATAAATCTAATGATGGAGCCGTAAGGAAATCACGGCTCCATCTCCAAGATTACTTTCCGAAGCAGTTAGCTGCTGCCCCTAAGAGACCGCCACCAATTGCTGCCGCACCGGCTCCGGCCCAGCCCCATGGACCAGCCATTGCCGCTCCAGCTGCTAACGCGGCCCCACCTCCAGCTAAAGCGCCTCCTAATACACCGGCTACACATTGCCCAGAACCACCAGATATGATCTCTAATTCATCAACAGAAATCTCTTCAAAATTAAACTGTTGATAATTTTTATCTAAACCAAAAGTACTCATAAAAAACTCCAATAATTGCCCATAAAAGGACTGACAGGTTAAATTGCTATCTGCCTCCCTGCAGATTCGACCGTTTCCGGTCTATGTGCCACCAGCACCCGGGTTATGGCAAGCTGCTTGATATGGTTATTTACCATACACTCGTTTGCCACGTCCAGATGACTGGTGGCTTCATCCATAAAAAGGATGCGTGGTGCGCGATAGAGCGCGCGCGCCAACACAATTCTTTGCTTTTGGCCTCCGCTGAGGCTATTACCCATGTCACCCACCAGGGTGTTGTATTGCATGGGCGTTCGCATGATTTCGTCATGTATACAGGCCATGTAGGCCCATTCGGTGACGCGTCCAAAATCGATCTGAGGGTCAAAACAGGCAATATTCTCTGCAATGGAACCGGCCAGTAATTGGTCGTCTTGCATCACACCGGCTATTTGTTTGCGGTATTCGGGCACTTGTTTGAGTGGCATGTGGTCAATCAGGATTTCACCTTCCGTGGGCTGCAGTAAACCCATCAGGCATTTGAGCAGGGTGGTTTTCCCGCAGCCGCTGGGGCCTGTGATGGCAACGGTTTCACCCGCCTCTATGATGAAGTTCAGGTTTTGAAATGCCGGACCGTCAGTTTCACCATACTGAAAACTGAGGTTTCGCACCTCAATTTTTCCGGCCAGAGGTTGTGCGGACGATTGGTGTGGTAATAGCGCTTCCTCATCCTCTGTCTCGGTAAAGACCATGTCGGATAAGCGATCCAGATGGAGCCCCAGCATTTTCAACTCAATCCAAGTGGCTATCAGCGTATCCATGGAGCCCACAAAACGGTTTTTGTAACTGAGAAACGCGTACAGCATGCCGACTGAAAAAATATTCCCCATGACGGCGGCGGCAGCAAAATAAATTACCAGCAAATTTTCAATGCCAAACAGCAAATGGTTTACGGTGTTGTAGCCAATATTCCAGCGGGCGATGCGTATGCCTTGGTTGATGGTGTCCGCCAGCCGGTTTTGCCATTGACTCTGCCGATCATTTTCACGCTGAAAAATCTTAATCGTTTGAATGGCCCGCACGGATTCCATGAAGTGGGTGTCGTGCTTGGCTTGGGCGCGAATTTGTAATTCAGTCAGCTGCCGTAGCGGCCTATAAAGTGCCAGCCGTATGGCGGCATAAAGGAGTACGACTATAATCACTAACAAGGTAAGTTTGACGCTGTAAAAAAACATTACGGTCAGGGTTATCACGGCCATAATGCCATCCACCACGGCGGCTACCATGCTGGTGGTAAGCAGTTGTCGTACATTCTGTAAGGAGCTAAAACGCGACACCACATCCCCCATATGGCGGGTGGAAAAGTAGCTCATGGGTAAGCGGATTAGGTGGCGGAATAGGTTGGCTGCCATTTGTATATTCAAACGGCTAGACAAATAAAGCATGACCCATTGGCGTAACGTATTCACCCCTGTCTCTATTAATAATAAAAGCCCGAAGCCGAAGGCCAGTACCAGCAAAAGGTTGTCATCATTTTTGAGAATGACGTCATCCACCACCGTTTGCATGTAGTAAGGGCTGATGACCGCAAACACCTGTAGCAGCAGTGAAAGCACTAGTATTTGTAACAGGCTACGTTTTAAACCGCTGATTCGCGACCAGAAGTGTTGTAACCCTACGCGTTTTCTCGTGTCTGCCGCCTCGAATGTGCTAGTGGGGGCAAGCTCCAGCGCGACGCCGGTGAAATGCTTGTCAAATTCGTCTTTGGTTAAGGTTCGCTCACCGCCGGCGGGGTCATGAATAATCGCTTTGTTGCGCTTAACGGATTTCAGAACCACAAAGTGGGTTAGGTCCCAATGCAGAATACAGGGCAGCTGAAGTGCACCGACTGAATCAGAATCGAGTTTTAATGCCCGGCCGGCCAAATGCAGTCGCGCGGCCATGTCGATGAGATTTTTAAAATTGGTGCCGTGGCTGGAGATATTAATCCGCTGCCTAAGGTTTACAAGCTCCGTTTCATACCCGTGGTAACCCGCAATCATGGCTAAACAGGCCAAACCACATTCCGCTACTTCGGCTTGTAAAATTACCGGCAGGCGTTTGCTGCGGCCAAAATTTAATAGCTGCTCCGGCCGCGCTGGGGCAGGCAACACAATTTTTTCATTGGGCGCACGGCTGTTCATTAAATTCTGCCCTTTAAACTGTAAATGGGTTCTAACAGCCACTGCATAAGGGTTCTGTCCCCTAGGCTAATGTCGGCGGATAGGGTCATTCCCGGCTTTAGGGAAAAATCTTTGCAGTAGGCTTGTACGTTGGCTTGCGCTAGTTGTGCGGTAATGCGGTACACCGGTTGATTGGTGGGCACGGGGGTGTTGAGTAATTCGTTGGGCAGTAATAGCGTTTTGGAGACTTGGGCAATGGTGCCCGCGTAAATGCCAAATTTTTGATAGGGGAATGCGTCGTAACGAATGGCGAGGTTTTGCCCTGGCTCAATAAACCCAGCGGCGCGCACGGGTACTAACAGCTGCACGCTTAAGGTGGCGTTGCTGGGGAAAATGGTGAGCAGGGGAATATTGGCGGTACCGGTTTGCTGGCCTTCGCTGGCTTGAACATTGTTCACAATACCGGCCCGGGCAATGTCATTAAGTTAAGAAAAATCCCTTTTAAAAACAGCACACTAAAGGCATAATCCACACCAGACTTTATTGGAGCCCCCCCATGAACTGTACACAAACCGCCCCAAATTGTACAAAATTTGTACAGCCGCCTAGCTCACCCTG
>CAMCXE010000276.1 GCA_945882995.1 Thalassocella blandensis | reverse complement strand
AACCAGTTGCGCAATGAGCCCGCGATGCAAATGGCGCTGGACCGAAAAGTTAAAACCTACCAAGGCGCAGGGGCTATTCAGCCGGGTTTTTCTGCCGATTACATTCGTTCGCTGGGGTTGCAACTAGGCAACATCGAAACCTCTGGGGCTGCGGGTGTTGAAGGCCGCATTGGCTGGAATATACCCAATGACTTTGGCACCTACCCCATTCGTCCTGGTGCTGAAAACCGCCCACCCTCGGCGGCCTCTATGCATGGCCGCGATGGTAAGGGCAGGACTGTATCGGCTCGACCACGCGCGGGCGTCCACCTCTTTGGCGCACTGGAATCCAAGCTGGTGCTGCATGACTTTTCGCTGGATGGCAATCTCTTCGAGTCCAGCCACCGCGTTACCAGAAGGCCCTGGGTTGCCCAAGCCGCAATCGGACTCAGCGCGCAGAGCCCTGTGGCAGGCCTGGGTGTCAAATTGGCAGTGATGCGGGTTTGGCGAACCAGGGAGTTTGAAGAACAGGGTTCAAGCCACGCGTACGGGTCTGTGACGCTTAGTGTTGATTTTTAGACCCGGAAAGCGCCGGCATGCCGTTGCTGGTGGGGCGTTTGGGTGCAAAAGAAATACCCTCAGACTTACGTATGGATATCTTGCACAAATGTTGCTACGCGCGGTATCTTAAGGCTACATAAAAACATCCCTGAGTAACTCAATTTTGTTGAGTTCATAAACGCCCAATGTGCCGTCGACGTAAGCTTGCTGCGGTACGTCAACAAATTACGGTGTGCACAGGTGCTACTTGATGAGCGGGATATTTACGCCAATGCGGGACACCCGCTTGCAGCAAACGGATCACGAACGCGAGGCGGGGTTTCCAGCCAACGGCTGATATGGGTCTATGTGTCGCATCCCGGATGATCCATCCGGGATGCGTAAATTAATGACAACTTTTTAATTAATTAAACTCTTTTAATAAAGAGTTGGCGGCTAATTTTCCTAGGTCATTGGACGCAAGTGGGCTTGCTCCTGTAATTAATTTTCTATCCAAGCAAACTGTTTTATCAGCTTTTTTATTGACTAAAATAGCGCCCAATTCGTTTAGTCTTTCACTCAAATGCCATGGCATCTGACCAGGCAAATACCCAATTAATGGTGTCATTTTATCTACGGATTTAGGAAATACAGCCATTTTGTATCCTTCGTAAATAAATTTTTGATTATGAATTTTTGTTGCCAAAAATGAACTTGGGCCATGGCAAATACTGATCGTGAACAATTCATTGTGGTGAGCCCAATTCAATACTTTGCCAACATTTTTGTCATTAGGTATGCCGAGCATTGCTCCGTGGCCGCCAGGTATAAAAATGGCGGCATATTCATTTGGCCTGTCAAAAGAATTTTCTATAAAATTTTCAAGCTTTTTGGGGTTTTTAAATTGAGTTTTATATTTATTAAAAAAACTTATGACATTAGTATCATTGTGAGGCATAGCCCACATTTCAAAAACGACTGGCTTTCCAGTTATCGTTGCAATTTCAAAATCAAATCCAGCTTTTTCCAAATGCATCATTGGAAGCAGTGACTCAACTGGATGATTTCCAGTGGAAAACGATTTGCCATTTTCCATTGTCATATTTTTTTCTTCGGTAAAAATAACCAAAATTTTATGTTTTTTCCCTTTGTATTTTTTATAATCAATATCCTCATAGTCCGTTTTAGCACTTGTGGCTAACTTTAATGCAAGCTTAGATGGACTAAAAGAACCATCAAATTCAACTTTTGCAGCAAGACCAAATATTTTCTTGAGCATGATTTAAACCTCGGTAATGAACTGTTTACGCGGGCGGCGCACTTTGGGGAGATTTACTAACCAGTCCTTATCAATGTCACGATATCCCAGTGGAAGAATGACAACGCTGCGAAGACCACGTTCTCCAAGATTTAAGATTTCATCCAAAGCTTTGGGGTCGAATCCTTCCATGGGGGTGGAATCTACCTCTTCAAAGGCGGCTGCTGTCATCGCAGCGGACAAGCCAATATAGGCTTGACGGGCGGCGTGTTGATGGTTCACCTCTGCATCGCGCTGGGGATAGGTGTTGAGCAACAACTGTCGGTAATTTTCCCAACCTTCTGGTGTTGTACCACGAACTGTATTGGTTAAGTCAAACATCATGTTTATGCGTTCGACCGTATAGTTATCCCAGGCGGCAAAAACCAACAAGTGCGAACCGTCCGTGATTTGCCCTTGGTTCCATGCAATCGGTTTGATTTTTTCAAGCACGAACTTATTGGTTACAACAATGATTTCATAGGGCTGCAAACCACTGGAAGTAGGCGCTAGATTGGCTGCCTCAAGAATGCGTTCGACCTTACTTTGTGGCACCGCTTTGGTCGGATCCATTTTTTTGGTTGCATAGCGCCATTGAAGTTTTTTAAGCAGCACTTCAGAGGAGAAAGTCTGAACTTCAGCATGGGCTGGGTAGGAGGACTGTGTGACAGATTGGTTCATTGAATGTTCCTGGATTGTTGATGCGATGGGAAAGGCGAGCTCAGTGCATCACCTCTGGTCATCAGAGTTCGCCTTTCTTCAATGTATGTGCATCACCGTTCCTTGGGAAGGCCTAATAAAGTAAAATTGAGTTGCGTTTAGATCAACAATAAAATTCTTGCCATGCTCAATGCTCAGCTTCTCACCACTTTTTCATCCATCGTCAATGCTGGCAGCATCAGTGCGGCCGCTGCCAAACAAGGCTGCGGAAAGTCGGTGCTCTCTCGCCAACTGGCTCGACTTGAAGCAGATCTTGGAACACGGCTAATTCAGCGCACTACGCGAAAGCTGACCCTTACCGAAGTGGGGAAAGTCGTGCTGAAGGAGGCTCAGAATATTGAGCACGCTTTGATGAATATCACGCAAATTTCAGGTCAATTTCAGAACGAAGTTCGTGGCTCGCTTCGGGTTACCTGCCCCCGGCCTTTAGCCCAACTGCAACTGATCCCATTGATCACTAAATTTACGCGCATGCACCCCCAACTTGAGTTAACGCTGCATGTAGAAGATCGGATCACTGATTTGGTAGCTGATCAAATTGATGTCGCCATTCGAATTGCCCACCTCGAAGATTCGACAATGGTTGCTCGAAAATTAGCTGATAACCCACGCATATTGGTGGCAGCCCCATCCTATCTTGAACGTGCGGGAACCCCACTTACACCCGAAGATCTGGTTGACCACGAATGCCTGCTCTGGACACGGGACAATCGGGTGTATGACGAATGGCCGTTCTCATACGATGGTGTTACGTCTTCCGTTCAGGTTCAAGGTCGCATCTTAGCGAGCGATGGCATTGTCCTTGCTGCAAGCGCATGTGACGGGGCAGGCGTGACGCTATTGGACCGGTTATTGGTTGATAAAGAATTGGCCAGTGGTGCTTTGGTAGAACTGATGCCCCAATACACATTCTCGCCCGGCCCTCCAATATATGTCGTGTACCCCGCACGGCGGTGGTTAGCGTTCAATACCTCAGCATTCGTTGAATTTTTGTTATCCCATCATTTTCCTGTAAGTGTGGGGAATTCTAGGAAATAAGTGAAGACCTTGCCGTTAAGTTCAGGCGTATCGTTTGGTTTTTTTCTGCTAAAAAAGTGGCCATACATTCAACGGCGAAGTTGTAGTCTTTGTCTTGGAACACGTTGACATCATCCGAAGAAGTTGCCGCGTTGGGCTACCAGGCCATACAACGCAGACAGCAGGTTTACACCTTTGTTTAGAAACAGTTGGCCAAACACCAATGCCGAATGACGGTAACCATTCGCCAGACCCGCAGCCGGATCGACCGATCTGGGCCGGGGAAGCTCAAGATGACCAGATCTTCATTGCTGATGCGCACCTCAATGGGCTCGCGCACTTCATATGACCGGTGGTAGACCGCATTGACCAAGGCCTCCTCGATGGCGGCGTAGGGGAAGTTCCAGACCCGGGTGGCCTCGGCGCGATCCGGGTACTTGATGACCGTCTCGCGCAGAAAGTTGCGCTGGATGTAGCTCAAGGCCTCGCGCGTCATCCGCGCCAGAGAACCCTTGAAGATTTTTTCCCCGAAACGATCACCGCCAGCACCTTCAGGGAACCAGACCACTACCCACCTCTTCCAAAAAGGCCTGCATCAGCGGTTTGGACAAATCATCGATCCGTGCCGACTGGTTGTAGCGGTCATCCAACGGAACCTTGGCAGCCAAGCTTAACAACTCCTGCTCAGTGTCGCCCTGAGCTTCGACCGTGCTGCTGTATCGCCGGATGTAGTAATGCCACGTATTCTTCTTGGCCGTGACAGATTCGGGGGCTTTGTAGGGACGGTTCTGCCCGCCTGGAGTCCACTGATAATCTGTTTAAAAGTAGTCTGTGCAACTTAATTTACCGG
>CAMCXE010000275.1 GCA_945882995.1 Thalassocella blandensis | reverse complement strand
GAACACTATATCGCCTTGCTGCTTGATACGGTGTGCGCCGTAAGGCCCGGCCGATCCTTCGTTAGATCCAATGCCAAAATTCGAAAAATACGCTTCTATATCAGTGCAAAACGAGCGCGGTAGGGCTTAACTTAATGACATTGCCCCCCCGCTCAACTAAACTTTCTAGGGTAAACTTGCAACCCTGCTGGCCACACGCCTCCGCCATTCTGAGCGTGGCCCTATCCCCACTCCACGAGAATATCAACCATGTTTGATCTCCATGCCGCCAGCCTAGTTCTGGCCAACCTGCGCCATACCGCTGAGACCAGTCCACGCCTACCCCCGGAATTGCGCCCACAAAATTTTGCAGAGGCGTGGCAGCTGCAACAAGCGGTAGCCGCCCACATTGAGGCCACAACAGGGGCAACTATTGCCGGCTGGAAATGCGGCATCAGTGACGCCAACGTGTTTATGCTGGCACCCATTTTTTCGGATTCTGTGCAGCACATTGCAGCCCATGGGCCCACACTCTGCCCGTTAATTCCCCGCCACAATTTGGCCAGCATAGAACCGGAATTTGCTTTTGTGATGCAAACGTCGTTAGACGCCGCGCCGCATTACTCTGAAGCGGAAATCGATGCCGCCATTGGCTCAACACATCTTGCACTGGAGTTGATATTTGATCGGTTTGAGGAGCCCGCATCACTGAGCTTCCCTGAGAACCTAGCCGATGGATTGAAAAATCAAGGTTTGTTGATCGGCCCCCGCATCGAAAACGCCCTGCCCGAAGTGGATTTAGTATTGGCCCACGGCGACTCCAACCTAAACATTAAGGGGAAACACCCCAACCTAGTGCCCAAGGCGCCGCTGTATGCGCTGGTTAATTTTCTACGTGAACAGGGCATGGGGCTAGGTGCCGGCCAAGCCATTATTACCGGCTCCATCGCTGGCGTGTGGGATGTGCCGTTAAATGCAATGGTGCACATTGAATACGTGGGATTAGGGCAATTTTCTACGGAATTTACGCCCAGCACATAAATTACCCTCAAGCGCCGGCACTGCCGGCGCGATTATTCCTCGTAAAAATCTGGGTTTTCTATTCATTGGCGTTATACCAATACAAATCCTAAGGGTTTAGCTGGCGGTTCCCCAAATGCGGAATTAATCTACACACACAGATTTTCACCTATCACTCCGGCGCTTTTCTGGCACGTTTCCGGCATAATGCGCGCACCTTTTAAGCAATGTGTTGTTATCCCATGTCCCTTGCCAAACCCGTCCAGTTCACGCCCATTAAAGCCCCGAATATTTTTTCCTACCCCAAATATTGGGCCGAGTGTTATGGCACGGCGCCGTTTTTACCCATGTCCCGCGAGGAAATGGACACATTAGGCTGGGATTCCTGCGATATTATTATTGTCAGCGGCGACGCCTATGTGGATCACCCCAGTTTTGGTGCGGCTATCATCGGTCGATTATTAGAAAGCCAAGGGTTTCGTGTGGGTATTATTGCCCAGCCCGATTGGCGCAGGGCAGAGCCATTTAAAGTTTTAGGCAAGCCCAATCTATTTTTTGGCATAACCGCGGGCAACATGGACTCCATGATAAACCGCTACACCGCCGATTTACGCCTGCGCAGTGACGACGCCTATACCCCCAACAACGAAGGCGGCAAACGCCCCGAACGCGCTGTAACCGTATATTCCCAGCGCTGTAAAGAAGCCTTTAAAGAAGTGCCTGTGGTATTAGGCGGAATTGAAGCCAGTCTGCGCCGTATTGCGCAATACGATTATTGGTCCGACAAAGTTCGTCGTTCGGTTTTAATGGATGCAACGGCGGATATTTTGTTATACGGCAATGCCGAGCGCGCCATCGTGAATGTGGCGCATCTATTTGCTCAAGGCAAAACCGTTGCCGACATGCAATTTATGCGCGGCACTGTGGTGATACGCGACGCCGTGCCCAACGGCTGGACGGAATTAGATTCCACACGCATCGACTGGCCAAAACATATCGACAAAATTCCCAACCCCTATGTTGTGGAAGATCAGAATTCAGAAGCCTGTCAAACACAGTCTGCCCAAGGGCAGCAGGAAATTAGTGACGACGTTGTGCGCATAATTCCTATGCCGCTACATCGCCAACAAGAATTAGACCCCGCAAAAACCTGCATCCGCTTGCCCTCTTTCGACAAGGTGCGCAATGACCCGGTGCTCTATTCCCACGCTTCCCGCGTGTTGCATCTAGAATCCAACCCCATGAATGCCCGCACGCTGGTGCAGCGCCATGGCGACAAAGAAATTTGGGTAAATCCGCCGCCTATTCCCCTAGAAACTGAAGAAATGGACGGCGTATTTGGTTTTGCCTATGCACGCATTCCACACCCCAGTTATGGTAAAGCCGTTATTCCCGCGTATGACATGATTAAAACCTCCGTAAATATTATGCGCGGCTGTTTTGGTGGCTGTACGTTTTGTTCTATCACCGAGCATGAAGGCCGTGTTATTCAAAGTCGCTCGGAAGAATCCATACTCAGGGAGCTGGAAGAAATTCGCGATAAGGTGCCGGGCTTTACCGGTGCTATTTCCGATTTAGGCGGCCCCACCGCCAACATGTACATGCTCAATTGCAAAGACGCAAAAATTCACGCCAACTGCCGACGCTTGTCTTGCGTGTACCCCACCATTTGCAAAAGTTTAGTTACCGACCATTCCGCTACCACTCAGTTGTATCGCAAAGCGCGGCAAATTAAAGGCATTAAAAAAATTGTTATCGCATCCGGCCTGCGTTACGACCTAGCCATTCAAGACCCGGAATACGTAAAAGAATTAGTCACCCACCATGTGGGCGGCTATTTAAAAATAGCGCCAGAGCACACCGAAGAAGGCCCGCTGAGCAAAATGATGAAGCCCGGTATTGGCAGCTTCGACACCTTTAAAATGTTGTTTGAAAAATACTCCAAAGCAGCAGGCAAAAAGCAATATTTAATCCCCTACTTCATCGCCGCACACCCAGGCTGTGAAGACGACGACATGATCAACCTAGCCTTTTGGCTGAAAAAACATGACTACCGTTTAGATCAAGTACAAACCTTTTACCCGTCCCCCATGGCGCTCGCCACGGCCATGTATCATTCCGGCAGAGACCCGCTCAAAAAAATCACTTACAAAAGTGGCCGCGTAAATACACCAAAATCCTTAGAGCAACGGCGTTTTCAAAAAGCGGTATTGCGCTTCCACGACGAAAAAAACTGGCCCATGCTACGTGCCCAATTCCGCCAAATGGGCCGCGCCGACTTAATTGGCAATGGCCCCAACGCACTAATACCCGACGAAGGCCCCCAACGCCGCAAACCAGCGCCGGGGCCCATATTTAAAGGCCGGTTAGGGCGTGTACCGCCTAGGCCCAACAAGCCTAAGCGGTAGCTAGAGCTAAAAACATGAAGTTAGCAATATTTTTAATAATGCCTATTTTGATAGCGCTTATGTGGAAGTATGCGAGCCTTTCAAGTGAGACATTAAAGCAGATTAGGCAAAACAAAGAGAAAGTGCCTGTGCTTGACCCTATGCAAGAAGCAATATTGCCTGAGGTAATCGCGCTCCTAATTGTCAGCTTTGTTTCGTACGTTGTTATTGATATTTTTACGCCAGCTAATAGCGTGAAATATGTGGCAGTTGGACAGCTTGGCTTGATATTTTTTCTTAGCCCATTTTGTCTTTGGTATTGGCTAGGCTTACGGCATGTAAAGCGCTTTTTAAATAGAAATTGAGCTCACGATAAAAACAAAACAGCGCATAGGCATTCTCGAATTTGGTCCGCTAAATTCTCACTTTTTCACCCAAATGCCGCGGCTGAGCATGAAAAATCACATTGATAACCGCCAATGTTCTGGAGGCTATCTCCCGTGTTTTAGTCTTAAAGGCATTAAAAACATTCACCTCCCTCGCATTAAACCCCTCCAGCTTAACGCCATAGTGCTCAGCCAAATATATTGCGCGTTCATTGTGAAATTCTTGCGAGATTACAATGCCATATGCATACGCAAATATTTGCTTAAACCGCACCACAGAATCTAACGTCCGTCCTCCGGCATAATCACAATAGATGTCAGAGGCTGGAACACCTCTAGAAACTAGGCTGGCCTTCATTTCTTCTGGTTCGCTGTAGTTGGCATGACGATTATCGCCAGATACCACACCATGGCTTACGAACGCGCAGCCTTTGAAATTCCCCGCTGCCGAAGACTGCGATTGCCTTGCCTCCTTAGGGCAATGTCATTAAGTTAGGGGTTTCTCCTTTTCAAACTGTTTTCTACTGTTATAGCGACACCCCAGCCGAAGCGGGACAAGCCCGTTTTTTGGCCGAGTGGAGAGGTGATTTTTAGGGGCAAATGGACAGGACGTCCATTTGAGCCGTGACGGGACAGGATGTCACGCCACGGCGACCCTCAAAAT
>CAMCXE010000274.1 GCA_945882995.1 Thalassocella blandensis | reverse complement strand
CTTCAGGAACTCCATCCTTCTTAAGCTTGGCCAACAAGCCCTCTGCGCCTTTAAGGGAGTTTCCGCCCGCCGATTGCATGAAATTATTTACAGCCTTCGACCTAGTAGGATCCAAACCCTTCCAAGCAGATACACTCTTTGCGACATTTACTGTCCCTTTAGCCGCTCCCTTGACGCTAAACATTGTAAGAATCGAAACAGCCTGCAATGGCTTGCCGGCTGCTCCTTCTCTCGCAGCGGACATATTAGCTCGCTGATTTGGGGTTGGATGCAAAAAATCTATCGAGCTGGTGTCGCCAAAAACAATACCACCGGTAAAGTCATCTACCATCGCCTCCATAGCGCCCTCAAGAGGATTTCCAACAATTGGCGTGATGCTGCCAACGTCATAATTCATGTTTTGAATGTCGCGCGCCATGTCGCTCAGCGTGTTCGTTGGCAGGTACTGCGGCATCATCCCATCACCTGGTCGGTTACTGTCTCCGCAGCCCCAAGTTACAACATCTCCAAAAGATGTGGAAACTGTCTTCCCGCCGATGGACATCTTCGTAATTTCTTGGTAGCCCTCACAATACCCCGTAGGATCCGTCCTCCCCAGCGGATTATTTCGAACATACGAATACCGATTAAAACTCTGCGAATCATACGGCGATTGCACGAATAAGTCCGCACTTAAAAACCGCCCAATAGCCGGGTCGTACACCCGCCCGCCCATGTGGATTAGGCCGAGGTTATCCAGCTGGTCGTGGCCGGTGTAGCCTTGGCTGGTTAGGAAGTTGGTAGTGACGGGGTCACCCACTTTCCAGTTGCTTAGGCGGCGCTTGCCGAAGGCGTCGAAGCTCATTTGTTGGTAGGCCCTGCCGGTGGATTCGGTGATGGTGTCCAGGCTGCCGAGGTGGTCGTGCAGCTGGTAGTAGTCACCACAAAAACCCGTGAATTGATTAGCCGTGCAGCTGTAGAGGTAGCTGCCGGCATAGGTGCGCTCTACGGTGTCTTTGGTGCCGGGGCCTTGTTGGTATTCGTATATGCCGTTGTTGAAATACCAGGTGGTAACGCCGCCGTTAATCAGGTTCACCTGTTTGTATTTTTCGCCGTTGGGGCCGTAAAAGAATTTTACGAGGCCCAGCTGGGTAGGTTTGTTGAAGACGTCGTAGGCGTTGGTGTAGGTGCCGCGGGTGATGACGTTGCCGTAGGCGTCGTAGCCATAGGTTTTGCCGCCCGCGGTTTTTACGCCGTAGACATTGCCGGTAGCTGGGTAGGTTAGGGCATTGGGGGTTAGGCTGCTGTCGGCGGTTAGGTTGCCTAGGGCGTCGTAGGTATAGGTGCGGGTGGTTTTGGTGGCGTCGATACCCGAGGCGGTTACGGTTTTAACGCGGTTGAGGTTGTCGTAGGTGTAGGCCTCGTTCAAGCTTTCTAGCTGTACACCGAGTGCACTCACGCGGGCGCTATTGCGGCTTTGCAGGTTCCCGGCGCTGTCCCAGGTGTAACTGAGGTTTTGCAGGGTGCCTATAAGGCTGGCCACGCTAGCGCCGTTTCAGAAGCCGCGGTTTTACTGGGTTGAAGTGGTGGATGGCTTATTGATTGGTTTTACTGGGTTGAAGTGGTGGATGGCTTATTGATTGTTGATGTCCCCTTCTTTGGATTGGGATCAATGGAGTCTGACCCCATTGATCCTAAGGCCACGGGCCTCCAGATACGCCAGCGCCTCCGGGGCGGCCAGCAGGGTTTGATGGTAAAACGCCAGCACCTCAGCCAGCAGGGTTTGATCATCGGCATCGGCGGATACCAACGCTGGCAACTGGGGCACGGTGGTGCGTTTTACGGGGGGCTTGGCGGTTGCTGCGGGTTCGGCGCCTTGCACGGCCTGAGGAGTCTGACCGGCTTGAGCAGCCTGAGCGGCTAAAGAAGAAGTGCCCCCAACCTCAGCGGGTTTCAGCAACTCCACCGCATGCCTAAAACTCACGCCTTGGGTTTTCATCACCCAATCAATCACCGACCCACCCGCCCCGCAGCCAAAGCAGTGAAACAGGTTGGAGGCTGGGCTAATCACACAGGAGGGCGTTTGTTCGGCATGAAACGGGCAACACACGGCCAAGTCTTTGCCTTGCCGCACCAGCGCATAGCCTTGGCTTTCCACCAGCCCCACCAAAGCCACCTCCGCCTTGATCCGCCCGATCAACTCCGCTGTGAAACGTGCCATAAACCCTGTGCCCCTAAAAACCTGTCAATACACTCATAATATTCGTATGATATTCTCATGAGTATACCAATGACAAGCCAAAAGTTTTCCGGAGTTAGACTGCGCATGAATCCATTCACCCATAGGTTGTATGCCATGCCTTTCGCTGATCGCTTAGCTGACTTTCGCAGACAACGGGGTTTGACCCAAGAAGGGCTGGCCGAGCTGATAGGAATTACCAAAACCCAGGTCTACCGTTACGAGCGCAGCGGCGCTCAGCCAACCCTCGATGTCATCCGACGCCTAGCCATTGCCCTGAGCGTGACCAGCGACGAACTCATTTTTGATGGCAAAGAGCGCAACGCAGATGAAAGCCTACGCTTATTACTCGAAGGCGTTTCCCAGCTGGATCCCGATGAAAAACACGTAGTCAAAGAGCTTATCGAAGGCATCCTGCTCAAACACCAAGCCCGGCGCTTAGTGAGCGAACGCCCCTTAGCGAACAATGGGCCCCTGTAATGGATATCCATTTTGAGTGGGACCCTAAAAAAGCGGACAGCAACCGGCGCAAGCACGGTGTAAGCTTTGTTGAAGCCTGTGCGGTATTTAACGATCCTCTCGCCATTAAATTGCGCGATATCGACCACAGCGAACAGGAGGAGCGTTGGATTACCATGGGGCAAGTGGGTGGCCAGCGCTTTGTGGTTGCGGTGCACACTTGGCAGGAAGATGAAGACACCATTTACGTGCGGATCATTTCGGCTCGCAAAGCCACACCACACGAAATTAGAGATTACCAAGGGTGACACTTATGCGTGACGAATATGATTTTAGCCAAGGGGAACGCGGTGGTTTTTACCGGCCGCAAGCGCAAGTACACCTGCCGGTGTACCTAGAGGCCGAGGTGCAAACCACCTTGTTAAAACTGGCGGCGGCCAAAGGCATAGAGTATTCGTCATTCGTGAATGACTTACTGAAAAAGGATATTGAACTGCTGCAGATAGTGCGTTGAACACGAACGGCTAAAAACAGCGGCTAAAGAAAAACACGCAAGCTCGGTGGCGCGGCGGAGTAAGGTTGGGGGCTGTGGCGGGTTGCGGGGTGACGGCTGGGCGGTATTGGTTGTTGGATGGGTTGCGGCTGAGCAGCGGATTTGAGGCGACGGCTTTTAGGTGGCTGGTGGTGGGGTTGGAGGTTTGTGGGGTGGCTAGGCCGTTGCCCAGCCTTGGGTGGCTGGGGTGGCGGGGTTTTGGTTTGTCAAGAGGGATTTAGTTTGTGGATGTCCAGTTCTTTTCATCAATAGATGGCACAGCTTTTTGGCGCCCAACTGAGGTTTCTAGGTTAAAGGAAAAGGCGCTGTGGTACACCTGCGTAACGGCGAGGCCACTGGGGTAGCGCAGCGTGGTGGGGCGACACAATGTGTCGTAGCTGTAGGTGAAGGTTTTGGGCGTGAATAAGGCGTCGGCTTGAAAGGCTTGGGTTTCCACCTGTGACTTGGCGTTGTAGGTATAGCTTTCACTGTAGCCATTGCCGGCTTGGCTGGTAAGCAGGCCTTTTTTCAGGGTGTCGTAGACCCAGTTATAGGTGGTGGTGAATATTGGAGATGTCGTGGTTACTCCCGCCGTGCTGTCTACCCGACTAATTTGGCGCCCCAGTGAGTCGTAACCGAAGGCGATGCATTTGGGGACGGCGATGCCTGCCGCAGGCCAACATTGCTTGCGGAACTCGCCAAAACCGTTGTAGGTGTAGGAGATGGTGCCGGCGGCTGGGTCGATCATTTGGATGCGGTTGCCGGCGGCGTCGTAAAACAGGCTCACTTTGGTGGCCGCGTTAACGTTGGTGACCGTGGTGGCCAACTGCCCGGCGCTGGTGTAGGTGTATTGCACGTTCACGCCGTTGGCGTCCGTTACGCGGTCCACCTGCCCTAAGGCATTGGTGTAGGTAACGGTGGTTTGCGTGCTGGTGCCGCTAGGTTTGGCGATAGTCACCGTTTTGGTGGTTTTGAAAAAGCTACCACTTTGTACGTTGTTGATGGTTACCTTGCCGCCGTCGGGTTGTGTAGCGCTGGCGACGTTGCCGAGGTTGTCGTAGGTGTAGCGGGGAATCAATGGAGTCTGACCCCATTGATTCCCCGGCGTCTGCGCTGGAACCTTGGCTCGCAACAATTGCTGCGCTTGCAATAATTGTTGTTTGGCGTTGGCATGCAAAAAACCATAATCCCGCACTCGGCGAAAGCCGCGCGGTAATACATGCTGCATCAGCTTCCACAAAAAACTCGCA
>CAMCXE010000273.1 GCA_945882995.1 Thalassocella blandensis | reverse complement strand
GCTTTGCCCACCCTACGAACCACCAAGAATCTGCGCCTATGAAAATAAAACACTCCGTTTTTTTACGAATTTTGATAGGCGCTAGCCTAGCGTGCGCAGGGCCGTTTACGCTCAGTGGCTGCAATGAAGTTTTTGAATCCGTAACCCGTTCCTGCGCCTATTCCGAATTTATTCTGCCGGCAGGGGACGACATGGTAAACGCCGAATTTACGGTGGAAAAGCCTGCTTTTCAGGGCGTTGGGCAAGACAAAAATTATGCTTGCCTTGCTTATCTGGGGAAAATGAGCCACAGCATTATTAACGGGGTGGAGCTTTCGTCCACAGTGGTAACTTGGTACGCGGATCAAGGCGTGCATTTTGAGCCGTTAAAAGTAGGCACAACATTTAAAATGGTGGGTTTTGTGGCCGTGGTTAAACATGGGCTTGGCACTATAGATTCAGGCAGGGGGCCACTGTATTTTATGGTGGTTAAAGATGTTCAAGGCGCGCTTTATTACGTGCATGTGCCCGCATTGGGTATTAATTTAGATGATCGCTTTATGGCGATGCGACGGCCGGGGGCGGCTTCGGCTTTAATTAGCTATGAGGATTTTACTATGGCTAGTGACGCCGAACATCCGCAGATTGCGTTGGTAAATAAATAATGGTCGATGAAGGAAATTTTCGCATTGTACGCGCCATTGGAAGGTATCACCTACTGTTTTGTAATAATGCGCTCCAATCCACATGTTTGGAAATGACATCAAATAGACTGGTGTCAATAATTCTATTTGGCACAGCCTTCTTGCAGTCTTCAATATAGATTTTAATTGCAAGCAGCACTTCGTCACTACCATATGGTTGTGAAATTTCAACTTCTGGGGCTAGCTTGAGGGTTTTAAATTCGATAGTTTTCTTTCGTGTTCGGGTTATCCTCTGGTGGGATGATGAAAAATACACACCTCTAACTTGTGATCCTAGGAAATGTAGTCGAATATACCCAATGATTTCATTGAATCGCCAGCAGCCACCGTATTTTTTCTCCAAATAATTGCGGAAACTCAGGAGTGACTCTGGTCTTTGTTGGTAATGCGATCTCAGAGTCTTATTACTTGTCGTCTCTGGGTGAAAGATTTTTTCTTCAATATATGCTTCTCGCTGTTTGTGGTAGTCGTCTTCGTTGAGCCGATACACTGGTAAATCAAAAAAATAGAAATGTGCCATGTATTTATCCGGTTTGATATTGCGCCGACTTAAGCAGTAATCTGTAAATTGTAGTTTTGTGGAGTGTGTTTTGCTCTGTAAAAGCCAATAAAACTAAAGCTCCAAAGCTGCCTACGTTGGAGGTCTAGGGTGCCCAGTCTAACCGTAAACCTTTAGGACGACAGTCCATTGTTGGTGGCGCTTCGCTTATTCGGCCCGCTCCCCCTAACCCAACTCCCCCAATTTCTCTCGCAAACTCGCCAAACTACCTTGCAACGCCGGCAGTGCCTCTGAGTCCGGTTCGGTGGCAATTCGCGTTTCCAATTGTGTTATGCGTTTTTGAATGGATTCGCGCAGTGCCGCCTGTTTTTGCGCGGGGCTTTGCTGTTGTTTGGCGGCGAGTTTGGCCAGTACGCGGTCGGCGGCGGCGAGGGTGGCTGGGTCTGGGGTGGGGGCTTGTGTGGCGGAGGGGGGAAGGTTTTGGGCTTCCGCTTCGGCTTGCTGTAAACGCTGCTGGAGTTTTTCCACGCCGTTGCGCAGGGCGGCGGCGGTGGGTTTTTGGTCGCGTTCGGCTTCTGCCAGTTTTTGTTGGGCCACGGCTAGGTGTTTGTGCAGGGTGGCAATGCTGGCTTGTAGGCTGGCGGCCGGGGAGGCGGTGAGTTTTTGGAGGATGGCTGGGGCGGGGTTCTGGGTGAATTCTGCGAGTTTTTGCTGGGCTTCGCTGAGGTTGCGCTCGGCCTGTTTGAGGGCGGCGCTGTATTTTTCCCGGCGTTGTGGGTTGTTGCTGGGCACTTCGCTGAGCTGAGTTTGGGCGCGTACTAGGCGGGCTTCGGCGCTGCTGAGGTTACGCGCTAGGCGGGCTTGTTGCTCTGCTGGGTCTTGGGCGCGTTGGGCCACCCGCGCCATGGCGGCGGCTACTAGGTCGGTGCTGCCTTGGTTGGCGTCGGCTGGGTTTTCTGCCCGCTCCGCTAGGGCGGCTTTAGCGGTTTGTGCGGCAAGTTGGCGCTGTTGGCGTTTGGCGGCTTTTTCGGATTCTTGCCTGGCAAGGCGGGCGTTGCGGTTTTGGAAGCGGGTGCGGGCGCGGTTGGCGCGGGCTAGCTGTTCTTCTTCTTGCCGAATCTGCTGCTTTGCCTGTTGAAAATGGCTGACTAACGGGATGTTGCTGGGGCACACATAATCGCAGGCGCCGCATTCGATACAGTCGAAGAGGTTGAGGGTTTGGAGTTGCCCCACGTCGACGGCCAAGGAGTACAGGAGCAGCTGTTGGGGTTGCAGGCTGACGGGGCAGGCGTCGCTGCAGTAGCTGCAGCGGATGCAGGGTTGCTCGGGTGCAGGGTTGGGCAGCTCGTTGGGGCTGGCAGCAATGATGCACTGGGTGGTTTTGAGTAGTGGCGCGCTGGGGTCTGTGGGGGCGCCCATGAGGGGGCCGCCGCTGATGAGGCGAGCGCCGATGGGGTTCCAGCCCAGTTGGGTTAATGCGTGTTGCAATGGGGTGCCCATGGGCAGGCGCAGGTTGGCGGGGCGGCTTAAGGCTTGGCCGGTGAAGGTGGTTACCCGCTCTATTAGGGGTTCGCCATAGCGCACCGCGCGCCACGCGGCTTGCACGGTGGCCACGTTTTGCACCAGTACGCCGGCTTGTATGGGGTAGTGTTGGCTGGGCACTTCAATGCCGGTAAGGCAATACACCAATTGTTTGTCGCCCCCGGTGGGGTAGCGGCTGGGCACGGCCACCACTTCCACCGCTGTGCCCAAGGTCGCGGCTTGCAGCGTGGCTATGGCTTGGGGTTTGTCATCTTCTACCGCCATGAGCAGGGTTTGCGCGCCGGTAATAAATGCCAGTAGTTGAGCGCCGGCCACAATGTCGGCGGCGGCTTCGCGCATTAGGCTGTCGTCGGCGGTGCAGTAGGGTTCGCTTTCGCAGCCGTTCACAATGAGGGTGTGCACGGGAGTTTGCGCGCTGAGTTTCTGGGCGCAAGGGAAGCCGGCGCCGCCCATGCCGGCAATACCGGCGGCGCGGATTTTGGCGATTAATGCGCTGGGCGTGAGTTGGGTGTAGTCGTCACAGGGGGTGAGGGCAATCCATTGGCCTTGCCCGTCCGGCTCCAAAATCAAGCAGCTGTGCAGCGCTGGCTGGGTAATGGCTTGAATAAGCCCCGAAGTGGGGGCGTGGAGCGGCACGGCCAGCGGGTCTGGGGAGTCGGCCAGCAGTTGCCCTTTGCGCACCAGGTCCCCGGCGCTAACTACCGGCAATAGGTTAGGGCCTTTGGCGCTATACAAGGGTAAAACCAATTGCGAGGCCGGCGGCAAGCCGCTGATGGGCAGACTGGCGGTGAGTGTTTTGTGGCTGGGCGGGGTGATGCCGCCGGGCAGTGGCCAAAGGCGTCTCATGGGGATGTGCTCCTTGGCAGGTCTAGGAGCGGCATCAGTTGCCAGCGTTGGGTTTCATCGGGTCTGGGGAGCATGTCGATACAGTCCACGGGGCAGGGTTCCACGCAGAGATCACAGCCCGTGCATTCGCTGATAATGACGGTGTGCATGAATTTGGCGGCGCCGACAATGGCGTCCACTGGGCAGGCCTGGATGCATTTGGTGCAGCCGATACATTCGTCCTCGCGGATAAACGCCACGGTTTTAATGGGGGATTCCAGGCCGTGTTCTGGGTCTAGCGGTAGTTCCGGCACGCCCAGTAAACGCGCCAACTTGGCGATAGTGGCGCGGCCGCCGGGCGGACAGCGGTTGATAGGCTCGCCGGCTAAGATGCCGGCAGCGTAGGGCTGGCAGCCGGGGTGGCCGCACTGCCCGCATTGGGTTTGCGGGAGTAGGGCATCTATGGCGGTTAGGGTGATTTGGGGTGGGGTCATGGGTTGTGTGTATCGCTGAGCTAAATGGCGTAATTTATATTTAAGTTTTGCGGATAATAGCCTAGCGACCTAAAAACTTACATGTAAATTGCTTCCCGCCACGCAGTGGCGGATCTGAGTGGCTTGTAAGTTTATTTCCACGGTAGCTCGAAGGGATTTAAATTCTTGTACAACGGTGTCCGGCCCTTACGCTCCCCCTTTAAATACAGCGCTCGCCAGCGCCGATCAGGCTCCGGATAAAATGCGTAAGCTGCCTAAACATAAAAATTTTGACCGCAAAATATTACACCCCACAAACACCCTCCAAGATCGCCCAAAAACGTACAAACAATTTTGCATTTCATGAAAATAAAGCTTGACATTGGCCGTCAAAAATCGCGAAAAATCCATCGCTATTTAACCCTCTGGATTTATGATAATGCGCCGCTCCGATGCTCTCTACAAAAAA
>CAMCXE010000272.1 GCA_945882995.1 Thalassocella blandensis | reverse complement strand
CCATAATATATGATCTTCTACATGATATTTTTCTATGGGTTGGGAGTGGCAATTTTAAAAAATTTTCAGGAACAAAGCCAGAGGTATTTGGGATAGTTATTTATTTCCACGGCCCTTACCGTGAAAGCCCAATTCTCTCAACATTGTTGAGAGAATTGCCGTGGTCGGCTCATTTACACATACTGACCCGTGCCAAGTACCCAGAAGAGCGGGAGTTTTACTTGCGCACTGCAACCCAACAGCACTGGACAGTCCGCGAAGTTGCGAGACAAATGGACAGCCAGTTATTTGCCGCACGTCATCCCCGCGAAGGCGGGGATCCAGACGCTCTTATCCGTCATCCCCGCGAAGGCGGGGATCCAGCATGGAGCGCCGCATGAAACAGCCCTGCGTCTACATAATGGCCAGCCAACGCAATGGCACACTTTACATCGGCGTAACCTCAAATTTAATTCAACGCGTGTGGCAACATCGCGAGGATATTGTTGAAGGTTTTACGCAAGATCACGGTGTAAAAACATTGATGTGGTTTGAACAACACGAAACAATGGAAAGCGCCATCACCCGCGAAAAAGCAATAAAAAAATGGAACAGAGCCTGGAAGCTGCGCGTGATTGAAGAACAAAACCCTGAGTGGAATGATCTTTGGTTTGAGATAATCGGGCAATCAGATGTTCTTGCTCGTCATTCCCACGATATTTCTCGTCATCCCCGCGAAGGCGGGGATCCAGCAACGCAACCCGAACAACGAGCATTTAATTCAACAATGCACCCAACCCCAAAACTAGATTCCCGCCTACGCGGGAATGACGGCAACGAGTCCGCAGGAGGTTTAGCATGAGTCGTTATCAAGCTTATCCAGAATATACAGAGTCAGGTGAACCGTGGTTGGGGAAAATTCCTTCCGGCTGGGCGGTTGTGCCACTGAAACGAGTTGCCACTTTAAAGACTGGTTTAACACCTCCAACCGAAAATCAAGACAATTACGAAGATGACGAAACTGAATTTTCGTGGGTTAGACCTGAGGATTTAAATGAGAATGGCCAAGCTGTAAATGCATCTAAATTTCTTAGCGCATCAGGCTGGAGTCTTATGCGGCACATTCCAGCCTTTTCCACATTGGTTTGTTGTATCGGTACTATAGGAAAACTTGGGTACGTCGAGCGCATAGTTACAACGAATCAGCAAATTACTGCGGCTAGCTTCACCTATGCGCCTAAATTTAACTTTTACCTCCTTCAGTCAGTGAGAAACATTTTAGAACAAACAGCTACCGGCAATGTAATTCAGATACTGAATTCAGAAAGATTAAGCAATGTTAAATTTCTATCTTTGCCAAAGGCAGAGGCAGAAACCATTGCCAACTTCCTCGACCACGAAACCGCAAAAATCGACACCCTGATCGAAAAGCAACAACAACTGATTCAACTACTAAAAGAAAAACGTCAGGCCGTTATCAGTCATGCGGTGACTAAAGGTTTAAATCCTAATGCACCCATGAAAGATTCTGGTGTGGAATGGTTGGGGGAAGTGCCGGAGGGTTGGGAGGTTACACGCGCCAAATATGTATCTGAAATATTTGTTCCGCAACGCAACAAGCCAGAGTTAAATGAATTGAGCGGTACTGCATGGGCAACAATGGAAGATATGAAAAATTCTTACATTGAATCCACTAAGAACTTTGTTTCGGAAGATGCCGCAAGATTTTCTGGATCGAAAAAGCTGGCGGCAGGATCGGTGATTGCAAGCTGTGTAGGTAATTTTGGAATTGCGTCAATAAATCTAGTTGATGTCATAATTAATCAACAACTACAGGCCTTCATGCCCAAAAAA
Source organism: Thalassocella blandensis (assembly GCA_945882995.1). Lineage (GTDB taxonomy): Bacteria > Pseudomonadota > Gammaproteobacteria > Pseudomonadales > Cellvibrionaceae > CAMCXE01. Next base: position 2,660 of record CAMCXE010000272.1, on the reverse strand, counting down.
ATTAAAGCAGAGTTTCTTCGAGAAGTTATTTCAATTTCTAAATCTTATTTTGAACTGATTGGTACTGCCGCCACTCTTGTCTATGTAAACCAACAAGGATTTGATAACCTTCCTGTGGTCGTGCCTCCAGCTTCTGAACAGGATGATATTTGCTCGTTTACTGAGGGGCAATCATTAAAATTTAACACATTAATTAAAAAATCAGATGGCGCAATTGATTTAATACAGGAACGCCGCACCGCTCTAATCTCCGCCGCCGTCACCGGCAAGATCGACGTGCGGAACTTTGTTTCAGAAGCTGGGCAAGCACCAGACGCGAATACACGGGTTGTCGCAGTATGAGCGAGCTAGATAGCCTACCGCCGGAAGGCGAGTTTTTGCTCTACAACACCGAAGATGGCATAACGCGGTTAGAGGTTCGGCTGATGGGTGATACGGTTTGGTTAAATCAACTGCAGTTAGCAGAGTTATTTCAAACCACCAAGCAAAACACTGGCCTGCATATCCGTAATCTCTTTAGTGAGGGGGAGTTACTGCCCGATTCAGTTGTAAAGGATTTCTTTACAACTGCCGCCGATGGTAAACGCTACAACACCCACTTTTACAATCTCGACGTGATTATTTCCGTTGGCTATCGTGTCAAATCCCATCGTGGAACCCAGTTTCGTATCTGGGCCACTCAGCGCCTGCGTGAATACCTCATTAAAGGTTTCGCCTTGGATGATGAGCGCCTAAAACGCGCGGGCGGCGGTAATTATTTTGATGAATTGCTGGCGCGCATCCGCGATATTCGCGCCAGCGAAAAAATGTTCTGGCTAAAAGTGCTAGATATTTATGCAACCAGCCTGGACTACGGCCCCAAAACGGCGACTCCAAGCAATTTTTTGCCACAGTACAAAACACAATGCATTGGGCCGCGCACGGGCACGCCGCTGCCGAAGTTGTATTTGGCCGTGTAGATGCCGCGTTCGTGAACAACCCAAGCCGAAAAAATAGTAATAACTCAATTAAATAAGTTGAAATAGGGAACTGCAATGTCAGACCAAGCCACCGAGCGCACTTTTCAAAACGACATCATTCGGCAAATGCTGGCCAATGGCTGGCAGCTGGGTCAGCCTGAAAAATACCATCGCGAACTCGCCTTGTACCCGGAAGACTTAATTGGTTTTGTGCAGCAAACCCAAGATGCGCAATGGCAAAAATTTAAAACCCTGTACCCGCACAACGCTGAACAAAAATTATTGGAGTTGGTGGCCGCGCAACTGAACAAAGCCGACCCCAACGCCACCCACAAAGACGCCCGCACCTACGGCACGCTGGGTGTGCTGCGCCATGAACTGCGTGACCGCAATGTGCGTTTTAACCTCTGCCAATTTAAACCCGAGCATGATTTAAACCCAGATACGCTAGCGCGCTATAAACAAAATAAGCTGCGCATTGTGCAGGAGCTGGTGTATAGCCCTTGGGCAACAGAGGCTGAGCTTCTCGATACCGGCACCAAAGCCAAACGCTGGCGTATTGATTTAGTGTTGTTTGTAAATGGCCTACCCATTGCCACCTTGGAATTAAAATCCGAATTCAAACAAGCCGTAGACAACGCCGTTAAGCAATACAAAACCACGCGTTTCCCCATTTGCCCCACCACCAAAAAAGCCGAACCCCTGTTAACCTTTAAGCGCGGGGCAATTGTGCATTTTGCCGTAAGCCAATATCAGGTTTATATGGCAACCCAATTGGCCGGTGGCAATACCTACTTTTTGCCGTTTAACAAAGGCACCAAAGAAGGCGCGGCGGGTAACGATGCTCCCGAAGAGATTTCCCGCTACGCCACGGATTACCTATGGAATGAAGTGCTGCTGCCCGACAACATCTTGAATATTCTGGCCAGATTCGTGCATTTACACATTGAAGAAAAAGAGGACTGGGAAGGCCGAAAATACAAGAAGGAGAGCATGATCTTCCCCCGTTACCACCAGTGGGATGTGGTTAAAAAATTATTAAACGCCGCAAAAACCGAAGGCGCAGGCCAAAAATACCTTATCCAGCACAGTGCGGGTTCCGGCAAATCCAACTCTATTGCTTGGGTGGCGCATCAGCTTTCATCCCTTTACGATCAAAACGGTAACAAGCAATTTCACTCCGTGATTGTAGTTACCGACAGAACCGTATTGGATGCGCAATTGCAAGACACCATTTACCAATTTGAACACACCGATGGCGTAGTTGGGCGTATTAACCTTGAAGAAGGGGAAGGCTCGAAATCAGAAAAGCTAGCAGCCGCACTGCAAAATTCGCAGCCCATTATTATCGTCACTATTCAAACCTTTCCGTTTGTACTGCAAGCCATTGAAAAAAGCGCAACACTCAAAGAGCGCTGCTACGCCATTATTGCGGATGAAGCTCACTCATCTCAAACCGGCTCTACCGCACGCAAATTAAAAGAAGTGCTAATGGTAGAAAGCAAAGACGAAGACGAAGAGCTGAGTGCAGACGACATTATCGCTGCCGCTGTAGGGGCCGTGGAAATAAATAATCATCCCAAATCCACCCTATGCCGGTATGCGAATAAACCATTGCTCTAGACCAGCTTTTCTCTCCAATTTTGACTCGAGCTCTTGCATTTCTTGCCTAGAGAGAGACACCCCGCTTTCGTAGGCTTT
>CAMCXE010000271.1 GCA_945882995.1 Thalassocella blandensis | reverse complement strand
TCGCCACATCCATGTGGCTCCTGTCCATTTGCCCCTAAAAATCACCTCTCCACTCGGCCAAAAAACGGGCTGGTCCCGCTTCGGTAAGGTCATTAGTGCTGCCTTAGAAAACGTTCAAGCAAGACCAAAATTCTTAACTTAAAAGCATTGTTCCTAATCGGGCTTAAGGGTGACGTATCAGCCCGCCGTAAACGACGCCAAATGCTGTTGCACTTGCCGTCGTGCACTTAATAACAACTCATCGTCAGGCAGCTGTCGCAGGCTGTGGGTTAACAGGGACAAAACCTTAGGCCAACTGCCGTCACTCCAACTCTGGTTAATGCGGTTGAGCGCAAAACATTCGGTGAGAAGGCTGAAACCGCGCAAATTGTGGGCGGAGATTACCGTGTCAAAGTCGGGCTCGGGTAGGCGCCAGTTGGCGTAGAGCGCGCTTAACCAAAGGTCCGGTTGATCCAATGCCCAATAAACCCCCTCTGGGCCCATAACCTCATGTAGCGCCAGCGGCGCGGGGAATTCGGTAACTCGCTGCCAATCCCAGCGCTGGTCCTGTTGCCAAAATCCGCCCACCAGCCGCTCGCCGTCTGGTTTGAGCCCGCACAAATCCAACACCACGCCAGTCCCCGCATGGCGGAAGCTGCGTGGATTGCAAAGGCGCATTCTAAGGGGCTCCTCCGTCCAGCCTTGCGCCACCAAGCAAGCACAGGCCTGCTCCATCTGCGCAAACGGTAGGGCAAAATCCAAGTCTTTGTCTAGCGGCAACAGGCGCCCCTCGCGGTGCAATCCAAGTAGCGTTCCTGCGAAGGGAAAGGCTTTAACACCTGCCCTGGCCAGTTGGGCCAAGGTTAGCCAAAGCAGCGCCTGATGCGGGGCCTGATCAAAGGACTCACGGGCGCCCTCCCCTCGGGCCGGCTTCAAAGGCTGCAGCAGCCGCTGGCCCAGCGCCTGCCGGAAATAATCGGCGGCGGCGGGCAGTTCACCCGCGGCCATTAAAATGTGCCCCAGCCCCTCGAGAGCAGGCAACTGATTGGCATCGAGTGCTAGGGCGCGTGTAAACGCGTGGCGGGCCGCCGCATCTTCCTGCAGGCTGGCGTGAATCATACCGCTTAGGCTCCAAGCCTCGGCCTGTGCAGGCTGCCGCTGGAGAATAACCCCGCAGTGCGCTTGGGCTAAGGTAAAACGGTTGCAGCTCCACAGCATGCAACCTAGGTTATAGCGAGTCACCATGTCATCGGGGTGGGCGGCCACTGCCTGCGCCATAGCTTCCGCCGCCGCTTCCAGTTCGCCTTGGCGATGCAACACCACACCTAACATCTTCCAGCCGAAATAATACTGTGGCAAACGCGCCACCAGTTGTGTAGCCGCCTGTTTTGTTTCCGCCACGCGATTGGCATGCCAGTGAGCAAGCAGCGCTTCAACCTCGGCGCGAGTGGCCTGATCGAAGGGGGCAGCCAAAACATTGGGGGTGCTGGTAGCGGTTGCAGTCATAACATGTGGTCCGGTTTAGCCTAGAAACTTCGTAACTATTCAGCCTATTTCCCCGTCATCCCCGCGCAGGCGGGGATCCAGCGGCCAATAGACGGTTTTTACTTGAGCGAATATCGTGATTGCTTCTGAGTAGTTACCATCTGGATCCCCGCCTGCGCGGGGATGACGTGGGAAAATGAAAATTGTGCTGAATAGTTACGAAACTTCAAGGAAATCAACAGAGCAGGCGCAACCCATGTTGCTGGTCACGGCAAGGGATTACACAGCGTTTTGACGCGTAGCTGAGGGTAATAACCCATGCGGTTTGCTGCAGCAGTACTAGATAAATGCCGGTGCCGGTGCCTGAGGTTGTGCCTGTGCCTGTGCCTGAAGCTGCTGGCGCTGGCCGCGAGGCGATAACACTAACCTAATCACTTGATCGCAAGCCTCGGCAACAGAAAGCTGTGCGGAGTCGAGGCTGAGTTCGGGTTGGTGCGGCGGTTCATAGGGCGACTGCAACCCAGTGAAACTCGGCACCTGCCCCAAACGCGCGCGTTTGTAGAGCCCCTTGGGGTCGCGGGCTTCACACAGCGCCAAGGAGGCGCTCATGTAAATCTCCATAAATTCCCCTGGGCTGAACAACTGCCGTGCTTTGGCGCGGTGCGCCCGAAATGGGGAAATAGCCGAAACCAAAACACTGTGCCCAGCTTGTACAATCAGTTTGGCCACTTCGGCAATACGGCGACTATTTTCTTCACGATCGGCATCTGTGAAGCCCAAGTCCGCACACAGTCCACCGCGCAACTCATCGCCGTCCAGCAACACCGCCTGACTGCCCAGCTGTGCCAAGCGTTGTTGCACAGCCCGCGCCGTGGTGGATTTACCCGAACCGGAAAGCCCAGTGAACCAAATAACGCAGGGCTTAACGGCCATAACACCCTTAGCGCCGCCGTGCCACTGGCCCACCGTTGCAGGTAGCACTGGAGGCGCAATATCCATGGCCTGTGTCATCTTAGTTACCCCGCCACTCAATGAAGTTTGTGCAAACCACCATTCGACCACCAAGCCATTCAAGGTTTCTAGGTTAAAGCATCTGCAACTGGCGCCAAACCGGCACTTTGTGCTCCATCAAATTACAAAACAATTGCGTCAACTCGCTGATATTTTCCGCATCCGAATCTAAGGCAACGCCGTTTTTTATCATCCGGCGGTTTTGGCTTTTCATGATGCTCCAACCTTCTTGCACCAACACATCCACATCCGTGGTGTTGGGGTGGCGGGTAAGCGCCAAATATAAAATGCGTTCTACAAACGTAGCGGCTATACCGTTGCCCAGGAGCGGGGAACACAGAGCCTGATAGTCGTCACCGTAGCGGGTGTGTTCGGCCAGTACGCGATTCATACGTTTGGCGGCGGCGCTGTCTACCGCTCCTGCGGGCAAGGCATATAACCCGGCTTGATGGGAGGCTGACAGCAAAGTGGCCACTTCAACAAGGCCCGCATAACTGCGATTGCCATCCTTCAAATTGTTATGCAAGTCACCCAAGGTTTTGCCAGCAACCGCCACTGCATCAATAACCGGCGTATAGACATCCTTTTTGCCATTCACCTCGCCAATGGGCAATTTCATGTTCAGGTTAATTTGGGCGTGGGGCGCCGTTAACGCTAGGCTGTAGGTGGCCAGTAATTCGGTTTGACGCACGGGCGACAGGCTGCGCGCACCGCGTACAAAAATGTCTTTGCGAAACCCCGTGTTTAAAAAATAGTCCTGCACGGTTTCACGAACCGTGCGATCGGTAATGGAGTTTAACAATTCCTGCCGCTCGGCATTTAAATACAAATTCTGAAACGCAAAAGGCAGCTCCGCGGAACCGACAAAATCCAATTTAACATCAGCCATGTCGCGGGCTACATCGGCAAAATACAAAGGCTGCCAATGTTTGTGCATATATTCATGCACTAAATAATTGCGGCTGCCACTTTTTAGCATGTCTAAGCGTGGTTTTAGGCCAGTATTCACGGTGAAATAGCCGGCTTGCATGTCGGCTAATTTCTCTACAAATTTTGCGGCCTCATTAATTTGTTTGTCGCTGCGATTGGGGTGTAGCTCGGCATGCTCCACCAATAAGCGCTGCAAAGGTAGTGACATGGCCCAACCGGGCATAGCGTTGTAACTTAAATACACCAAGCCGCCGGGCTTTAAATAGCGGCCGATAAAATTAACGATATGCTGGCGATTTTCCGCGGTTACCCAAGTGTAAATACCGTGCAGGGTAATAAAGTCGAATTGCGGTAAATCCGTCACGCGGCCTTCGGCTAATTCCTCAAAACTGTTTTCCAGCAAGGTTACATTTTCAAGCTGGGCGCTTTTGGCCAGTTGCTGCGCACCAGCCACATGGGCAGGGTTAAAGTCCGCGGCGTAAAACGTGCCTTGTGGGTTGGCAGCGGCGAGCAAATTGGCCGTTAAACCGCGGCCAAAACCCAATTCAAAATAGGTGTAAGGCCGATCCAGCGGCACGGGCTCATAGCCCTGCAGCACGCAGGCAAAATTCAAATAGACTGGGCTTTGCTCACGATAAAAGCCGGCGGTGTATTCCACTTCAGAGTTATAACCTGCTGTCCAATCCATAATAAATGCCTATATTTGTGCGCTGTGCGCCGAGCCTGTGTGCGGGGGGGGAAGTGAGTGCGGCAACCACTCGGGGTTCGCCAAGGTTCTGCCGCATCAAGCCAAGTATGGTTGCTTTTTAAAAAAACGCTGGAAATTTGACGCCCATTCAACGCTAACCAATTTGAAGGAAACCTAAGTGCAGCCATTTTTTATGGTTAGTTTGCTTAGCTGCGCAGTTAAGCCTAGCTCAAAAAACCGCAACTGCCGCCGGCCCCCGTGGAAATTATATTGTAACTATTCAGCCTATTTCCCCGTCATCCCCGCGCAGGCGGGGATCCAGCGGTCAATAGACGGTTTTTGCTTGAGTGAATATCGTGATAGCCATGGAGCAGTTCCAATCTGGATCCCCGCCTGCGCGGGGATGACGTGA
>CAMCXE010000270.1 GCA_945882995.1 Thalassocella blandensis | reverse complement strand
GCCGCTGGATCCCCGCCTGCGCGGGGATGACGGGGAAATATGCTGAATAGTTACAATCAAAATTGGAGAGAAAAACTGAACTAGAGCAATGGTTTATTCGCATGCCAGCATAGGGTGGATTTGGGATGGTTATTTATTTCCACGACCCTAACGTAGATCTAGCCGGCGCTGCGCAGCTTTATGCGCAGTGCCCAGCGACCGAAGGGAGCGGGGTTGAGCGCCGTATTAGGCGCTTGCATAGCCCATGAAGTTGAGATTTCGCTTGCCCCATGATCCAGCACTCCCCTCAATTGTAATTGATGAGTCTTCAACAATGAGGACGTCTAATGTCTTTAGGAAAAAGTCGTACTCGTCGAATGGCCGTACTTCCTCAGAACCCTTGAAAAGATAACCAATAAATTCAGTTTGGAGGTGATGCTTTACGTATCGGCTGAATAAGTCCCCGTGGTAAATAAGCATTTCTGAAAGACAGGGGTACTTTGCGTCATGTAACTCAGCATCTATTCCTTGAAGTTCCGTTCCATCGTCTAGATCAGGATCAGACTCTCGCTCTATTGTGTCTTGCCAATAATTTCCAAAAGATGTGACAGCGAAATCGTGTGGCACACGAATTACATAACGGTAGTTCTGAATAGCAGGCTTGCGCCAAAGAGTCCAATGAGTGAAAACTCGCTCAAGGGACATTTGCTTCCCGTCGATCTCACATGAGTTCATCAAAGCGCCCAACATTTAATTAAACAACCGCTGCAACAACCCACGTCGCTCAGGTTCCGGTTCGTCAAAATGACTAGGCGTGTGTTTGTCTGCGTCTGGGTCAATTTTCGGGGTATCCGGCATAACCCTGTGGGTGGAAGACGGTGGCAGGCTGCTCGTTGCGCCGCAGGTTACGGTTTCGGTGGGAATTTGTTCGTCGCGCAGCGGTAAGTAATACACGCCGGGGCATCCGCGTTCGCCTTGTTGACCGGTAAGGCCGTCCATCCACACGAACTGCATGCCGCTGGGCGGTTCGGTTTCTAAGCCTTTGGTGGGTACGTGTTGCATGAAGTCGGCCCAAACCTGCAGGGCGCCGGCCGAGCCAGACACAGGTGTGGCTTTGTTGTCGTCGCGCCCCATCCAGACTACGGCCATTATTTCGCTGCTGAAACCGGCAAACCAGCTGTCGCGCTGGTCGTTGGTAGTGCCCGTCTTGCCGGCGAGTTTCAGCTCGCTGGGGAACATGCCCTGCACCCCGCGAGCGGTGCCCTCTTTGAACACCATGTGCATGGCGTATTGCAGGGCGAATATGGATTCCGGGCTGAATTGCTGCTCAATGTTGAGTGGGTAGCGTTTTAGCGGTTTGCCGTCGGCGGTGAGTACGGAGTTAATGGCGCGCAGCGGCGCGTGTACGCCGTCTGCCGCGAGGGTGTGATACAGCTCGGCCACTTGCAGCGGGGCTAAGTCCACGGCGCCCAGTAGCATGGAGGGTGCTGCCAATACATCTTCACGCAAGCCGGCGGCTTTTAAGGTTTTGATGATGGGCGGTAGCCCCATGCCCATGCCCAGTTGCACGGTGGCTTGGTTGTAGGAGTGGGCAAGGACTTGGTACAAGGGCACGTCGCCGTGGCTTTGGTCGTGGGAATTTTTGGGGGACCAGACTTGGCCACTGTCCAGCGTGAAGCTGGCCGGTGTATCACTGAGTATGGTGGCTAAATTGTACTGAGCCGGATGTTCCAGTGCGGTGAGAAATACAAACGGCTTCATGAGTGAGCCGATAGCGCGGCGGGCATCCAGTGCGCGGTTGAAGCCTTCGTAGCGCGGATGCTGGTCGCCAATCAACGCCAATACTTCCCCGGTGCCTACGCCGGCAACCACCATGGCGGTTTGTAAATCCTGCTTGTAGCGTTTTTCCAGCTGGGGGAGTTTGCTTGTCACCGAGGCTTCCGCTTGACGCTGCATCACCCCGGACAAGGTGGTGAACACGCGCAAACCTTCGCTGCGCAGGTCTTCGATGCGGTAGTCCTCTTGCAGCTGGCGCTTAACCAAATCCACAAAGGCGGGGTAGGCTTGCAGGCTGTTGTCGCTTGGGGGCTGAATATTCAGGCCGGTGGCTTCGGCTTTGGCCAGCTGCTCGGCGCTAATTAGCCCCTCTTGGGCCATCACTTTTAACACCACATTGCGCCGCTCAAGGGCGCGCTCTGGGTGTTTCCAGGGGTTGAAGTAGGAAGCGCCTTTGACCAAGCCCACCAACATGGCAATTTGCGGGGCGTCCAGCTCATTGAGCGGTTGGCGAAAATAGTGTTTGGCGGCAAGGGCAAAACCGTGAATTTCTCGGGCGCCACTTTGGCCTAGGTAGACCTCGTTAATGTAGGTCTCAAAAATTTCGGATTTGCTGTAGTTTTTTTCAAGCAGTAAGGCCATTAAGTCCTCGCGCACTTTGCGTTTAATGCTGCGTTCGTTGGTTAGGTAGAAGTTTTTCACCAGCTGTTGGGTAAGGGTGCTGCCGCCCTGCACCAGCTGGCCGGAGGTGGTGTTCACCCAAATCGCCCGCAAAATTGCCATGGGCGACACGCCGCGGTGTTCCAGAAAAGCCTTGTCTTCTATGGCCAGCAAACCTTCCCCCAATAGGTGGGGCACGGCATCCAGCTTCACCAGCAGGCGGTCCTCCATTTGGGTTGGGTAAATACCGCCAATTTCCTCAGGTTCCAAGCGTGCTAACGGCAGGCTGGAGCCATCGGCGGCGGTAAGTTGTTGCACTTTGCCGCCGCTAATCGTTATGTTGAAACTTTGGGGGGCTTCGGTTTTATCCCAAAAATCAAACCCGCGGCTGTAAATACCGTAGGTGGCCTGTGATGCGGTTTTGCTGGCTTTGCGCATTTGGCCAGCGCCGCTTAGTGCGGCAGTTTCGCGGTAACCCAGGGCTTTAAGTTGGTCGTCTAAGAGCGCTGGCGTCATGCTCATGCCTTCGAATAGCTCTAGGGGGCGGGCATAAACGCGGGCAGGCAGCGCCCATTTTTTACCTTCAAATTTAACGCGCACTTCCTTTTCTAGCTCAAAGGACCATAGCCACAGCATCACTGCAGTTGCCACAGCGGCAAAAAAGCCCAGCATGGTGAGCAAAATAAGGGTGTGGCGTAACCAATGGTTGGCGACTTTTGGGCGGCCGTTGGACTTAGTGCGTTTGGTCATGGCGAAGCGTGTAAGGGCAAAAGTGGGCTGCGCATTGTGCTGGTGGGAAGCGGGGGTTGCAATGTTTGGTTGTGCATAAGGGAGTGAAGGGCGTGATGCCCACAAATTCGCGCGGCGCCTATGTTCAACCTAGAAACCTCAGTTGGATCACCAAAGTCTGCGCACCCCCCGGGCAGCGCCTAGCAAAAGTTAAATTTGGCGAACAACCAACCCCATTGCCCGCCAAATTTAACTTCCACTAACCACACCAATGGATTACACAGCTTTTTGGCGCCCAACTGAGGGTTCTAGGTTCAAACGAGCGGCCGGTGTGATTATCTTGAACACATAAAAACGCGCGGCAAACGCAGCGGGAAATACAGTGGTAATAGGGTGTTGCCGGTATGGCAGCTTGAGCGTGGCGGAGTTTTGGCATGCGGGCGTCCTTGCGGGGTAGCAGCCTGTATTTATACGCAGTATTTTGGGAATGTCGGCTGCTGGCTTTGGGTGTGTGCCGGCGGCAAAAGGGGAGCTTGTCGGCGAGTTTGCGGGGCTGATAGGACGGGTGGCTTAGGTGTTTGGAGGTTTCGGCCGCCACCGCGTTGTTTGTTTTGTATACTTTGCTTTAGCTCACACAGGCAAACAACCAGGTTCCTTTACCTGATGCTGGCGTTGTGGGCAGCAATAAGGTGTTGCCGCGGCCAAGCACTCGGCGGCATCAAGTTATTACTCCTGTGCGGCTACTCCGCACCCTGTTGTGGTTTGATCGTTAAAAAAAATCGTCTGCAGCAGCAGTATTTTTAACCGGCAGTCTTGGTTAAACCCGCGCTTTACGGAGTTTCAAAAATCTCAAACCACCGCTGCCGTTGCTAGTTATTATTGCCGAGCCGCTAGGCGCCCGGCAAAGTGTGGGTTTAGGCACCTCTACGGATATCAGTAGATGTCATGCTTCCCCGTATATATTCGAAAAACAACCAAAACTGTATTTATTATTCCAAAGGACAAGGAGATTTTGCTACGATGCATTTTTATTTGAGATTCATTGATCTTCAAGGTTTATTGCCGAGGTAAAGCACATGAAAATTCGTCACATTGAGCCGGAAGAAACGAGTGTCAATTCCGATCATCAAGCTCTAGGGTTGCCACCTGTTGAGTATGAGATTGTGCATGCCACTGAGCACCCAGTATTAAAATTTGCTAGTTATGTTGTTATGTCCATCCTGCTGGCATTAGGGCCGTGGAAATAAATAACTATCCCAAATACCTCTGGCTTTGTTCCTGAAAATTTTTTAAAATTGCCACTCCCAACCCATAGAAAAATATCATGTAGAAGATCATATATTATGGAAAAATACAGCTATCAAGCTCAAAGGTTAT
>CAMCXE010000269.1 GCA_945882995.1 Thalassocella blandensis | reverse complement strand
ATTGAGCGGCCGTTCTAGCGGCGGCGGCAGCTGGTCTTCAGGCATAGCAAGGCAATCGGCGATCATGTCGATCAAGGCTTGGCCGTCGCGCCGAATGAATTTTTCGTGTAGACCCTCTAGCGAACGCAATTGGCTGATGTGTTTGGGTTTGCTTTCGGCCAAGGCATAAATGCTGGCTTCTTTGAGAAGGTGGTTGCGCGGTAAATTCATACGCTGGGCGTTGATTTCGCGCCAGTGGCAGTGGTGTTGCACCAAGGCTTGCTCGCGCCGAGTCATTTTCCAAGTGCTTTTTAGGCGCAAATGGCTGTGTTCCGGGTTTTGATTGTCTTGGTAGTGTTGCAGTAATTGTGCGCAGTCTTCCTGCACCCAGCTCAGGCGGCTCAGTCCACCTAGTTGCTGCTGTAGATTTTGTGCAAGGATCAATAAATATTCCACGTCCAGTGCGGCGTAGTGTTCTTGCGCTTCGCTCAGGGGGCGCTGCAGCCAGTCGGAGCGGGTTTCGTCCTTGGGCAATTTAATCCCCAGCACTTGCTCGACCAAGCGCCCATATCCCACCGAAAAGCCTTGCCCTACCATGGCCCCGGCAATTTGGGTGTCGAATAAATTCACTGGCAATTGGCCGCACAGGGTTTGAAAGACTTCTAGATCCTCGGAGCAGGAGTGGAGCACTTTCACCACATCCGGCGCGGCAAGGAGTTGCGCAAAGCCGGTTAAGTCGTCGATGGCCAGCGGGTCTAGGAGGTAACTCGCTTGGCCGTCATTCACTTGGATTAAGGCGGGCAGTGGGTAATAGGTTTGGGTGCGCATAAATTCAGTGTCTAGCGCGAGTTGGGGCAGTTGCAGCCAGCCGGCTACCAGGTCATTTAAGTGGTCGGTGCTGGTGACGAGGATACGTGGCTGTTGTGATATGGAGCTGTCCATCTAGATTTCCCTTCGGCAGGCTAAAGCGTGGGCGAGTGTGCCGCCATCAATAAACTCCAGCTCGCCACCAATGGGCACGCCGTGAGCAATACGTGAAACGGTTACGTTGAGTTGCTTGGCCCTTTCGGCAATATAAAAGGCTGTGGCTTCACCTTCCATGGTGGGGTTGGTCGCCACAATCAGTTCGCCAATGGGCTCGGCGCGCAGCCGTTCCATGAGTAGGTCTAGCCCGAGTTCGCCAGGCCCAATGCCGTCCATGGGTGAGAGTCGACCCAGCAGCACAAAATATTTACCGCGAAAAGTTCCGGACTGTTCAACGGCGACCACGTCCATGGGGTTTTCCACCACGCATAGCAGTGTGCCGTCGCGTTTTTCGCTGGCGCAGATGTAGCAGCGCGGCTGTTCGGTGAGGGTGCGGCAGAGGTCGCAGCGCTTCACCTGGGCACAGGCGCTAAGCAGGGACTTGGCGAGATGTTCGCCACCTGCGCGGTTGCGCTCGAGCAAATGCAGCGCCATACGCTGGGCAGATTTCGGCCCAACGCCAGGCAATACGCGCAGGGCGGCAATGAGTTGGTCAATGAGGGGGCTTAGCACGGTGTACTCAAAATGGCAGTTTGAAGCCGGGTGGAAGATTAAACCCTGCGGTTAAGCCGCCCATCTTGGTTTTGTTGGTTTCTTCTACGCGGCGTACGGCGTCGTTTACCGCGGCGGCTAGAAGATCCTCCAGGATCTCTTTGTCTTCACTCATTAGGCTGGGGTCAATATTTACGCTGCGCACATCGTGGCGCCCGCTCATCATAATTTTGACCAAGCCGCCGCCGGCTTGCCCTTCAACTTCTATAGCGGCTATTTCGGCCTGCAGCTGCTGCATTTTTTCCTGCATTTGCTGGGCTTGTTTCATTAAATCACCAATCATGACTGTGCTCCTCGTTCAATAATTTTTACGCTTTCGACATCTAATCGCCCATCTAACTGCTGGCGTAGCTGGGCCACCAAAGGGTCTGCTTCTAGGGTCTCGATTGCCGCTTGGAGTTGCTGCGCGCGGTGTTTAATGGCCACCGCAGCGGGGGTTTGCGCATCTTTATCCAGTGTTTGCAGGGCGATGTGAACGCGCAGGGGTTGGCCGAAATAATCACTTAATAAATCTGACAAGCGCTGGCGGTGCGAGTCCTCAAACAGGCTGCCGCGTTCGGCATCCAATACAAAAAATAATTGCGAACCTTCGCGCCCTACCAAGACGGCGTTGGCCGCCGTACTTTGCAGTACGCCCCGCACATTCAGCGCTTGATACACGGCAACCCAATGTTCGGCACGAAATTCTTCAAGGGTGATTTTATTGCCTTTGGGCACAACGGCTGGCTGGGGTTCGGGCGGCGGTGTTTTGAGTTTAGCGGGGGCCTGCAGTTGCGCTGCAGTGGTTAGCCCGGCCATGAGCTCCGCGCCTATGGCCTCAGCTAGGGACTTTTTTCCGTTGTCACTCGCCTCCTGGGGTTCGGCGGGGGCTGACGGTTCGGCGCTTGCCTCTGGCGGCTGAGTGATTTGGCTGGCCTCAGCAATTTCAGCGGCAGCGGTTGCTGTTATGGGCGGCGCGGCTGTGTTGGCCGAGAGGGGCGGGCTCACCGCCAGCACGTCTTGGGGTACATCCACCAAGCCTTGCGGCTTAAAGGCGAGCATGCGCAACAGACACATTTCAAAACCGGCCCGTGGGTCTGGGCTTAAATGCAGGTCTCGGCGGCCCATCAGCGCTGTTTGATAAAACAGTTGTACATCTTCAGGCGCTAGGCGGCGGCTGAAGTCCAAAATTTGTTCGCGGTCGCCAAAGCTGTTATCCAAGGCGTCCGGTAGGGCCTGAGTGATAGCCACTCTATGCAGCAAACTGGTTAAATCGCCGAGGGCGCCAAAAAAGTCCGGTGCTTGTTCGGCGAAAATGCCTACTGCATCGAGCAGGGCTTTACCGTTGCTCTCAATTAAAGCCTCCATCAATTGCGCGATCAGCTGGTAGTCAATGGTGCCTAACATGGCCGCCACTTCACCACCGTTAACTTGACCATTGCCAAACGCAATCGCCTGGTCGGTGAGGCTGAGGGCATCACGCATACTGCCATCGGCCGCGCGAGCTAGCTGCCACAGGGCGGCCTCCTCACAGGGTACGGCTTCTTCGCCCAGCACAAATCGCAAGTGTCCCACGATACGTTCGGGGCTCATATTTTTAAGGTTGAACTGTAAACAGCGCGACAGCACTGTGACCGGCAATTTGTGGGGGTCCGTGGTGGCTAGTAAAAACTTTACATGCTCCGGTGGTTCTTCCAGGGTTTTGAGCAGCGCGTTAAAGCTGCTGTTGGAGAGCATATGAACTTCGTCGATGAGGTAAATTTTATAGCGGCCGCGACTGGGAAGGTATTGGACGTTGTCCAGCAGCTCGCGGGTATCTTCAACTTTAGTTCGCGAAGCCGCGTCAACTTCAAGCAAATCCACAAAACGCCCTTCGGCGATTTCACGACAGGCGGAGCAGGTGCCGCAGGGCTCCGAGCTAACGCCGACTTCGCAGTTTAGGCACTTGGCCAAAATGCGCGCAATGGTGGTTTTGCCCACGCCGCGCGTGCCTGCAAACAAATAGGCGTGATGCAAACGTTGATTGTCCAGCGCGTTAATCAGCGCTTTAAGCACATGTTCTTGGCCGACCATTTCGCGAAATATACGCGGCCGCCACTTACGGGCTAATACCTGATAGCTCACAGCATTACTCAGCAAAGCAAAGAAGGGCGCGATTATAGCGCGGGTGAAACAGAAAAGGCGGGACAAATCGAGGAAGGGTGGGGCCCTTACCAGCCACATCCCGGCACATGACGAAACTGCTACCGTTGCTCCCTTCCGGGCCTGGCGGGGTTCGCAGCGAATCATTGCGGGAGGACCGATAAGGACCACCATAAACTAACAAGGTTGGCACCTTGCTAAGAGCGCGGCATTATGCGGATTTTTGGCTGGAAAGCAAGTAACGAGAGAGCGGTGTGCTGCGCAACGGCTTCCTCAACAGTGCTGCTCCCTTGAGCCTAGAAACCTCAGTTGGATCACCAAAGTCTGCGCAACCCCCGGGCAGCGCCTAGCAAAAGTTAAATTTGGCGAACAACCAAATAGGTTGCCCGGCAAATTTAATTTTCACTAATCACACCAATGAATCACACAGCTTTTTGGCGCCCAACTGAGGTTTCTAGGTTGAATGCGGTAGCGTATGTGGGCCCCGACCGCGGCCGCTCAATATGTGAATATGTGAATCTGTGAAATGTGTAAGGCTTTGGGCGAGCCAATGTGATCGCCAATAGGGCGGCTTAGGTTTCAAAAATCGCACTCGTTTTGCGCCCTTGCCTACCCCCGAATAGGCGCGGTGGTGATTTCTACATTAAATCTTATAACTTGGTAAACAACGGTGTCCGTCCCTTACGCTCCCCCTTTAAATACATCGCTCGCCAGCGCCGATCAGGCTCCGGATAAAATGCGTAAGCTGCCTAAATATAAAAATTTTGACCGCAAAATATTACACCCCACAAACGCCCTCCAAGATCGCCCAAAAACGTACAAACAATTTTGCATTTCATGAAAATAAAGCTTG
>CAMCXE010000268.1 GCA_945882995.1 Thalassocella blandensis | reverse complement strand
CAGGGTGAGCTAGGCGGCTGTACAAATTTTGTACAATTTGGGGCGGTTTGTGTACAGTTCATGGGGGGGCTCCAATAAAGTCTGGTGTGGATTATGCCTTTAGTGTGCTGTTTTTAAAAGGGATTTTTCTTAACTTAATGACATTGGGGCTAGGGGGATTTTGCTTTTTTCATTTTCGTTTTCCCCGCCTCCATTGGGAGTAATCCAGAATCAAATTTTCATCGCCATGTTCGTGATGACTGGTGAAGGCTGCTCAGCGGGTTTTGGGGTTGCGGGCTCGCATGCGTTTCAGGGATACCAAAACCAGCGCCACCAAGCCTAAAAATGCAGAGGCGACGGTTAGTGTGTCAACGTTTGTATCTTCCAAAGCGGTGGCGGATGAGCCTTCGTTTTGGTCGATTCCCTGCGCAGGCTCATCCGCTAGCTGCACGCCCGATGGCGCGACTGGGTTTTGTACTCCGGCCGCAGCGCCAGCTTCGCGAGCCGTATTTGTGGTTGAATTATTGGGTTCGACGCTGGTGGCAGCAGGGGCCGTATGCGGTGGCGGCTGAGCAATGGCAGCGTGAATAGTGTCAGTTGTATTTTTTTGCTCGGCTAAATTGGTTGTGGGGGATTTTTCTGAAGCCACTTGAGCGCCTAACTTTTGTTGCGCTTCCCTATATTTGGAGTAATCCAAAATGGAATCCTCATCGCCACTTTCGTGAGAAACCTGTTGCCCTCGTTCGACAATACCTTCAGCACTGGGGCCGGCGCCAATATATCCCCCCTCACCAGTGAAAAGCCGTTCCTCGTTCAATTTTGTGGTAAGCATGACAAAATCAGAATCACTCAGCGTAACCCACGAATTGCCGTCGCCCAGCTTATGGTCAGCCAATAGCAATTTTTTGGGCCGGTTCGGGCCCACAACATAAAGCTCGGTAATTACTTCAGGATTTTCGGTGGGTTCAGCGGGTGCACTGGCAGTAAGGCGCGGGGCATTACGATAAATAACATCGTAGATTGGTACGAAATCATCATGACGTTCATAAGACCACCTAAAAGTGTGCCGCCAACCTTCCTTGGAAAACGCATAGAGGTCAACACCCTTTTCATAGTTTGTCGGCTCACTAATTTCCTCGGCAACAACCCCACCAGACAACACAATTAATAAACCGGCGATATTTTTAATCGCCATCGCCATCGCCTGCGAACGCACCGCTGCCCATATTCCTGTGAAATTCATCATCCAATTCTCCTCTAAATCTAGGAATTTATAACTAGCACCATCACACCGATGGATCATCTTGTCCTATGGCGCTCAAACGGTGTTTGCTAACATCAACCGCCATGCGCCGGCCTAGGATTGTTCAATTTCACTCCAGCAGGCAAGCCCTTCTTGGCGCAGTTGGTCCACGCAGGTGTGTACTTCTGAACGCCCAAACCCGAGCGCCTGCAAGGTGGCGCTGGCTAATTGTAGGCTGACTTCTAGCGTCTCTGGCACTACCGCGCTGGCGCCGGCGGTGAGTAAATTTTCAGAGTGTGCGGCGTCGCGGGAGCGGATAAACACGGGCATATCGGGCCATTCGCGTCGGCAATTGATGAGAGTTTGTTGGGCGGCGATGGGGTTATCCATGGTGATCACTAGCGCCTGCGCATCGCCAAGCCCCATTTTTTTCAGCAGCTCCGGCTTGCGCGCATCGCCCAATATCACCGGCTCTTGACGTCGGCGGGCGCCAGCTACATGGTCGGTGTTCATGTCCACCGCCACAAACGGAATGCCTTCTCGCTGCAACACCATGGCCACTGCGCGGCCTACACGCCCAAAACCGGCAATTACCACCTGCGCTTTGGCTTCCGGTTGGGGCACAGTTTGGAGGTCGCAGGCGGTGCGTGCCTCGATCCGGCTAGAGAGTCGTCGGCCCAGAGCCACCACCGCAGGCGTAATGGCCATGGATAAGCCTGCTACCACCACCATAAATTGTCCGGTAGCTTCATCCATTAAGCCGTAACCTAGGGTGGCTTGGCCAATCACCACAAAGGCAAATTCACCGGCTTGTGCCAAGAGTAAGCCGGTGCACAGTGCTGCCGCCCAGCTCAGGCCAAAGGCGCGTGCCAAACCGCCGGCAATTAGGGCTTTGATGGCCACCAAGCCTAAAACGGAAGCTACCACCCAAAAGCCCTGTCCAAACGCCAACACTAAGTTGATGTTCATGCCGACGCTCATGAAAAACAGCCCCAGCAGCAAGCCCTTAAAAGGCTCGATTTCGCTTTCAATTTGGTGTCGAAATTCCGTTTCAGCCAATAATAATCCAGCCAAAAACGCGCCTAAGGAGAGCGACAAACCCGCCGCTTCAGTAATGAGTGAGGTGGCCAAAATGGCTAGCAGCATCATGGCCATAAACACTTCCACGCTGCGGCTGGCCATGGCTTTGCGGAATAAAAAGCGCAGGCCAAAGCGCCCCAGCAGGCCAATGACGGCAATGGCGGCCACACCTTTGAGCAGGGCCTCGCCTAAACTCTGCCCTAGGCTGCTGGATGCACTGCCGCCCAACACGCCCAGCAGAATCAAAATGGGCACCACGGCTAAATCCTGCAGCAATAACACCGCAAAACTGGCTCGGCCAGACTGTGAACCCAGCTCACCGCG
The DNA here is from genome assembly GCA_945882995.1 of Thalassocella blandensis. GTDB lineage: Bacteria > Pseudomonadota > Gammaproteobacteria > Pseudomonadales > Cellvibrionaceae > CAMCXE01. The sequence goes on along the minus strand of CAMCXE010000268.1, from coordinate 1,941 downwards.
CTCTTGTAACAAAGGCACCACCATAGCTGTGGAGGAGAGCGCCATACACAAACCAATAATAATGGCGTTGGCCGGCGAATTGCCCCAAGCCCAAGCCGCCGCGCCAATGGCTAACGCCGAAATGATCAACTGCGCGCTGCCCAAGCCAAAAATTAAACGCATATACAGCCGCAAGCGGGCAAGCGATAACTCCAGCCCCAAGCTAAATAGCAAAAATACCACGCCAAACTCCGCCAGCTGGCGCACCGGCTCCACGTCTGAAACCCAGGCCAAGGCGAAGGGGCCAATGGCCGCTCCCACCGCTAGGTAACCTAAAATGGGGCTCAGCTTGGCGCGTTTAAATAGTGGCACTACGATCACAACAGTGATTAAAAAAGCAATCAGCTGCCATAGGTAGGGCACTTGAGTGTGGTTATGCATGGGCCGGCTCCGCGTGGCTATAGGCCGACCATAGCAAACTCTTGTGGGTTCTGCTTGCACACAAGTTACAGCGCCGTTGGACGTAGGCCAAAAAATGCTTTGGCGCCATTGGCCATGGCTTTATGATGCCCAGCTGTTGCCCGCCCTAATTGCTGTTGTTGAGTAAATCTAATGAAAAAACACCTCGCTAAAGCTGCCAAAAAACACAAGTCCACCAAACGCAAAGCCACTATACAAACCCCTGCCGAGCAGTTTTCCAAGCTGTGGGCGCAGGTGCAAAAAGAGCGTGAGAGTATTGCCAAGGCACTGGAACAACAACAGGCCATTGTGGAGCAGTACACCCGCGAAGTGCTGCCGCAGGAAATCGCCAGTTTTCAGCAGCTGTATGCAGAAACCGAGCAGCTGTTATCGTTTTTACCGAAAAAAAGTTTGACCAATTATCAGCGTGGGGAGTTGTTGGATTGGATTACTGATAACCTGCGCATGCTGCAGTCGTTTCCCTTTGATTTTGAGCGCGATCTGCCCGGGCTTGTCTTGCAGTTCAAAGCCGTGTGTGAGGAGGTATTTGGCCCAATTTTCGATGAGCCAGACGCCGATATTTTTGACGAGATGGACGAACTTGACGAGGACTTTGAGGCGGATTTATTCGGTTTTGAAGAGGCCCAATCCAAAAATGAAGACGCAACAGCGTTTGATCAATCGGAAGATTATGACCCCTTTGGCGCGGCGGACTCCGGCGGGTTTGACCCCTACGCTAGCCAAAAAAAAGCTGCTGAAGAACTGTTTAGCGCCTCGGCGGCCAATAAAATGTTTCGTCAGCTCGCCAAAATTTTGCACCCCGATTTAGAGCAGGATGAGACCCAAAAAGACATAAAACACCAGCACATGACGCAGTTATTAAAAGCCCGCGAGGAGCAAGATGTGCTCACAATTTTCGAATTATTTTGCACCCATGCTGGTAAAGGCTTGCCGAGTTTTGATGCGGCTGAATTAACTAAACTGTGCGACTTATTAAAACGGCAAATTCGCACCATTCAGCGCGAAAAACACGCGGCATTAGCGGCGAATCCTGTGCATGGGGTTATTTATGAACAGTATTATCACAAAAATCCCCAGCACACTTTTATTGCCTTAAAAAATCGCCTTGAATCGTTGCGCAGCGAGATGCGTGAGTCTCAAATTTTGATGAAGGATCTGACCACTTTGCGGGGGTTAAAAGCGGTGTTGAAGGAGCGGCAGCAGGATTTTTATTATTAGCAGTATGTGGGGCTTGCGTTTCGCTAGCGGGCTCAGGTGCAAACAACGTTCTTACTCTCGGCGCAAAACTAATTTTTCGAGTGATTTTTACCTTTTATTTCGCCCTCTTGGGCGAGTCACTTTTCTTTGCTTGCCCAAAGAAAAGTAACCAAAAGAAGCGGCGCCCGACTTTTTGGTTTTTGCTACGCAAAAATACCCTCCCTCCGAGGCGATTTTGAGGGTCGCCGTGGCGTGACATCCTGTCCCGTCACAGCTCAAATGGAC
>CAMCXE010000267.1 GCA_945882995.1 Thalassocella blandensis | reverse complement strand
AACCAATCGTCCATGGAGGGCGGCAGCAGGAAGTTGGTGTTGCGATCAATGGTTATGAAGCGGGACATGGCGGCATTCTGTGGTGTGGGAGGCCTATTTTCTCATGGGGCCTAACGACGGGCCAGGAAAGTCCGACAGGCTGCTAGGTTTAACTATTACCAATTACATCCATGGGAGACTTGGCTTTTTGGTGCCGACCCGAGATTTATAGGATAATCAATTCGTCGTCCGACACGACCATTTGGCTGGGCACACGGGTAAACAAATGGTTTGATCGGCTTTGCGGGCGGCCACTTGACAGTGGGCGCAGGTTGACAGACTGGCGTTTACACTGCAGGCATTTTTGACGCCGCTGTTTAGGGCAGTGAGGCGCGCTTAGCAATTTGGGTGCATAAGACGTGCTCGTGAGAAGCTGTGCATTAATTTAAAAACGCAATAAGTGGCACGAAAGATAGTTTCTTAAATAGCTCGTGATTGTTTACAATAAATATATTTTTCGATCTATAGTGTTAAGGTGTGACGAAAAAATAGCGGAAGCGTTATAGTTTTTACGCGCCCAGCCTGAGCTCAGTGTGTTTTCATGACATATTTTAAAATCTGAAAAATATTATTGAGTAAAAGTGAATTCCACACTGTCTACCCCTGTGAATCACATTGGAGTATATTTCCATGCAGATTTCCCATTCAGGAACAGCACCCACTCCCAATCTATTTCGTAGCCAGGCGTGGCTTGATGCCTGGCGCCACGGTTGGGGCGAGCTATTAGACGACTCAATACCCAAAAAACACCAGCCCATTAATTACTTTTCATGTGGCAAGCTTTCTGCTTACAGCTACGACTCAAAATTCCTCGATTTATTCCGTATACGAACCATCTATCCAGAAGGCAAAACATCCAAATTAATTCCCGCAATCCGCAATGAATATTTTCAATTCCCGTTTGACCCGGTGGATTGCGACAGTAACTGGGACGAATTTTGGTCTACGCTTGATGCGAAAGGGTGGGACAGGGTTATATTCGACGATATTCTTAAGGGGTCGGTTGATCATCTGTGCTTGCTTGACCAGGCAGCCAAAAGAGGGCTTTTTGTGCTCAACCGGGGCGAGGACCCATTATTTGGCATTGATACGGCTGCACAAGACTTTACAGGTTACCTGAAGGGGCTAAGCACTAGCAGCAGGATTAAGCTTTACAATAAGCGATCCAAATTACGATCCATGGGTGTTGTGGCGATTAATAATATGTGCCAAGAGCCAGATGGTTTTTTTAGGTTGCTTAATGATTTTCACGCGGTTAGGTGGGGTAAGCGCTGTTTTTCCCCGAATAATCAAAAAATGATCAACTTGTTGCTTGATAATTCCTCGGACAAAAATTTGGGGATAGACTGTTCGGTAATGTCAATTGACAATACGCCTGTATCAGCCGTTTTCGACCTGCATTACGGCAACAGAATCTATAACTTGCAGATGGGCTACAACGAAAGTCTTTCTAAAGGAATTTCACTGGGCGCGTTGCATCTGGGCTATCAGATTGAGGCCGCTTTTAATAATCCCGTGGTGGATTATTACGACCTAATGGCAGGGTGCGGGAAGCACTGCAGCTATAAAGAATCTTTTAGTGATACCCGTGGGGAGTTCGTAAATCTAGTGGTATTCAAACGGAAATGGATGCCAGTAGCACATCGCCTAAAAGATCACCTGCGGGAATTTGGAGAGCGGCTACGCGTTTATTCGGTAAAGCAATAGGCCGTTCCGGAAAGTAGAATACGCGCTGAGCGATTTACGGTTGTGTAGGATACATCGATTTTTTCGTTCCGTTTTACGCACTGGCTGGTAGTGCAGATACTGCCGGCCGGATGGTGGATAGTGACTGCCTGCACGGCCGGTGAATAATGATTGTCCAAATGCAGTAGCGTGCCAGGAATGGCGTTGGCGGCACTCATACAAATTGCGCCGGTGACAGGAAATGCTCTATGGGTTTTGTAGCGATTGATCACCCGTGCGCATATTTCGGTGCAGCCCTCGTGCCCTGCCGTGAGGTCAGAAAATATGGCAATTTTTATATGCCTTTCAGAAAATGTTTTTAAATTAACTGAGGAGATAAGCTGTGCAACATGCTCCCGCAAATTTTCCACTAGGTGTCTGAACGAAGTATGGCCATCCAATGCGTCCGGCAGTTCGCTTCCCGTTAGCCCGAAATTATCAGCACGAAAGAATGCATAAAGCGTTCCGCAATCAACAATAGAGCAGGGATACCGGCAGTCTCCAATTTTTATGTCATCGGTTGTATTGCCGGTAGGCAGTAATTTTCCTGTGATGGAACCGGCGGGCTCGATAAAGGTGAGTTTGATTTCTGTGCCGCCGCCTTTTATTCCGTCCACACCTTCACAGTTAGCGCATGGCACAGCATTATTGGCCCCTATCGGTATTAGCGCCTCTAGCAGTTTGCCGGTATTGATATTGCGGATACGCACCTTTAACTCCTGCGAGTTTGCCTCAATCATTCCCGTCGCCAACGCAAAAATTCCCACCCCTGATGCGAGATTTCCGCACATGGTTGAGTAGTTAATCACGCCTTCGTCAATACCCACTTCGCCAGATTGGTACTCAATGTCGACGCCGGGTTCGTTTGACAAGCTAACTAACGCAACTTTGCTGGTAAGGGGATCGCCGCCACCAAGACCATTTATTTGCCGAATGTCCGGGCTGCCAAAAAGTGCTAACAATACTTGGTCTCGCAATTTACCGTCGGTGGGCAGTTGATCACTATTGATAAACACGCCTTTGGTAGTTCCGCCTCTAACCAGCGCGCACTGAATGGAATGTATAGACATACGGATTCCTTTGAATGTGAGGTGATTCAACTGGGGTTTCTTGCAGCAAGGCTACTTCTTCAGAATAATTATATGTACGTCCGCCATGGCGCGATAAATGGCATTGGGAAAAAAGCTAAGTAATTTGTGTAAAAAACCATTCAGACGAATGGCCATTCGGCCGTCAGAAATCACTCTCCGATTAAGGCGTAGTGTCCCAAAGCCAATTTGATGCTCGCCAGCTACCTTGAATTGTGTTTTCCGAATATTTTGTAGAAATTCACTTCGGGGTATTGATCGACCAATTGTTCTATTAGCGTGATCCCCATTGCGAAATAGCATTTCAAAAGCCTGTTTTATAAGCGCGACTGGGTCCATGAATATGTCGTTAAGTGAGTTTCGATAGGTGACGATGGCCGTGCCCCCCGGCCTCAGCACATTGAAAATGTTTTGCAGGGCGTTTTCGATGGACTCAGCGTAACTGATAACCCCTAGGCACAGTACGCAATCTATGGAGGCGTCGGACAGGGGGATTGCCTCGCACTCTCCCTGCAACAGCGGAATTTTATTTTGAGCTGACCCAAGCTGCTTGCGTGCCAGCCGCAACATATCGCCCGAGTAGTCAATGCCTATCAAATTATAGGGGTGGTTACAAAGTTCCACTAACACCGGGCCAGCACCACAGCCTAAATCAAGAATGTCTGCCCCTGCTGGCATATGTTCTAATACATATTGGACGGTGACGTCGCGGCGTTTGCGAAAATTGATAGCCTCAACATTTAAATTATCGGCTGCGTAGATGGCCGCCCATTTGTGAGCGTCGTGCTGATTTGAAAAACGCTCCAAGGCTTGTTGTTTCCATTGCATAATTTGACTTCCTTGGTGGCTGTTTAGCCGTCAATTTTGAAGATTGGCTGTGCGCGTTGCTTTTGAATGTTTTGCACCGCAGATGTTTGTTTCATTCGCACCAGGTGTTTTAGCCGCTGATTTAGGATAGTGCGCAGCGAATTCCACAGTATAAGAGCGGCGTAACGCAGTGAAAAAATTACATCATCTTTAGCTAAAACTGCATCCGCCTTAATGGTGCGCACTTCCCGCCACCATTGCTTGAGTGAGCCTTTTCCCTGCTTGGCTAATTCCCTTGCTGCCCAAAAGTCCATGGCCAGCCAGGCCCAGCGCTGACCGTCCTGCCAGTCCGTCACGGGCGCAAGTGGCCGACCGATGGCATCAAAATAGGCGAAGGCAGGCAAATCCACTCCCGAAGCCATTGCGCAACCCGTGGTGTTAACTGGCCTGCCGTTTATTTCAATTAATTTATAGACGTTGCTTGTCGGGTCCTGCTTCCACTCCACACCGGCGATACCTTGGTAAAAAATGGCTTCTAAAAGTCGCTTTGATTGGTCCAGTACCACCGGATTGTGACAAGATTCAGTCATGGTGCAGTAGCCAAAATCAAGCGGCGATTGCCGAATTTTTTTGCGTATAAACCAAGACATCAGCTCATGGTTTTTTGAAAAATAGCCTAAGAAAGTAACCAACCGCTGATCGCGCCCCCCGATCACCTCCTGCACCATAAATTCTTGGCCCTCCACAAAAATTGCGCGCGCTGTTGCCATCAGTTCTTCGGCATTGTGAACGGCCAGCCCCTTTTTCCCGCGCGAGCTGGGTTTCGCCGCGCTTAATTTCCATTCAAAGGACACATTAGGTTTTATGACATAGGGGTAGTTAGCAATGGTGCGCGCCAACATGGCCACATCATCTAAAGTGCGCGGAAAATAGGTTTCCGGAATGGGTATTCCCAATGCCTGTGCGGTTTCATATTGAAAGCGTTTG
>CAMCXE010000266.1 GCA_945882995.1 Thalassocella blandensis | reverse complement strand
TCAGGAAGTCGACCAGACCGAACCCCTTCTGGAACTGGATTTTGTTACGAGCCATAAATTACCCCTTGCGAGAATGCTGCTTATGCTGGTTAAATATACAGCATTGTGCGGCTTAGGGATAGTGGTAATTAGGTAACTTAATGACATTGATGCGGGGGGTGTGTTAAATACCCCCTCGGGGCGCCAGCTGGCGCTACCCGCCACCGGCAGCCTGAGTCTTTACGAAGCGGAACTCTGGCAAAAAACCTGGCTGGGCGAAATTGATAACTTAATCAATAAAAACGCCAGCCTAGAAGCACAAGCCGCCCAAGCCGTCGCCCTCGCCACCGATATCGTCATGGCAGGTCGCAATGCCATGGCGGATGCACTGGCTGCTACACAATTGGGTATAACCACGCCCGTCCGCAGCCTCAGTGAAATTCTGCGCAAGTTTGGTAAAGACTGCTCGGGGGATTATCTGTATAGAAAAGTTATCAGTGATGTTAAAGAAATCTTTGGCTTTCGCCACGAACTTACCGGAGATGCCTGTTTTATGGCCGGCACCTTGGTTCATACCAAAGAGGGGCTGCTGCCCATTGAGCAGATCAAAGTGGGCGATTGGGTGCTATCGCAACCGGAAGAAAAGGGGGAGTTGGCATATAAGCGTGTGGTCCGCACGATGGAGTTTGAAGATACGCCGGTACACTATTTGCGTTATTACAAAACTCAACGCGTGATTAAGGATGGAAAAGAAAAATATCTCTACCTGGGCCCAGATACGCATAACACATTAATTGGTACGGGTAATCACCCTTTTTGGGTGGTGGGTTACGATTTAGATAGTTATTACCTTGATGAGCCAGGTCCTGGCGGTTGGACCCGTGCGGACAAACTGAGTAATGGCTGTATATTGGAGTTGGCCAACGGTGATTTAGTAAAGGTGTCGAGATCCGACCACTTGTGGAGAACGGCGACCGATGGTGTTGGCTGGACAGAACTTAGTCGTGATTCAGAAAGAGGTTATAGAGTTGATTTACGTGAGGGTAGTTTTAATCATGCAACGGGATTAGAACGATCCGTTAAGACCGACTTCGCAAACGAGGGTGATTTTTTTAGGAGGCATGAGTCCGAAGAGTCGATTGAGCATTGGAGTTTTAAGTGCACTGTTTATAACTTTGAAGTTGAGGATTTTCATACCTATTACGTCGGTGAATTTGGCTTGTGGGTGCATAACAACACCTGCGGTGGCACATTTTTTGAAAACCCAAACAATAAACCTACTAGAGAAGGAACAGGCAAAGGAGTGTTGCGGTCGCCTGCCACGGAAATTTATTACACTCAGAAAGACTTGGAAGATGCTATTGCCAGAGTGGGCGACGACATTCATGGGTTCGTATTGGTGTATGAAAATATCGCCGGTCAAACCCAATACGCCTGGGTAAAATTTCAGGATGGCGTGGAGGGTGGCCAGCGTTCGGCGGATGGTCTGTTTTTCCTTGCGCACACCTTAATCTATAAAAATCCAGCGGCCCGGGGCATAGACTATATTCGATTGGGAGACGGCATTGCCTATATCCGCGAAAACGGCGAGTTGAAGTTATCCAAAACAACTATCGATTCAAAAGGCTGGAACGCTTACAAAGGTTTAAACACAGAAAAAATGGACAGCCACAAATTAAATCAGCGCCAAAATTCACCAGATCACGGGGCGCATTGCAGCTTTGTCGGGTTTTAACACGAGATTGGTAGGTAGAAAGAAGTTTGTCGGCTGAAGCCCGACCAACAAGCCGTCCTGCGGGAGACTTGCAGAGTCTGGCGTGATGAAGCGCATTACCACCACTAGGCGCGACGAAACTGTTACCTCCATCACACAATTCGCGCCAACTGTTACCCTTAAGCCCTGCAAGTAACAGCATTCGGCACATAAAGTAACGTTGCGGTGTTTAACGCCGCTGCCAGCCACTTCACAACTTTGACCAACTCATTGATTTTTAATACTTTAGTATGAGAGGCGCAAATACTGCTGGTTGGCTAGCATAATAAAAACAACAAAGAATAAGAAAGAGCACTCCCATAACAAATAACAACAACAACAAATAATAAGAAACTGAATTTTTAAACTTTATAACAACAACAAATAATAATAAAACATACGACACTTACCCCGGATTGGACTCAGCGACATAGCACCGAGTGGGGATACGGAAACGCCCCTAACAAAAATAAAAGCATGCGAACACTTTAAGCGGGAAGGGCACGAGCCTTCCCGTTTTCGTATGTGTTTTACACTTCCCAAATGGGCACATACACCACCGACCGTTTGCCTCTAGCAGGTTCCCCTAACACCTCAGGCTTGGCACAATCGACGCGGGAGTTACTCTGGCGCTAGACTTGGGGGCTAAGGCTGCCAATAAGTCTCATTTGCGCACCAAAAAGCTACGTGAGCCATTGGTGATCCAATTGCGGCTTCTAAAAGTATTCGCACCGGTCGCGCCCATGGCAACACGGGTTGCCGCTCACCAGCCACAAACAGTGAGGGGAACACATTCATGACTAAGCTGCTGATTCTCAATGCGGGCTCATCCAGCATCAAATTTTCGGTGTTCGAATATTCTGCTGAGTCCGAGGTATTGCAGTTGATACTCCGCGGTCACGCCGCCCAGCGAGGCGCGAGTGTCGAAGTGTTGGTCCAAGATGACCAAGGCTTGCCGCTGGTGCAGTCTGAACAGGCTCTTCCTAACGGCGGCTTCGACCACGATGCCGCTATGGCGCAACTCCTGAGCTGGTTCGACCAACCGAACGCAGCTTGGACCTTCGCGGCCATCGGTCATCGGGTGGTGCATGGCGGGCAGCACTATTTAGCGCCAGTCCAAATCACCGACTCAGTGCTACGGGATCTCGATGCCCTAGTGCCCCTAGCCCCCTTACACCAGCCCCACAGCCTCAAGGTCATCCGTTTAGCGCAAGCACGCTGGCCCAGCGTCATACAAGTGGCGTGTTTTGACACCGCATTTCATACCACACAGCCAATGGTAGCCCTCGCCTGCGCCTTGCCTCGCGCCATCACCACGGCCGGCGTGCGCCGCTATGGCTTTCATGGCCTCTCCTATGAATACATCGCTAGCCAACTACCCCGCGTGTTGGGCGAGCGGGCTAACGGCAAAGTCATCGTCGCTCACTTAGGTAACGGCGCCAGTTTGTGTGCGTTGGTGAATGGCAAAAGCATCGCCTCTACCATGGGGTTTTCCGCACTCGATGGTTTAGTGATGGGTACGCGCTGCGGCTCACTGGATCCCGGCGTGGTGCTCTACCTGCTGCAGGAACGGCAGATGTCCGCCCAAGCGGTCAGCGACTTACTCTATAACCAGTCCGGCTTGCTGGGCGTCTCCGGTATCAGCAGTGATATGCAGGTTTTGCTGAGCAGCGCCGAGCCACTGGCCGCCGCAGCCATTGACCTGTTCGTCTACCGGATCGTCTGCGAAATGGGCGCATTAATCGCCGCCATGGGCGGAGTGGATGCCCTAGTCTTCACGGCGGGAATTGGCCAGCATGCTGCCCCCATTCGTGAGCGCATCTGCCAAGCCTACGCCTGGCTAGGCGCTGCACTAGACACTACCGCCAATACTCAAGGACAGGAACAACTCCACCTGCCAACAAGCACGCTCAACATACTGATGATCCCCACCGACGAAGAACGAATGATAGGGTTACATACCTTGCGCATCATGTTGGAACGCTGAGTTGAGCGCCAATCAGCTGTGTAATCTTTGGATGTGGTGAGCACAAATTAACCTTGGAAGCCTTAGTTGGGCGCCAAAAAGCTGTGTGATCCATTACTGTAATTAGTGAGAGTTAAAAATGGCGGGTAATGTGTTGGTTGTTCGTCATTTTCAACTTTTGCTAGGCGCGCCAAGGGGGCGCGCAGACTTTGGTGATCCAACTGAGGTTGCTAGGTTACAGCTCTTGGGCCAATCGTGGGCCGACGTCACTCAGGGCAAGCACTTCGTCGGTTAAATTGGCTTTGACTACGGCCCGGGGCATGCCGTAAACCACGCAAGTGGCTTCATTTTGCCCCCAAATGAAACCGCCTTGTTGTTTGATCAGCCGCGCGCCTTCACAGCCGTCGGCACCCATGCCCGTGAGCACTACACCCAAGGTGGCGCTGCCAAATACATTGGCCGCCGAGGCGAAGGTGATGTCCACGGAGGGTTTGTAATTCATACGTTCGTCGCCGGGTAAAATTTTGACGCTGCGGTTGCTGCGGTCGAAAATTAATTGGTGGCCGCCGGGCGCAATCAGTACGCGACCGGGCAATAAGGCATCGCCGGCTTCGGCTTCTTTCACCTGCACTTTGCATTGCCGGTCGAGGCGTTCGGCTAGGGCTCTGGTGAAATTGGGGGGCATGTGCTGGACCACAACTACGGGCACAGGAAAATCCGCAGGCAGATGCGTTAACACCTCCGTTAAGGCCACCGGGCCGCCGGTTGAGGTGCCAATAATTAATATTTTAATGCGGCCCTTGAGGTAACGCGCACTGGGGGCTGGTGGTGCACGGTTATCCAACGGCTCGCTAGTGCGTGGCGCGGGCGTGGAGGTATTTGCAAAATTCGAGGTACCAAATGCGGGTTTAGCTGGCGTGGGTGCGGCGGGCCGACTGGGCGCCGGCGCGCTGGGGAATGGGTCACGCAGACTGGGTGCGGTAATTTGTGGCTTAGCCGGTGTTTGTA
>CAMCXE010000265.1 GCA_945882995.1 Thalassocella blandensis | reverse complement strand
GCCTATGCCCAACAAAAAGGCAAACTAATCAACCCTCAGCGCCATTTGATTCTAAAGGCCCCCCACCCCTCCCCGCTCTCTGCCTATCGAGGCTTTTTTGGCTGCAAACACTTTTCCGCCACCAATCGCTGGCTTGAAAGTAAATCACTGACCCCCATTGACTGGGCGCTACCCGCCACGAAATGAAAGCGGTTGAGCAAACGCCAGAACCTATATGTCCTTAAGATTGTCCACAATCTCCAGTAGCGTCTGACGGTCTAGACTTTTCACGTTCAGCACCAGCAGCAGCTGAATGAACAAGTCCGCCCCTAAGATGCCGCGATTGATTTTGTTGCGCAGGTTGTCCGCCGTTTGCAAGCACCCTTGCTCGGCCAATGCACGACTCAAGTCCTCGTAGCGAAGCTTGCGTTTGGACATCTCCGACTTAAGCACTCGGGACACAAGATCGCGCCATTCGGTGGCTGTTAGCGCTTTTTTAGACATCAAAACCCCTTTTTGTGAAATATAGTTTACGAAAACAACCAATAATGTACAAAAGCTTAAAATAATGTCTTGCAAGATATTATTTTTTGGTTAGTATTACTTCAAACCCAACCCGTGTCGAGCGGGGCATCACTTAGCGGAGACCAAAATGACCTGGAGTCTAGATCAACTCAACACTGTACTGGCCGAGAATGAAAACTGGCTAATCCATCAAGAACCCGGCTGCCTCACGGTGACCAATGAGGATGGCTTGGACGCCTACTTGGCGGTTAGCGGGCAACAAATCATCGTCGAATCGATTCTGTTCGCCAAAAGCCAAGTCAGTGATACAGCAGCGCTTAACGAAGAAATTCTCAAAACCCACCAGCTTTTCCCACTAACCAGCGTAGGCATCACCCGCGTTCATCATGAAGACTACTACTGCGCCTTTGGCAGTATATCTTCAGCCACAGACGCGCCCAGTTTACGCGTCGAAGTTGAAACACTATTCAACAATGTTTCGAATTTTTTAGAAGCTTACGAGCAATTCATTCATTAATCCGGAGATATTTTATGAGCGTTTGGGGAAAATTAATTACTGCATTTAAAGGTGGCGTAACTGAAGTGGCGGAGACTGTAGCCGACAGCCAAGCGTTGCGCATTTTGGATCAGGAAATTCGCGAAGCTAAAGAGGAACTACGTAAATCTGACTTTGCGTTAACGCAAATTATGGCTAAGCGCAAACTGGCTGAGCAAAAAGTGACGAGCCTAACTAGCTCAACAACTGATTACGAAGCCCACGCACGTGCTGCCGCCACCAAAGGCGACCAAGCACTAGCGCTGGATTGCGCCAAAAAAGTCAGCGAACTGCGCGACCAACTGCAAAGCGAACAGACTCTCGTGGATCAATTTGTGGCTTCAGAAAGCAACCTGCGTAAAAATATCAGTGCGGCGAAAACCAATTTACAACGCATGGAGCAGCAGGTGGATATGGTCAAGGCCACAGAGTCCGTGCAAAAGGCGCAGGTTTCTGTGTCATCTCGCCATATGGGCGCCAATAACAAAATGAAAACCGCTGCCGAATCACTGACGCGCATCCAAGATCGCCAAAAATTGCGCCAAGCAGAATTTGAAGCCGCGGCCGAACTCGCCAGTGATGAATCCGGCGATGATTTACAAAAGCGTTTACGCGATGCCGGCATTGCGGGCGCCTCCACCTCAGCGGAAGATGAATTGGCGCGGATTTTAGGTAAATAACGGTTAATGTAGCCGCAGCGAAGCCCTGGGTTCGCTGCGGCTTTTTTAACAATTATAAGCACACCAGACTTCTGGCATTCGAGTAACGCTTATGTTCGGTAATTTTTTTGGCAAAAAAGATGAACCCGCCAGCCCGCCCAAAGCCCCCGAGGTTTTGGGCTTATTTTTAGGCGGTGCATTTGAAATTGATGCGCTGCGGCTGCGCTTGGTCGAGCCCGAGCTAATTATTGAAGGCGCCGCCAAAACCCATGTTATCCAAGCCGTTGGCGAAATTAAACTCGATGCCAGCAGCACCATTTTGCGCTACTACACCGACGACGACGCCTATTTACAGATATTGCTCAGTGGCGGCCGGAGTGACAGCTGCGTGGCTGACGTTAAGCTGTGGTATTTTTACGAAACCAAGCAGGTGGGTAGTGATTGGGATGAGCTACTCCGAGAGAGAATTAGCCGGCCCCAGATAACATTAGAAGGCTTTGCCTTCACGCGCGTCTGGGAAGGTGCCGGCAGCTCCTCACCGGCTGTGGCCATGACGGAAAAAACCTATAACCTTGACGGCAGCGTCAGTGAAACCGATCAGTTCATGATGCTCTATGAACGCCAAGCTGGGGAAAATTTGAACGAATATGCGACCTACGCGGGTGAAGAACGGATCACGGACAACCAGCCGGAACGCTGTTTTGTGATTAGCACTGGCTTTGATATTAGCCAGGCAGATTTACGCGTAATGGGTTAGTCTTTACCCTTCCACATCACCTATTATTGGAGCTCCATCATGGAATTTTTCCACACGTCGCTGGCAGGCCTCATCAATTTCGCGCTTTATTTTGCCTGCTCACTGGTGTTAGTTGTGATTTTCAAATTCATTTACAGCGCCATTACGCCGCACGACGAATGGCAGTTGGTTAAACAACAAAATGTCTCCGCCGCCATTGGTTTTGTGGGCGCCCAAATTGGTTTTGCGCTGGCCTTAGGCAGCGCAATTTCGAACTCCACACATATTCTTGATTTTTTGCTGTGGGGTGTTATTGCGCTCATTGCACAGCTGTTAGCGTTTGCTGTTGTGCGTTTTTTGTTTTTGCCTCAAGTTTCAGAACGTATTACCAATAACGAAATTTCGGCCGGCATTATTTTGGGTGGTATTTCGGTTGCGGTGGGCATTTTGAACGCCGCTTGTTTGACTTATTAACGGCCAGCCTGAGTAACCATCATGAAACGCAGTCAAGCTATCAACCTCGCTCACATGCGCAAGGCTTCGGGGGTATTCGCCCTAAAACCTTTGGCTTTATGTATTGCCGCCCTGCTTGCGGGGTGTGGGCAGAAGGAAGAGCCGGCCGATATTTTCAAAACCTTGGACGAGTGTAAAACCACTTACCCAGACCTAAGCGCACAATGTGACATGGCCTTTAATCAGGCACTGGGCAGCGCTGAGGCCAGTGCGCCTAAATATAACTCTATGGAGGATTGTGCGGCCGAATTTGGCGCCGACCGCTGTCAGCGCCGCGACCGTAGTGACGGGACCAGTTGGTTTATGCCAGCCATGGCGGGTTTTATGTTAGGCCGCGCACTGGACAACCATAGCTATCAAGCGGCACCCATGTTCACCTCCAGCTACTATGGTTCGCCGTACTACAATCGGTGGGGCACGGTGGATGGCCGAACGTATGGCGACTATGGTCGCTCGCGAGTCTATACCGGCCGAGACGTGTTTCAGCCCAAGCCAACAGTAACCAAAACCATATCCCGTGGTGGCTTTGGCTCCAAATCGGCTGCCGCTAGCAACTGGGGTGGCAGCAAGTCTGGCAGCCGTAAGTCCTCTGGCGGCAGCTGGGGCGGCTAATGCGCCGCGTCACTTGCCCAGAGCGCCCGCACTGGAAAGGCAAAGCCGTGGAATACGGCTTTCAGTTTCATACCCTTTATGGCCAGCCCTATTGGCAGGAGTCTGCCTACTATGAGTTCAGCCTCAAGCAAATAGAGGAGGACATAGAGGCGCCAACCGCTGAAATCCACCAAATGTGCCTGCAAGTGGTAGACAAGGTGGTGCGCGACGAAGCGCTGATGCAGCGGTTCTGCATACCCGAAGCCCATTGGGATTTAGTGCGCAACTCTTGGCTGCGCGGCGATAAAAGCCTCTACTCCCGATTGGACTTGGCCTATAACGGCCAAGGGCCAGCCAAACTTTTTGAAAACAACGCCGACACTCCCACCAGCCTTTATGAAACAGGATTTTGGCAATGGCTATGGCTGGAAGATCAGCTGGCCAGTGGTGTGCTGCCGGCCCGGGCCGATCAGTTCAACCTATTGCAGGAAAAATTGGTTGCACGCTTCGAGCAGCTCAAGCAGCAGCACCCAGACACATTGCTGCATCTGGCCTGCTGCGCCAACTCGGCGGAAGACCGCGGCACAGTGCAATATTTGGAGGATTGCGCTGCAGAGGCTGGCATCGCCACCGAGTTTGTTTTTGTAGAGGATATCGGCCTAGGGGAAAACGGAGAGTTTACCGACCTTCAGGATCAGGCGATTCGCTGGATGTTCAAGCTATACCCCTGGGAATTCATGCTCCGCGAAGAGTTTGGGGCAGCCTTAGCGAGCAGCCACACCCAGTGGCTGGAACCTCCGTGGAAGGCGATCGTCTCCAACAAAGCGCTGCTCCCGCTGTTATGGCAGTTGTTCCCACAACACCCCAACCTGTTGCCAGCCTTTTTCGAAGATGACCCTAAAGCCAGTTTTACGGGGGCCTATGTTAAAAAACCCATTTTTGCCCGCGAAGGTTCCAACATCGCCATTGTTGAACGGGGTGAAATTATCAGCCAATCCCTAGGCCCCTATGGCGCGGAAGGTTTTGTGTTGCAAGCCTTTGAGCCACTGCCTAAATTTGCAGAGCACTTCGCGCTGGTGGGGTCTTGGCTGGTAGACGATACCCCCGCCGGGTTATCCATGCGCGAAGACAACCAGCTCATCACTCAAAATTTATCGGCGTATTTGCCG
>CAMCXE010000264.1 GCA_945882995.1 Thalassocella blandensis | reverse complement strand
TGCTAATCACACCAATGGATTACACAGCTTTTTGGCGCCCAACTGAGGTTTCTAGGTTTAAGCCTCGGCGTAAGCAGGCGGCAGCAAGGTGCTGTCGCCCGCGTTTCGGCAGGTAGACCCATAAAAAAACCCGCATGACCATAAAGGTATGCGGGTTTTTTTATGGGTAGGTGTAATTAGCGAATCAAGTATTTGACCTTTCCTTCAACACCGTCCCACTCTTCGGCATCGTCTGGAGATTCTTTTTTCTCCGTGATGTTGGGCCAGACTTGAGCCAGCTCGGCGTTGAGCTCAATGAAATCCTCTTGATCTTCTGGCAGCTCATCTTCAGAAAAAATAGCATCTACAGGGCACTCGGGTTCGCACAGTGCACAATCAATACACTCGTCCGGGTGGATCACTAAAAAATTGGGGCCCTCGTAAAAGCAGTCAACGGGGCATACCTCTACACAATCTGTATGTTTGCATTTTATGCAGTTTTCACCGACAACAAATGTCATTTGAATCAAACCTCTCTGAAGAATTGCGCAACGCGCGGTCATGTTTTTTGGGAATTCTAGCAGGCCTCAGGCCGTTGAGCCATTAAAGACCTTAAAGGTAATTGTTTTTATGGGTCGCAATAAAAGCCGATCGCGTCACTAGGCCGCTAAGCAGTCCAGCACTAATAGGGTTGCATCTTGCCCTTCGGGTAAATGTGGCGCGAGGATGATGGCTATATCGCCCACCGACCGTTGGCCGTCCACTAATGAATAGATGATTTCGGCAATAGGGTGCGCGTTTTTTTGTAAAAGAACGGATTCGGGTACCGGTATAAAATGTAAATATAGCCAAGCGCGGGGATCGGCTGCGCCTTTGTTGTGATCCACTGCGGCGGCAAATGTCCACACTTGTTCCCGCCGCCGCCGCACCATTAGCGGGGCGGCTAAGTGTTCTACTTCTTCCACCTGCTGCGCCAGCATGTCGAATCCGGCCAGTTGTATAAAATCGCTAAGCTCCTCCGCGCTATATTTGTGTTGTGCCGGTAGGCCTGCGGTAAATAATAAGGGCCCTGTATTTATCCAGGTGCCGCCTGCTTTTAATAAATGCCGTACGAGGCCGATTAATAAGCGCGGGTCTCCGCCATTTACGTCTAAAAACCAAGGTGTAATCACCACGTCAAAACTCTGCGCCTGCAGGGGGGCGTCCCACGCATTGGCACAAACTGCAAACCACCTTTCTGCCATGTTTGCATCGTCTGCCGGCGGTTGCAGTTCCCAAAAATGGGTTGGCGTTTTGCCGATCTGCGGGTATTCGTTGGTTTCGGCGATTACCAGCTTTTTGCGGTGCTTGATTAGGCGGTCCGCCACCATGAGGAGTAAGGGATTATTATCGAGGGCCAGCATAAGGTCTGGCTGCAGAGCGCAAAGCAAGTCCCAGCTTAGACGACCGGCGCCGGCGCCTAACACCAAAACGCGTTTGCCCGCCCAGGTTTCATAATTCACCAAACGCAGCACCCGCTCAAGGTGGTCCGCATTTTCGGAGGATCGCTCAAAAGGCGAGTGAGGGGAATCCCAGGCCCAGTCGCGCGCTATAAAACTAAAATACCCCCCCACGTCAAAAAAGGGTTGGCCCGCAAGGTCTTCTCGTATCTCACCGGCAATGCCTGCCTTGGCGAAAAGATCAATTATGGTCTGCTGGTTGTGGTGGTACGCGGTGTGAAGGGTTTGTAAGCGCTTGCTAGTAAGCGGCCGCAGATCTTTGCGCTTAAGGGCCATTTTAAGGGTATGGATATACTGTTGCCCACCCCAAGTCATCATGGCAATGTTGTGCCGCCATATCGACTTCTGGGCAATGCCGTCAGTGTATAAGCAGGGCATATTCCCCATGAACAAGTGCTCCATGCCGCAGGCGGAACACACTATGGATTGGTTAGCGGCGGGAACAAGCCCGCCGTTGCGGCAGCTGGGGCACAGGAGCACCTCTGCCAGCGCGGATGACGCCAGCCCTATTTTTTTCATAGCACCTCACATTCGACAAAAACCTATAGCGCTCTTAGCTTACAGCTAAACGCTCGCCAGATTGTAAAACTTCCTGTCAACCTAGGTTAAGCAAAAAACTCGGTTACCTGCCAAGGAGTTGTGCCGACTTTGGTGATCCAACTGAGGTTTCTTGGATAATAGTCGGTTCAGCATGCGCTACTATCTACTGTTGGTTCCGATATAGGGTGGAAGGGCGCTTAATCCGCAAGCACGCCTTGGCGGTAACTCCTTACCACTCCCTCAGTTCGAGGCCAATACCGGCTTATAACCTAGCTGTTTTATTGCGTGAGTCGCGGGCGCCCGCTGCTAGTTGGGTGTTGGTTGTTGCGGTGAAACTATTAACCCGGCATCGATAGATGTCGGGTTAATACCAAACGCAGGACGCGTTTTTAGTGGCTTTGCCGCGTAAACAAAGTACGTCAGGACGACGTATTTTGTTGCTAGGTTAAAAGTTGCGCGCCGCAACGGTTATTTAGCCGGATGGCGAGAAGTTGAACCTAGAAACCTCAGTTGGGCGCCAAAAAGCTGTGTAATCCATTGGTGTGATTAGTGAAAATTAAATTTGGCGGGCAACCTGGTTGGTAGTTCGCCAAATTTAACTTTTACTAGGCGCACCAGGGGTTGCGCAGACTTTGGTGATCCAACTGAGGTTTCTAGGTTGAATGTCGGCATTGTGTGACCGCTTTGATTTTATTAACTTGCAACTATTCAGCACAGTTTTCATTTTCTTACGTCATCCCCGGGTAGGCGGGGATCCAGATGGCACCCGCTCTGAACCGATTTTGATCTTCACTTAAATAAAAACCGCCTATTTGCCTCTGGATCCCCGCCTGCGCTGGGATGACGGGGAAACATGCCGAATAGTTACATTAACTTTACGTTGAGTATTAGCCTGATGAGGAAAATTAAAGCTCTAGGTGTGTTGTTCTTTCTGGGGTGTACAAGTGTGCTGTCCGGTTGTGCCACCGGCCCTGTGCTCCAGGTTTCGGCGCCGGCGCCCAATGGTATTCGGGTGAATCAGCTGGGCTACAACCCCTGGGCTCAAAAGTTAGCGGTGGTGCCCGCTGGGGCGGCCACCAAATTCAGGGTGGTCAAAACGGACAGTCAGGAGGTGGTGTTTGGTGGTGACTTGTCGCCCACCAAAACCTGGGCCGAAGCGCAGGATGCAGTGCGGCTGGCCGATTTTAGCCCGCTGCGGGCCCCCGGTAACTACCGTTTGGTGGTGGATGGCCAACCAGCGGGGCCGGACTTTACGGTCAGGGTAGGTGCTTATGATGACCTTAACACGGCGGCCATCAGGGCTTTTTATTTTAATCGGGCGAGTACCGCGCTGCCTGAGTCTACCGCGGGGGTGTATCAGCGGCCCGCTGGACATGCTGATACGCAGGTAAAAATTCATAGCTCTGCAGCTTCATCAGGCCGCCCCGCGGGCTCGCTCATTGCGGCACCAAAAGGCTGGTACGACGCAGGTGACTACAATAAATATATCGTTAATTCCGGCATTTCAACCTACACCCTGTTAGCGGCTTACGAGAGCTTCCCGGCGTATTTCAAGCAGCAGCACTTGAATATCCCCGAGTCGGGTAATGGCGTTCCGGATCTGCTCAATGAGGTGAAGTGGAATCTCGACTGGATGCTGGCTATGCAAGACCCAAATGACGGTGGCGTATACCATAAACTCACGAGCCAGCGATTCAGCGCCTTTGCTATGCCGGCTACCGACACTGCCGAGCGTTATGTGGTGATGAAGACTACGGCAGCCGCGTTGGATTTTGCAGCGGTGATGGCGACGGCCAGCCGCGTATACGGGGCCTATGAAACGGTTTACCCCGGTCTTTCGGCGCGCATGCTAACAGCGGCCAAAAATGCGTGGGCTTGGGCTCAAGCCAATCCTCGCGTGTTTTATAAGCAGCCGACGGATATTCATACTGGCGAATATTCAGACAGCGAGGTAGCCGATGAATTTGCCTGGGCGGCCGCGGAACTTTATATCACTACCCGCGATGATCGCTATTATCTGGCCATGGATGCGCCTCGGGTAACAATTGATGTGCCTTCATGGGCGGTAGTGAAGAGTTTGGCTTGGGTATCCTTAGCGAGGCACATCAACGCTTTAACACCTGCGGCGGATAAAAAATTGATTCACTCCCGCTTGAACGAGCTTGCGGCTGGACTCGTCGCTAAAAAAGCGGCATCGGCTTATGGCGTGAGTTTGGTGGCATCAGATTTCGAATGGGGCAGTAATGGCAACGCCATGAATCAGGCCTTCATGTTGTTGGCGGCCTACCAGCTGGATCATGACGCGGAGTATGTGCGAGCCGCGCAGTCCCTGCTGGATTATGTGCTGGGCCGCAATCCACTGGATTATTCGTTCGTATCGGGTTTTGGTCGAAAGTTTCCACAACATCTGCACCATCGCCCGTCTGGAGCGGACGGCATAGCGGGCTCTTTGCCCGGCTTTTTAGCGGGCGGTGCGAATGCAGGGCAGCAAGACAAGTGTTCTGGGTACAGTTCGCGTTTGCCGGCCAGATCCTACGTGGATGACGAGTGTAGTTTCGCCAGTAACGAAGTCGCCATTAATTGGAATGCTCCCTTGGTGTATGTCACCGCTGGGCTGCAGGTTTTAGCGCCATAGGCACCGCCTCTTATAGGTTTTTAGCCAAGCGCCTTTAATTCCTCTTTTAGTTTGTAGATTAATTTAAGCGCTTCCAGCGGGGTGAGCTTGTCGGGGTTGATGGCTTGAATTCGCGCATCAATCTTGCCCGCCGATGAAAATATGTCGGTTTGTAGTTGGGGGGCTGT
>CAMCXE010000263.1 GCA_945882995.1 Thalassocella blandensis | reverse complement strand
TTATGGCGAATGGAGTGAGGCTAGGTATGCTTTGGCCCGACGCATGATTGGGCAGAGAGAAAATTGACTAAGGCACGGGGCAAATCGGAATTTTGACTAGCCAAAAGATAAAATCGGAAAAATTCAGCACCAATACCCTTCCTTTTAGTATGGGTATTGGCTAAGTGCATAAAGTGCCTACCAGATTGCTCCCAAAGTTACGGATTCAGGTGAGAAAGAACAACAGCTGATCGACCGCCTAGTGGTTGAATATGGCAAAGGGGTTTTTAATGTTTAGCAAAATCCGGCACCAACGTATTGCGAAAATCCTTCACGCCTTGACTAGATGTGCCGAGGATATATACTGAAGTATATATAAAAAATAGGCAAACCCCATGAGCGAAACCCGTATTGCCAAATTATTCAAAAATGGCGCGAGCCAAGCCGTGCGCTTACCTAGTGAATTTCGATTTGAGGGTGACGAAGTTTATGTTACCCGCGATGATGCAACCGGCGACGTGCTGATTTCTACTCGGCCCGGTGTTAAGGCTTGGAAAGATTTATTCGAGCTACTGCATCAAATCAGGGTGCCAGCGGACTATATGGCTGACCGCCCCCTGAATGTGATATTAGAACCCCGCGGCATCTTTGATGATGAGCTCGATGCACCCGCGACGGATCACTAGATATGCTGCATATGCTCGACACAGATTCAATTAGCTACCTAATAAAGGGCCGATCTGCTGCATTGGAGGCTAAAGTGTCCTCCGTGGCGCCGTCGGAAATCTGCATTTCCGTCATGACCCAGGCTGAGCTGTTGTACGGACTTAAGCGTTTACCCACCGAAAACCATTTGCATCTAGCTGTGCGCCAATGTCTTAAAATTATTCGTGTTTTGAGCTGGGACGCCAGCGCGGCGGAATGGTATGCGGATATCCGCAATCAACTGACGACCAGCGGCCAGCCAATTGGCGAAATGGATATGATGATCGCGGCGCATGCCCTATCAGTAGGTGCTGAGTTAATCACCAACAACACCCGGCATTATTCGCGCATTACAGCACCCTTACTGCTGGCTAATTGGTTGACTTAATGTGCGGCAAGTCCCGTCTTTCAGCGATGTCAGGCGACACTCTACCTAGGTGCTCACTTCGCTTGCGCAAGCAGGTGGATGCCGAGGGCGTGAATCACCCGCAGCACAGTATCAAATCGCGGCTTGGCCCCCGGCGCAAGCGCTTTGTACAAGCTTTCACGGCCCATTTAGCGGCTACCTCTGCCCATGCCCAGTGCCTTGGCGATATGACTTAATGCAAGCAGCAATTCTGCGCTATTGCCATCATCCAGCACAGCGTTCAAGTATTCAGCAATCGACTCTTCACTATCGAGATAATCCGCCACTTCAAAGCGCTTAACGCCAAGCTTGGCCAAAGCGGCAGTATCAGCCGTAATAATGGGTATTGTGTTCATGACTCAGCTTACCCTCAAAGCTTTAGCCATAGCAAGTTTGCAATTCAAACCCAGAAAGTTATACTAACGTATAACATTATCGCGGGGGTGAACTATGCACACAACTACTCTGCGCAAGGTTGGAGGCTCGGTCATGCTGGCGGTTCCTTCCGCGTTTCTTGATCAACTACAGTTACAGGTGGGCGCGTCCGTCGGCCTAACTGTCTCCAATGGACACCTCATTATCGACCCCAAGCCAGGGCCACGTTACACACTTGCGGAGCTGCTGGCAGCCTCCGACTATTCACGACCGCAAACGGCGGAAGAGCGCGAATGGATTGATGCGCCTGCGGTGGGTGGCGAGTTGATATGAAGCGGGGCGATATATACCTAGTGGCACTTGACCCGACAGAAGGGCGTGAACAGCGTGGGAGCCGTCCTGTTCTCATTGTATCCCCAGACGAATTCAACTCGGCTACTAACCTCCCCGTGGTTTGTCCGATCACCAGCGGTGGTGACTTCGCTCGCCGCATAGGGTTCACGGTTCCTGTCATTGGCATAAAGACCACTGGAGTCGTTCGGTGTGACCAACCCCGCGTACTCGATCTTGGCGCTCTCAATGCGCGGAAAGTTGATACCTTGCCCAAACCTATTCTGGACGACGTACTGGCAAAGCTCCGCACAATTTTCGAATAACAATCACTAAGCCGCCTTATGCGGTTTACCGTTTATGAGTTAAATCGCCTAGCCCTGCCAAAAGTCCATCAATGGATATATCTTCATCCAACGAGTCCCAGTGAATACCACGGGTGCTTAATTCGCACTTTTCCAGTTCATTCTTAGGTGCGTTCATAAGGCGAGGAAACCATCCAAGAGGAACGCCTAGCGTTCTGCCATCAAACAGGTCTACCCATAGGTAGTTTTCATCGAACCTTACTGATTTAGGCGAAATATTCATTCCACTTTTCCATAAAAAATAAGCGGTTTTGGGAGGTTTTGGGAACACTTCACGGTTTTAGTGGCCTGCAGACCATCAAGGTGGGAGGTTCTGTCGGCACTTCTCGGTTTTAGGGGTTCTACGTCCAAACCGGCGGAATTTTCAGACTCCCGTTTTTCTCACCGTTCCAACAGCTTTTGACCGTCTTGCCGCAGCACGCCATCTGGGTCAAGATGGCGATACAGGATTTGCAGCGTGATTCCCAGCTCGATTTTGGCAGCCGACAATGAAAAGGTGATCGACCTGCTCACTCGAATTTCACCTGCAGCATGGCAGCACCAGCATTTCCTTGGGCACTACGCATTCCGAGGTAATCGCCATTCGATTGACTTGGACGCCATTTTGACGGGGGAGCTTCTGGGAGTGTTCATGGTTTGTGTCCCCAGTGATTAAACAAAAAGTTGAAAAAGGCCTTTTCAGTTTCCGTGAGAGTGGATACATCCACACTGTTCGATGCGTAGATATAGCGACCGGCTCGCGCATTAAGCGCGGTTGCGGCCGTTTGTTTTTGCGCTATTTGCGCAAGCATTGGGTAGCCCGGAAGCCGATAGACCGTCATTCTGCGTCTTCTTCTGTTGAGGTTTCTCCGCCAGTTAGCTCACGCTCAATCTGCTCAATGCTGGGCAGGCTGGTCTGCAATTCTGGCGGTAAGGATTCAAGTAACTTGAATTCGGCAATACCCATGGGTTGGCTTTTATCACCCAATGCATATTCAGCCAAAATTTTGTTTTTGGTTTTGCACAGCAAAAGGCCAATAGTGGGGTTATCAAATTCGCTTTTAACTTGGCGATCTATGGCCGTCATGTAAAACCCCAATTGCCCCAAGTGCTCGGGCTTGAACTTTCCGCCCTTGAGTTCGATGACCACATAGCAGCGCAGTTTGAGATGGTAGAACAGTAGGTCGATAAAAAACTCGTCGCCACCGACGTCCAGCAACACTTGCCGCCCAACAAACGCAAAACCAGCGCCTAGCTCCAGTAAAAACTCAGTGACGTGTTTCACCAAAGCGTTTTCAGTCTCCCGCTCCTGCGCCTCGTCCGTCAGCCCCAGAAAATCAAAACGATAAGGATCTTTCAGCGATTCACGGGCTAAGTCAGACTGAGGGAGGGGGAGGGTGGCGGGAAAGTTGGTGATGGCCTTGCCGCTGCGCTCCAGCAAACGGGTTTCAATTTGCATCACCAAAATATTGCGCGACCAATTATGCTCGATGGCTTTGGCGGCGTACCAACGGCGGGTTTCTGGGCCGGGTAACTTATCCAATAGCGCCAATTGGTGGTACCACGGTAATTGTGCAAGCACCTCTTGCACAATTACCGCGTCTGGCCAGGCCTCGGCAAAAGCACGCATGTATTTAAGATTGCGCGGCGAAAACCCCTTCATATCAGGAAAGGCCGCCCGCAAATCATGCGCCAGCCGCTCAATCACTTTAGCGCCCCAACCCTGCTCGGCCTGCCGTGTCAAAATATCGCGCCCAATGTTCCAATACAGCAGAACCAGCTCACGATTGACCGCCAGTGCAGCGCGCTGCTGGGCGGTGTGGATGCGAGCCTTCAGCTCGGTCAACCAATCGACGTACCCAGCAGGGGGCTGAATTAGGCTTGCGGGCATATCTTTCATTTCTGTCTTCCCGCTGGTCGTTCCACTTACGTCGTTTGTGTGCGTCATGAAATCTTTAGTGGAGTCTATGATTAGCTTTGCACTCCAGTAAAACTTTTGCGGAGTATGCAGGCTCCGCAAACTGACCTTAGCATTTTTCGGCCTTCGGCCAAGTTAGTCAGCCGAGGGAAGCCGAGTGTAGCGGGGCGGCTTCAACTCACGCAAGAAGCCTGTGTCTTTCTCTATAAGCGCCAGACCACACCGCGTAGCACATCCAATGAGTTGTAATTGCCACTGCGCAGGCGTTTGAGGGTGATGTACTCAACTCGCTGCTAGCTTGGCCGGACACTTGTTTTATGCCAGAGGTTGTTAAGCACTGAGCATTCCAACTAATTTCCCCACTCATTCTAATCTGAGCGGCCCATGGATTCGCATCGAATGGCCCAGTTTAGACACCTTAATGTGATATGGTCTTGATAGACTGGATGGTGCCCAAAGCGGCTGTTCGTTAATAACGGAAGACCTACCGAGAGATTTTACATAGCAGACGATTGTTCAAATCAATTTCCACCGATTCATGCTGCCGCTGAAATCGTTTAACCTGAATCCTTGATATAGTCACTGGCTACAGATAAGAAAGTATTCTTAGATGATGACCATCAAAACACTTGATGGATGGGGAGAGTCTATTGCCCCTCAAGAAGAGATCGTAAAGTGGACCCCCAAGTCCAGACAAATCTTCACCCAATTTAAGATATACCCTAGCCACTCTATTGCAGCGGGTCGGCGCTGCCCCGGTTAGGCGGCGGACGCTTGTTGTCGTTCGCC
>CAMCXE010000262.1 GCA_945882995.1 Thalassocella blandensis | reverse complement strand
ATGTTGGGTTTCGCTGCGCTCTACCCAACCTACTCGCTTCAGTACTCTCGGTCGGCGCACCAAGGTGGCGCCCTACGACTATTTATTTACTGCGAGTTACGCGTTACTCGCATATTTATCACACACCCTCATTTAGAAATCTGAACCTCTATTCATCTTTAAACAATTTGGACATCTTGCACCAGCATCGTAGCGAGTTAGCGTAACTGAAAAACTATTTCTGCAATATATACATAGACCTGAGTACGTTATATTGCGACGAAATTCTTTTGAATTTAACTCTTCTAAAGCAATAGAGTCTGACGAAGGGTCTGCTTTTCGTATATTGCGGATTTTTTCAAGAATTGCATTTGACCCAGCCACCCCCTGAATAGCAGCGATAGCATCAGGAACAGAACAACGAAACCATTCTCTACCTTCTCGACTAGCTGCCAAAATTGCGTGTACCTTTTGCTCGATTGCTCTTGGGTGAACTGCCAGAACTTCGTATTCAACCACATATGGATGAGGCAAACCAGTGCGCCCCAACTCTTGCGCCCGAAGATTTGGATCTTTTAATGTAAAGCCAACCTTCAGTAAATCGGGCATTGCCTTGGTTGTAATAATATAAATCCATCCGCGCATCCAACCCTCAACTCACAATGACTCTAAGTGCGATTAATTATGATTTTTAAATTATTAAATATGCACCATATTTAATAATACATACACCAATTTTTTACAGACGCGAGCAGATTGAGCGGAGCGAAGCAAAGCCCAACACAGCGGGCCGCAACAATGAGAATCAACTCAAGCCAAGAAGCGTGTAATCCAGCGAAATTCCGCATATCCCCGCTTTCAAATGTTGGGTTTCGCTACACTCTACCCAACCTACTCGCTACTCGCTACTCGCTGGATTCAGCGCGAGACGCGGCTTTATCGCGGCACGCTCCATGGAGTGAAGGGTTATGCGTCAGCTGATCCATACGGACAAACTGGCAAACTCACCTATGAGGCGCTTAATATTTGCGTGTCCAATTGCCATTCCGACGCTCGTAAGCGTGAAGGACTTCATTCCAGAATCAGACCACGTGTCAAAGACTTTCTCCATGTACGGTCGGATTTTTACGCAAGTTTCACGTATTTCGGCATGGCTCATTTTTTCAACATCAAATAGAGTAAGTATCTTGGCTTTGTCGTCCGCACTGATCGCAGCGCCATCAATGTTTTGCTCAAGAATTTGCCTGTTGTTGGCGCGCACCTGAAATTTTTCCGGATTATTCAAGCAAGGAATAAAGAATCTGTCATCCATACCAACGGAGACGCCTCTTGTTAGAATTTCAGATGCATCAAAACCCTTTAAGAATTGGCCTTGATATGTATGCTCCAGCACTTGCTCGAGTGAAATCTCACTCATCTGAATACTTCCGCAACCAGTAAACTCTAAATGTTGATAGCACGAGTCGTTCTTGACTAAGCGCTCCGCGAAAGGAAGCACGTGTTGATCGAAGTATTTCGCTAGAAGATCGTGATTTCCAATCCTTTGATTCTGTGTGTATCGAAACAAGAAAATGATCGCAAGTACAGAAAGTTGCGTTTCCGTAAGCTTAGGCGCGGTGGATAGCGACTCATTAAGAACGATTTGCAAAATGTCGCGTTGATCATGTTTGCTGCGGTCGACGAGTAGGTCTACAAGTAGATCGCCGAGATCCTTATCCCCATTTCTCGCGTACTCCTTCTGAACCGTAAAGAGCGCATACTGGAAATCAGGGTCTTCTGACTTTCCAAGACCAGATGGGTTGTCCTTCTCAAGCTTCTTCAGAAACTCTTCAGTGATTTCTTCTGCTCGTGCGCGTGCTGTTTCCTTTGCGGTCCCGGCAAGCTCGTAAAAATTAGCCCTGAATACGTCTAGCGCAACCGCTCGGACTTCAGCATAGGTAAGACCAACGTTGGTTACAGTTACGTTGCCTCCCGCTTGGATGGCAGTTGCCCCCCCTCTTACCTCCTGGCTTTGATCCTTATTCAGCATCTCATAAACCTTTCCGGTTTACGTGAATGCTGTCAACAGTGACATCGCCACCAGCCTGAATGCCTATGCCGTTCGCGGCGATGGACTGATTTTGCAGTGCTTTGCGGTCTGCCATCTTTTCACGAAACCACAAGGCAATGAAGGCCGACAACGAAGTGACAATTGCTATTGCTGGCTCATAGTCCGGTACTGCTATAAACCACACGATGGAGCCGATGAAAACAATCCCGGATAAGAACTTAATGATCAGCATACTTAACTCCTGACGCATAGCATTTGCACACTGCGCATGCCCGTTATCACTCCTGCCGCTTTCTCAAGCTTTCCGCCTCGACTCTCTGACATCAAAGAATTTCCGCCCAAAAAACCCGGAGCTGCGCAGGAATGTAAACGCGCATGCACGTTATCCCCCCAGCGACTTGCGCGTTACCCGCGCGGCTGGGGCTCTAAACGCCCGACTATAAAGAATCTTTTTTCCCTGCACAAGCAGCCAAATTCGCATGCAGCAGCAACAACACGCCGAATTAAGACCCGACGGCAGACACACCATTCACACATACACTATTTAGGTAACACACAACCCGCAGTAAATCGTTATTTCGCAACACGCCACCGCGCCTCAACTTACCGAATGCAATTACCAGGTATTACAGGATGCAAAGTCGAGCACGGCAACCCTCCACAAATCACCCCCGCGCCGCCAACCAAGCGCGCCAACCGCCATAGTCGGTAATATCTTGCGCGTCGGCTAGCCCTTGTTCTTCACAAATAAAACCTGTTACCCAACTGCCGTCGGCCAGCTGGGTTTTGCCGATGCCCAAAGGTGGGGGGATGGCGGCGACGAAGGTGCCTAGGGTGTGGGCGGGCAAAGTCCAGACTTCTACTTGGATGGCGGCTTGGGTGCCGGGGTGGCGTACTAGGGCGGGGCGTTTGCCGTCGGGTAAGGCGAAGAGGCGGTAACCTTTGGCGGTGGTGGTGGCGGCTTTGAGTGTGGCGCCGCGTTCGCGCAGCTGCCAATTGAGGGGCTGGCCGTTTAGGTGGGCGCCGCAGACGACTAGGTCTATATAGCCGGGCGGAGTGGCCATGGGGGTAAGGGCATGTTGGGGCGGCGCGTGTTGGCTGGTGCCTTGGGGTAGCCCGCTGAGCTGGTGTAGGGCGCGCCCGAAATTCAGTAATTTCACGTCTTGGCAGGGGTGGCTAAACAGGGTTACGCCCCAGGGCAAACCTTCCGCATTGAAGGTGGCGGGCACGGCTAGGGCGCTGTAGTCCAGCAGGTTCATGAAGTTGGTGAAGGTGCCCAACTGACTGTTGCAGCCAATGGGGTCGGCGGCGATTTGTGCGCGGGTGAAGGCGCGGGGGATGGTGGGGGTTAACACAAAGTCCAACCCTTCTAAGAGTTGATCACACTGCCGCTTGAGTGCGGCTAGCTGGTATTGCGCGGCAAAGGCGTGGGCGGCGGTTTGGCCTTCGGCGCCGGCGAGAATGGTTTGGATAACTGGCAGCATGGCATTTTTGGCCACACCTTGGGTGGCTAGCTGACGCTCCGCCACCCATGGCCCTTGGTAGAGCAAACGAGCGGCGGCGGCGAAGGGCGAGAAGTCCAGGGTTACCGGCTTGCCGCCCATGGCGCTAAGGTGCTCTGCCGCCGTTGTGTAAGCGGTTTGCGCGTCGTCACTGATTTCGCCGGCGGCGAATTGCAGTAGGCCAAAGGTGAAGCACTCGGGCGTGGCGCCGTAAAAACGCCGGCGGTTGGTGTAGGTGTTGGGGCGGGCGTAGGCGTCTGTGGCGTCGAAGGTGGCGAGGCGGTCGAAGAGGTCTGCGGCGTCGTCACAATTTAGAGTGAAGAGGCTTATACAATCCAAGCTGCGACAGGCGGGCGTTAAGCCGGTGGTGCTGAACAGCCCTTTAGTAGGCTTGAGGCCGATGAGATTGTTAAGCGCGGCAGGCACGCGGCCGGAGCCGGCGGTGTCTGTACCCAGGGCAAAACTGACTAGGCCCAAGGCCAGCGCCACCGCAGAGCCGGAGCTGCTGCCGCCGGAAATATACGCGGGCACAAAGGCGTTGGGCACCTCGCCGTAGGGTGAGCGGGTGCCCACTAGGCCAGTGGCAAATTGGTCCAGATTGGTTTTACCCAAGGGTATGGCCCCGGCGTTAATTAGGGCTTGCACCAAGGGTGCGGAAACGCTGGGCGTGTAGGCAAATGCCGGGCAAGCGGCGGTGGTGGGTACGCCGGCGAGGTCGATGTTGTCTTTGATGGCAAAGGGCACGCCATAAAGGGGCAAACTGGC
Organism: Thalassocella blandensis; assembly: GCA_945882995.1. Taxonomy (GTDB): domain Bacteria; phylum Pseudomonadota; class Gammaproteobacteria; order Pseudomonadales; family Cellvibrionaceae; genus CAMCXE01. Next base: position 591 of record CAMCXE010000262.1, on the reverse strand, counting down.
GGGGTCCCGCCCTGCTAATGCCTCGGTGTAGTGCTGAATTTCCGCTTCGCTGAGTAGATAGATAAATAGGTTTTTGTCGCTTAGGGCTAGTGCTTGCTGGCGTAATTGCAGCAGGAGCTCCAGGGGTTGGAGGGCGGTTGTTTGGTAGGCCTGGGCTAAGGCGGCTAAGCCGAGGTTGGGGAATTGGGTGGATTGTGGCATGTGGGGTGGGCTCTTCTAAAAAATCAGTAGTTTGGGTAGGCAAGGATAGCGCCATGTGGTGGGCTTGGGGGGCTGCTGCTGGGGGCGTTGGGGTTAGGTTAAGGGTTTTGGTTTGATTTTTTTTGGGGGATTTTTCAGTCGGCGGAAAATCCCCTCTCGGCCTAAATGTCATTAAGTTAGGCGCACAGCTGATTTTCTGAGTGATTTTTAGCTTTTATTTCGCCCTCCTGGGCGAGTCACTTTTCTTTGCTTGCCCAAAGAAAAGTAACCAAAAGAAAAGGCACCCGACTTTTTGGTTTTTGCTGCGCAAAAATACCCTCCCTCCGAGGCGATTTTGAGGGTCGCCGTGGCGTGACATCCTGTCCCGTCACGGCTCAAATGGACGTCCTG
>CAMCXE010000261.1 GCA_945882995.1 Thalassocella blandensis | reverse complement strand
AAGCTTTAGACTGCGATCCACCGTGCTTGCCAACGATGTGTAATGATGAATGGCGCGCCCCACTAGGGCCAGTCCTGCATGGCTTACAATATCCGCACTTGATTTGGCCAGCTTGAAACGTTTCATGGGAACCTAGTGGGTGAGTTTTTGTGAGGTCGTATTTTATCCATAAAATCGTTTGCATTCAATGGCTTGAATCAATTTGTTGCGGGGTGAAGCTACGGATTCAGGTTAATGACATTGACCTGGAAGGGCGTTGTCGAGGAATAATCACTGAATAAGCCAGCCAAAACCGCTAAATTAATGACACGGCCCTGCAAAGCGAATTTCATTACCCCTCGTGCATCCTGTAAATGCAGCGATGCAAAACCCAAAGCCGCACAAGATATTAACTACCCACTAATACGCCAAAATTCGGCGACGGCTTTTTATCCTGAAGCGTCAAGAAACTCTCCAGCGCTTGGCGATCCAGTGGCACTGAAATTAAATAGCCTTGCGCATAATCACACCCAGAGCTAACCAAAAAATCTCGCTGCCCCGCGGTTTCCACACCTTCGGCAATGGTCTTAATTCCCAATTTGTGCGCCAAATCGATAATGGTTTCACAGAGTGCGCGGTCTTTAAAATCGCCCATCATTCCCTGCACAAACGACTGGTCAATTTTCAAAAAATCCACACCGAATTTTTTAATATATTGCAGTGATGAATAGCCAGTACCAAAATCATCAATCACAATTTTAATCCCTGTTTCACGCAGTGCCTGCAGGGTATGAATCACATCATCACTGGCATCTAGCAGCAATCCCTCCGTAATTTCAATGGCCAGGCAATTATCGGCGGGCAGGGTTTTTAAATGTGCCAGCCAAGTTTTACCCAATACACCCGCCAAGCGGAACTGAGCTGGCGATAAATTCACGCTGACTTGAAAACCAGTGCCGAAACGCTGCCGCCACAACTGCTGCTGAAGCGTAGCCTGTTTGAACATCCAATCGCCAATTTCAACAATTAAACCACTACGCTCCGCTTCACCAATAAAATCCTTCGGATTTACCAAGCCAAGGTGTGGGTGTTGCCAGCGTATTAATGCTTCAACTTTTTCAATTTTGCCAGTCACAAGGTCAATAATTGGCTGGTAATGAATTCTAAATTCATTACCCTCAAGGGCATCGTGCAGTGCGTTGGTCATACGCATACGGGCTTCGGCTTTTTCGTCAAGGTCGTGGCTAAAATGACGATAGCAACCACGCCCCGCGTGTTTCGCCTCAAAAAGGGCTTGGTCCGCATATTTCAACAAATTTTTAGAATCGATAGCGTCGGATGGGCACCGGGTAATCCCAATACTGGCGGTAATAAATACTTTTTCAGAGGCAAGGTAAAAAGGTGTTGCGAGGGCGCTGAGAATACATTGCGCCACGCGCTCAATACTGTTGGGCACCGAAAGGTCACTTAATAGCACACCAAATTCATCGCCGCCCAACCGACCAAGGGTATCCACTTCACGCACACATAAATTCATCCTGCGCGCTGCCTCAATAAGTAGCTGATCACCCATAGCGTGGCCCAAGGTATCGTTAATTGCCTTGAATTTATCAAGGTCTACCAATAAAAGTGCAAAGGGTACGCTGCCACGCCGAGTCTGTTTAATACGTTCTTCAAGGCTATGATAAAAAAAACGTCGATTGGCAAGCGTAGTTAAACTGTCAAAATTCGCTTGGCGCCAAATTTGCGCTTCTGATAATTTCTGCGCGCTAATATCACGACCAATACCCGTCACCGCCACAACTTTATTGTGGTCGTCGAATTCGGGAAATAGACGCATTTCAATGATGGCTTCAGAATGCTGGCGATTGGCACTCAACTCCATCATTTCCGGCTGGCCGCTCTCGAATACGGCGCCAATTTTCGTGGCCAACAGACTAGAGACCACCGCTGGATAACCTATGTCAGCATGGGTTTTACCAAGGTATTCATCGGCGGATATTCCTGCAAATGCGAGTGCAGCCGCGTTGCCAAACAAATGTCGCGCCTCGCGATCAAAGCGGGTAATGGCATCATGGGTGGATTCCACAATTAGCTTGTAGCGTCCCTGCGCTTCACGCAGAGATTGCTCAGCTTCTAACGCCAGATGCCGCGTAGCGGCGTCCGCCAGTTCACGGTGCACTGCGGGGATTAGTCGGCGCAAACTGCCTTTAAGCACATAATCCTGCGCACCCGCAATCATCATGTCTACACCGGACTCTTCAGCAATAGCGCCGGAAACCACAATAAACGGGATATCCAACCCGCTAGCCTGCAGCTCGCTCAAGGCCTCACGCGCATTAAACGTGGGCATGCTCTGGTCGCTTGTGATCAAATCCCACCGCTGACGCGCCAAAGCCGCGCGCATGGCATCTGCCGTTTCTACACGCTCGCTTGTTACCTCATAGCCGGCTTTCTTGAGCATGCGTACAACCAGCTCGGCATCAAATACAGAATCCTCAATGATCAGCGCGCGCAGGGGAATTGGCATAATTAATACCCTCAGTTCACCACCTATTTATAGAGATCGCCTTATTCTAGAAGCCTAAGTTGAACGCCAATAAAAATCGTGTAAAAAAAATTTGTATGATTATAGAAATTTAAATTATAAGCAATCGAGTTGATTGTGCGTGATGCTTTAGCGGTTGTCAGGTGCTCAACCTAGCGGCAAAACGCGCGCAAGCGCAATTTTCACCTTCTCGAACAAAGCGCAAGCAAACGAAAGTAATTGCCCTGTTAACAATATAGACGAATATATCTAAAGCAACAGTGTTCTGCTTAAAATTTCAGTGCTTCAAACCTAGAAATCTCGCTGGATTATCAAGAAACTGTGCACCCATTGGTCTAATCGATGAAGTTTCGAAATGACGGGCAACCCCAATGTCATTAAGTTAAGGATTTTGGCCGTTAAAAATTTTTTCCACGGTTACAGCCACTGCTGCCCTGCCGAAGCGGGACAAGCCCGTTTTTTGGCCGAGAGGAGAGGTGATTTTGAGGGGCAAATGGACAGGAAGTCCATTTGAGCCGTGACGGGACAGGATGTCACGCCACGGCGACCCTCAAAATCGCCTCGGAAGGAGGGTATTTTTGCGCAGCAAAAACCAAAAAGTCGGGTGCCGTTTCTTTTGGTTACTTTTCTTTGGGCAAGCAAAGAAAAGTGACTCGCCCAGGAGGGCGAAATAAAGGCTGAAAATCACTCGAAAAAAGAGCGATGGCCTTAACTTAATGACATTGCGGGCAACCCAGTCATCAACCGCGCAGAGCGGCCTCAACCCCTGCGATGTCGATCTTCTGCATCTGCATCATCGCCTCAAAGGCGCGTTTGGCGGCAGCGTGATCGGAATTCGTTACTGCTGCAACAAGGGCGCGTGGCGTTATCTGCCAAGATTGGACCGACTCATCCTAACACCAGCCACACGAACCCTCCTGCACACTGCTGCTTACCAACCCGTTCCGTCAGTGGTGGTTTACAACGGGTCATTGGGGTTAAGGCCATTGGCAATTTCCCAATCATCTGGCATCCCATCTTGGTCTAAATCACCTTGTGTGCTAACCGTAACCCGCTGCGAGGCTAGCACCCCGTCTTTGCGGGCATTAATTACCGCCGTGCCATTACCCACGGCGGTCACTAAACCTTCGGCACTCACGCTGGCAATGGCTTTATTAGTGGACGAATAATTAATGCCATTTACGGCCGCGGTTACGTCTTTTTCTTGACCGTCCCGATATTTCGCTACCACTTTCATGGCTTGGGTTTTACCCACACCCGCAAGGGTTATAGGCGCAACCGGCATAAAATTAATTTCGGTTGGCGTGGCCTCTAAATTATCGAACTGGATTTCGCTGACATTGGTAATGCCGTTATTGGTTAAATTGAAATAATCACTTTGGCCGGAGACTGTGCTGCCATCCGTCAAGGTACAGGTAGCCCGAGCACGCACTCGGCCCATATTGGACGGCACATTCGGCAAAGCCCAACCACCTTCTTTGCTCACCTGAATGGTTCGGTTGAGTATATTCACAATGCAGTGTTCATCCAGCTTGGTTTTTGCCTCGGCGGACAAAGCAACCAATAGGGTTAACGCAGCGAGGAAGGGGCTTTTAATATTCATGGAAAAATCCAATTTTCATCAATGGATAAGCGACAAGCCGTTGTTTCGTCGCATAGTAAAACCAAACATACGCCAATCAGCATGCCTGAGCCGTTTGGAGTAAAGCAGCCGTGAAGCCGATCTACCGTCTTAAAAATTCAACCTGGAGGCAGCCCTTTTCATAGGGAAATAAACTACGGCATGATGGACTCGAACGAACAGGCTCTTCGCTGCTGAATCCTTCGTTGTTTTATCTGCCCTATTTACACAGTATCAACCTCAGTCTTTTTTGCTCAAAATTCGAATTTACAAGGTTGGGGCCCTCGTCCGCTACTACAGCAACCGGCGGCGCGGGCACTGGCTGACCCACTACGCCCCGCTGATTATTACCGGAATTAATGCTGAGTTTATTGCCGATTTTGGTGGTGGCGGAGGCGGTAAAAATAACGTCGCCTTCATAACCTACTGCGGCGGCCTTTACTTTGTTATTGGCTACGCCGGTGCGTAGGCCTAAGCGGAATTGGGTGCTGGCTTTGCCTTCGGCATGAACGTGCGCTATCGGGACGCGACTCTCTCGCGCGGCAATTAAAGCGACGTTTGGCGTACGGGCTAATGAGTGGTTAATGTGTTGTCTCATCGTTTTGCTCAAATACTCTTTAAAAAGCAGGCAGGAAAAACGTAGCGCCGTCCGACCTAAATAATTTGCATACAGATAAAATCAAAATCCGTGGTGGCCAATAATCGTGTCGCTCGCATTAAATGGTTACTTCGTAGGGCGT
>CAMCXE010000260.1 GCA_945882995.1 Thalassocella blandensis | reverse complement strand
GAACCGGGCAATTGCACCCCCAGCATCTCCACCATCATTTGGTTGGAATTAGCCGTGCCGAAAAAAGTGCAGGTGCCGGGGCTGTGGTAGGACTTAGTCTCAACGTCCAGCAACTTATCTTCCCCCACCTCGCCCGCCGCATATTGCTGGCGCACCTTGGCTTTTTCTTTGTTGGAAATGCCGGAATGCATGGGGCCCGCCGGCACAAACACGGCGGGAATATGGCCGAAGGTTAAAGCGCCAATCAGCATACCCGGCACAATTTTGTCGCAGACTCCTAAAAATACATTGCCGTCGAACATGTTGTGACTAAGGCCCACCGCCGTTGCCATGGCCACCACTTCTCGGCTAAAGAGGCTAAGCTCCATGCCCGGCTGCCCCTGGGTCACACCGTCACACATCGCCGGCACGCCACCAGCTACCTGGGCGGTTGACCCCATAGCCCGCGCGGCCTGCTTTATTTGGTCTGGATAAAATTCATAGGGCTGATGTGCCGACAGCATGTCGTTGAAGGCAGTGGTGATACTCAGATTGGCACTTTGCAAAAGGCGCAAGGTGTCCTTGTCACTTTGGCCGCACGCCGCATAAGCGTGAGCCAAATTGCCGCAAGACAGGCGGTGTTTGGGCGGGTTCTGCTCCATGGTGTTGCGCATCGCGGCCAAATACGCCTGCCTCCTATGGCGGCTGCGTTCAATAATCCGTGCCGTTACTGCCTCAATAACCTTGTTCACAAATACCCCTTAACGTGCATGTTTTCTGAATGACCCGGATAAAACTACTGCAAAAAATCAACCATCAATCCAGCGCCTTCCTTCTCGGCTCAATAGCTCCACTGCGGCCTCCGGCCCCTGCGACCCAGCCACATAAGGCATCACTTTTTGATTTTTGGCTTTCCAGCCCGCAAAAATTTGATCCACCCACTCCCAAGCCGCTTCCACTTCGCCGGCGCTCACGAATAAGGTTTGATTGTTGCGGATGACGTCGTAAAACATACGTGTGTAAGCATCGTGCTTTTTAGCTTTGGCATTATCCGAGAAAGATAAATCCATGTAGCGATCTTCCAGCTGCATGTTGGCATCCAACCCTGCTTTTTTATTTTTCATACGAATGTGGATGCCTTCGTCCGGCTGCAGGTGAATAATCAGCTGGTTGGCGCAGTTCTGGGTTAATTGTTTGGTGAATAATTTACTTTTGTTTTGTTTAAATTCGATAACAATTTCCGAATGACGGCGATTTAGGCGTTTACCAGTGCGAATGTAAATGGGTGTCCCGCTCCAGCGCCAATTGGCAATTTCCAACTTCAAGGCCACAAAGGTTTCGGTGTTACTCTCGCGCGCGCCTTCTTCTTCCTCCAGATAGCCTGGAACATCTTGCCCCTCTGCATGTCCAGCCGCATATTGGCCACGCACGGTGCAACCTTCAATATCTTCCGCGGTGATGGGCTTTAGGCACCGCAACACTTTAAGTTTTTCGCTGCGCACACTATCAGCGTCTAAATCCGCTGGCGGTTCCATAGCCACCAAACACAACACCTGCAGCAGGTGATTTTGGATCATGTCCCGCATGGCGCCCGTTTCGTCGTAAAAATCCCAACGATTACCCGCGCCTACGGTTTCAGTGACGGTTATTTGAATGTTATCGATATGCTTAGAATTCCAAATCGGCTCAAAAATATCATTGGCGAACCGCAAAGCCATGAGGTTTTGCACCGTCTCTTTGCCAAGGTAATGATCAATACGGAATAATTGTTTTTCCGAAAACACCCGCGCTAATTCGGCATTAATAGCTAAAAATGATTCTTTGGAGTCCCCCAAAGGTTTTTCCACTACGATACGCGTAGTAGGCTTGGCTAGCCCGCAAAGCTCTAGTGATGTGGCAATTTTTCCAAAAATTAACGGCGGCACCGCCAAGTAAATAATTAATTCGTGATTTTCGCCAAAATGTGTTTCTTTAATGCGCTTTAAGTCGTCCGGCTTGGTGGAATCACCCTGCACAAACGTTAGTGTTTTGCTGAATTCCAACCAGGTGTCTTCATTGAACAAATTGGCGGCGCTATAGGCTATCAACCACTCTTTAACTTTTGCCAAAAAAGCCACTTGCTCACTCGGGGTACGCGCCATCCCAAAAATACGGGTGTTTTCCGGCATGCAGGCATTTAGCTTGAGGTAATAAAGCGCTGGGTACAATTTACGCAGCGCCAAATCGCCATCACCACCGACTATCAAGATGTCTGTATTCATAAAGTTCGTACCTGCATTAAAAGCATTAAAAGAGTTTCTCGCTTGATGCTGCTGCGCACCACTAGAGTTTGCAAAAAGCGATTCAACAGAGACCATACCAACCTGGGCAGCGAGCTTAACAGCTCACCGAGCGCTGGGCGTACTGAAAACGGCCACGAAGGCATTGCCTAGGCATGCCCCACGAGCCACCGGTAGACCACCCAGCTTAAGATGGCGAGAGCCCAGCAAATGGCGGACATTGTAGAGTGGCGCCCGTTGCTTTTTCAACTGTGATTACCCATAATCCGCGCTCTTTATGCCAGCAAGGCGCTGTTATTTGGCGCGCCCACCCCAGGTCAATTCGGTGCTAGTTGCATACACTGGGGCCGCTCAACTTGCGATTTGGGTGCAGCAAAGGGCCCCCAAATCCCGCCGCCGCTTTTTCACCCCTCACCATTTAGGAACTCAAAATGCCTCGTATAGCGATTAACGGTTTTGGACGCATCGGCCGCAACGTATTGCGTGCCCTTTATGAACGCAATCTGCAGAACGATATTCAAATTGTTGCCATCAACGATTTAGGCTCGCCAGCCATCAACGCGCACCTTCTGAAATACGATACCGTGCACGGCACTTTCGGCTACGACGTTAGCCACAATTCAGAAACCATTACCGTCAATGGCGACAGCATCAAGATCATCGCCGAACGTAACCCAGCCAACCTGCCATGGGCAGAACTTGGGGTGGATATCGTGTTCGAATGTACCGGCTTGTTCACCGCCCGCGACAAGGCAGCCCAACACTTAACGGCCGGCGCCAAAACCGTGTTGATCTCCGCACCGGGCACCGACGCCGACCTGACCGTGGTTTACGGCGTAAACCACAGCAAAATCAGTGGTGAGCACAAAATTTTGTCCAACGCCTCCTGCACCACCAACTGCCTAGCCCCCGTGGCTGCAGCTCTGCATGAGAGCGTAGGCATTGTGTCTGGCCTAGTTAACACCGTGCACTCATTTACCAACGACCAAAATATCACCGACGCCTACCACTCAGACATGTACCGAGCACGCGCCGCCGGCCACTCGCTGATCCCCACCAAAACCGGTGCCGCAGCGGCAATTGGGCTGGTAATTCCCGAACTGGCTGGCAAACTCGACGGCTTGGCCATTCGTGTCCCCACTATCAATGTTTCACTGCTGGATTTAACCTTTCAAGCAGCGCGCAACACCACAGTGGAGGAAATCAACGAGGCCGTTATTGCCGCGGCTAAAAACCAATTTGCGGGCGTATTACAAATCAATTCGCTCCCACTGGTTTCTCACGACTTCAATCATTCCTCGGCCTCAAGTATCTTTGATGCAACCCAAACCCGCGTAATCGGTGGCAACCAGGTGAAAGTCCTAGCTTGGTATGACAACGAGTGGGGTTTTTCCAATCGCATGCTAGACACCGCACAGGCGATATTCAAAGCGCACAACTAATTGGCACATTGAGTATCTTAAAGGGGGCCATGCCCCCTTTTTTTATGAGTTTTTACTGATGCCCAACCCACATTTTCCCACGCGCTTTTGGCTGCACGCTTGTGTGATCGGCGCACTCTGGACTAGCGTTAATTTGCCAGCACTGGCTGACAACACCCTGTTTAGCGCCACCTACAAAGGAAAATATTCAGGTTGGAATTTCGAAATGACGCGCAAGCTCACCCAAACCGGCGAGCAAGCCTATCGACTGAGTTCCGATTCAAAACAAACCTTTGCATCCATAACCGAAATCAGCGACTTTTCCCTCGCGCGCAACCAAATCTGGCCGCTGCACTATTCCTACAAACTCAAGGCGCTCGGCTCCACCCGCACCGAACAAATCGACTTTGACTGGGCAAAATACCAAGCCATAACCCAGGGGTCGAAACAAAAAGAGGGCGCCATAAATCTTGCCATAGCACCGGGCATACTGGATCCGGCACTGTATCAACTGAAAATTCAGCAAGACATGGCCAACAATCTCACCACGCTCGAATACGATTTTATTAAGCGAAAAGAACAAAAACACTATGTTTTCAAAATCGTGGGGCGAGAAATTTTTGCTCTCAATAATCAAAGTTATCACGCCGTCATACTCGAACGTCAGGACGCGGGCCCGCAACGCAACACCCGCGTGTGGCTAATTGAGGAGCTGAACTTCCAAATCGGCCGTATACAACACCGCGAAAAACCCGGTGATACCTACACCATCGAGCTGCAGAGTTTTGAAGAGGATAAATTTGGCATGGAGCGATTTTATCGGGGGGTGAAGTAGGCCAGCGCCTCGCGACTCCATAACCTCTGGTAACCTAATTAGTTTGGAAAACCAATTAGGTTGGGCGCTAAAAACTGATGAAGATGCACAGGCCGGGCAATTAAAAGCGCCACCATTTATGGGCGCGGGCCGTGAAATATGGAGCAGTGCAGTATTCAAACGCGCAAACTGCTCCATAGAGACTGCGCAACGAGCATGAACTTAATAAATCTTCTGAACACCGTAACACCCGGAACGACGGGCCCATTAATACAGAATAATATTGAAAAAATGACAGATCCATCGAATCCGCATGCTCATCCACATACCACAACTGCCTATACAGAATCAGTAAGGAGATAATTATGAGGCTGCCTAAAACCTTGGCAATTGGGTTAATGTTTTTATTGGCCGGATGTGGAGGCCACAGCCCGGCGAGCA
>CAMCXE010000259.1 GCA_945882995.1 Thalassocella blandensis | reverse complement strand
TATTCAGGGCGCGAAATTTTTTTGGCCACCATTGTCAAGCATTATTTTAAATTTTTTTCGGTTTGAGACTCTAATCTCTAGATAAATAACCGACTCGTCGCCTTCGCTGTCTCTAAACTCATAAATGTCGACACCGATAATGATTGTATTTTGTATTGGTAGAGTTCCAATTTCGATAGGCTCGTTTGTCTTAGTGCTATTAGCGTATGCTGGATTGGCCACTTCTTCCGCTCGCAATCTAAAGCAATTAATTCCCTCCCTCTGTGTGTCACTCCACTCGTCAGTGAAAATTCTAATGTGGCGGCCCTCTGTTATTTTCAATATCACCATGTGAGACACAATTTGTGCGGATAGGCCTGTGGATGGCCGGTACAATATTTCACTGAGTTCTACGCCAATCAAGCTTCTGATATTTGTACAGTCATCTAACGGGATTCTATATTCTATTTCCATGTTCGTTTCACTGCGTAACGTATATATTCAGGTGCCAAAGTAAGCCGCCGAGGCTTTTGCACCTTTTTTAAAATGGATTGCAGCATATTTTGGTTGCCTTGTAATTGTTTGTTGGGCACAGCCGCTACGCGGCAAGCCGCGCGCCATTGTCAACACTTTCCTAAACTCCATCAAATGGTAGTGTCTTTACCTAAACATGGAAAGCCCATGAACTTTGCCGAACCCCGTAAATTCCAGCAACCCTTCAACCACTTCGAGTGCGTGATGGGGCTGCAAGGCTAGACCCTCAGCAACCCTCGGCACTTGCCGCCGAGGCATTCGACGGTTCGCTTGTTAATGCGGCAAGTGAGCGCACTCGCGCATTACCAAAACGGATTTTGAAGCCACTTTCAGCCAGCCACCATAAAATTAAGCCGCAACGGCACTATGCGTTACTAGGAATTAGTGTTGGAACGCTAATTACCGTGGTTTGATTGTGTGAAGCCGCCCATTAAAAAGGTGCTGCCAGACATTCTCACCCATGAGTTAATTTGCCACATTCCATAGCGCGCAGTGCACAGAAACGTTGAGTTGGAGGCCGCTTACTGAAGATGCAGCGAAACGGACTTGTTAATAGGTGGCACCGAAACCAAACGCCAAGCATCATGGGCCTTCGCCGCCGTCACCCAGCAAAAAGATCCCCAAAACACTCGTTGCTTGAACCCCCGATGTAAATTTGTAGCCTCCCAAGTTGAATCTCCCGCCTTATTAGGTTAGCGTCGCGCTTTTTTGCAGACCAAGTGAGGAATGAAAATGATAAGAACCACCATCAGGCCTAGCTTCAAGCTCAGTAGCCTAGCCCTAAGCAGCCTGTTACTCAGTGTTACCGCCAATTCTAGCTTTGCTGTTGATGACGGCAGCCAAATGGCCAACCCCTTCCGGGTGAACTACGCGGGTTATTTGCCGCAGGCTTCCAAGATCGGCATTTACGTGGCACCGCGTAAGGGCGCTGTGCAATGGAAGCTTCAGGGTGCTAAGTGCTCGGGCAAGTCCGACACCTACGTGGCCAATGATAAAAGCTCGGGCGACAGCTTTTACATCATTGATTTTTCCACCTGTACCTCACCCGTTACGGGTGCGCGGCTTGCGGTGGGCAAAGATGTATCAGCCCCCTTCGATATTGCTGCCGACCCCTATGGCCCATTTAAATTCACCTTGTTTAAATATTTTAAAGATCACGAATCCACCAACACGTTTAATCAGGCAGTTAATAATTGGGAGCAGGGTCTGAGTATAAACTTCACCTATGTGCGCGATGCCGGTGATAACGGTGCCTATCCGGCAAACACCGCCGAATCTGCTTGGTCGCTCATCAACTTGCTGGAAACTTATCCCGCTGTGAATACTTATTACAGCACCAATTTAATTGGTAGCCGTACGGTGTACGATCAGCTGCGTGTGCTGACTGAGCAATTTAATGTCGCCATGAATAATAGCCGTAATCTGGCTATTCCTAAATTCCATGCAAACGTCAATGACACTCACGCGAAATGTCCGCCGCATGCTACTGGTACATGTATATCCGAACCCGAAACCAAAGCCACATTTTCCGTGGCGCGGGGTTTGGCCGCTATGTCGCGTATGCACAGCGTATATGGATCTGAAAAAGATGCTACCGCCGCCTATTCGTTGGCCAAAACCGCGTTTGCTAATGCGCGCAAACAACCCAATGTGTGTAATCAGGCGGATAAGTTTGGCGGGGAGGGTGGTTATTACCCAGATAGCGACAATTACAGCAGCTGGCGCGACCCGAAAAAGCTGCGGGATAACTGCTTCCCAGATAAAGACAACACCCAGGATGATGAATATGAAGCCTTGGTAGAGCTTTATTTGACGGCAGAAAAATTCAAAAATACGGCGGAAGCCGCAACGTTTAAAGCCGAAGTACTGAAGAACCCGCGCTTTAATGAGGTTGCCTCCTTCAGTTGGTCTGCGGTTTCCACCGAAGGCGGCTTGTCGCTGCTGGCGAATGAGGGGCGTCACAGCATTGATTTAACAGTGCTCAAAGCGAATATTCTGGCTGTGGCAAGGGTGATTGGTCAGCATCAAAGCAATGGGTATCCGGCAACCTGGGACCCAAATGGCACTCAGTGGAATATTGGCGACCAAGATGACAAGGATAACAACGTTCGCTGGGGTTCTAACCGTAATGCCTTGAACGACGCGCGCATACTCATGGCTGCCGCTGAAATTCAAAAAGCCAAAGGCCAACCGGCGGAAGCGGCGCGTTTTTCGCGAGACGCCATTAAAGTGCTGGACTATATCTTCGGAGTGAACGCCATGAACATCGCCATGGTTACCGCTGGCCAGTACAGCTTTCTTGAAAACGCTGTACAACGCACCCACGACGCCATGGACCCCAAAACCCTCTGGCCCGGCAAAATGGTTAATGGCCCTAATAATTGGACAAACGCAAACGATAAGGATATGCCAGCATTTGCCTCTCAGCCGCCGTTAAAAATGTTCGCTGCAACTGGCACCGGCTGGGCGTCTCGAGAAATTTCCATCGACTGTAATGCGGCGCTAGTGCCGGTGGCTTATTTTGCCACTGAAGTGGCTCCCGCCATTTTGGCCCTCGACCCCATAGGCAAAACGACCAAAACCTCGAAATAAGCCGCTCCCATAAAAGGGTGCCTGGGCCACCGGCTCAGGCACCCTTTTTTTGGCCTGAATTTGGTTGCGTAGGGTTTGGTGATCTTGCTTAGGTTTCTGCGGCAGGCTTCCGAATCGGCTTCGCCTTGATGACGGGCGTCCGCATCTTGGCGTAAAGATTATTTATGGTGCGTAATTGAAGATGTTAGCACTACTTGAGAGCATTCAGAATCTCGATCGCGCTCTAAAATGTCTATTAAGGCTGGCAAACATGCACAATATAGTTTATTTTTGTTTTTCGTTATGCCCCATTCTTAGACGCAAACCCCTTTTGCCGTGTTCGTTTTTGGTGCTTAAAGTTAATAAGTGGATGAATTATACAGGTTAAAATATATCGGGATCGCTTTGTGCTAAATCGTCTGCAACATTAATCCCCGGTAGATCCCTTATGTTGCCTATCAATCTGTTAGATTTGCGCTCGGCAAAAATACGCACCCTGCACCTCACATGGTTCGCTTTTTTTGTCACTTTCATTATGTGGTTTAGTCAGGCCGCACTCACGCCATTTATTAAGCAGGCGTTTGCGTTAACTGACGTGCAGGTTAAAGCGCTGCTCATACTCAATGTGGCCATTACCATTCCTGCCCGAATTTTGGTGGGCGTTTTGGTGGATAAATTTGGGCCGCGTTTGGCTTATAGCGTATTGCTGGTGATATCCGCGGTGTTTTGTTTTGGATATGCGTTTACAGATAGTTTTGAAATGTTGGCGGTAATGCGCTTTTTGTTGGGTTTTGTGGGCGCCGGTTTTGTTATTGGTATCCGCTTGGTTTCCGAATGGTTCCCTGCAAAAGAGGTGGGTTTTGCCGAAGGTATTTATGGTGGTTAGGGTAATTTTGGCGCCGCTGTAGCCACGGCAGGGTTACCTATTTTGGCTGGAATTTATGGTGGGGATGACGGTTGGCGCTGGGCAATAGCCACAACGGGTGTTATAGCCATAATTTACGCCCTGGTTTTTTATATTTTTGCTCGCAATACGCCCGCTGGCTCACATTATTTCCGCCCTAAAAAATTGGGTGGCTTAGAGGTTTCGTCTAAACCGGATTTTTGGTTTTACATGTTGATGACGTTACCGTTAGTGGGGTGTTTATTTTTACTGGTGTGGCGTTTGTCGCCTTTGGGCACCAAATTATTGAGTGAAGATGGCGCCTTGATAGCCATGGCGGCCGTGACCCTGTTGGCGTTGTATTAAATAAGGCCAAGTAGCGCGCAGCCGCTATTTGGCGTGATTGTTGTACAAGCCCGGTGTTGAACGAAGGTTTCGTACTTTATTTATAGGAAATTGCTTAGGCGGGGTGTGATCTGTCAAAGATTAAATGGTGATACTGGTCGCCATTTTTTATGCCTTAAATTCGTGTTCCGCAAGCCGTAAGGCAAAGTTTGGGTGGTTGGAAGTTTGTGCGTCCATCAATAATGGCGTGTTTTGGGCCTGTTTTCCAGTGTGTGGCCGCAAGCACCCCTTGGCCGGTTCGGCCAATTAAAAAATCCCGCCAATTTCCCGCCCTAAAGCGGGCCTAGCACTACTTCATCATGACGGCGCCGCGGCGGCTAGGGTTGCGGCGGCCAGTGGGGCACCCCGAAACAAAATCGGAATTTTTTGGGCTAGTACTAGCACCACCTCAACTGCCTGTTTACACACGCGGCCGCAAATGGGTTTTTTCTCCGGCGTCTGCGCTGGAACCTTGGCTCGCAACAATTGCTGCGCTTGCAATAATTGTTGTTTGGCGTTGGCATGCAAAAAACCATAATCCCGCACTCGGCGAAAGCCGCGCGGTAATACATGCTGCATCAGCTTCCACAAAAAACTCGCA
>CAMCXE010000258.1 GCA_945882995.1 Thalassocella blandensis | reverse complement strand
CAATGTCATTAAGTTAAGAAAAATCCCTTTTAAAAACAGCACACTAAAGGCATAATCCACACCAGACTTTATTGGAGCCCCCCCATGAACTGTACACAAACCGCCCCAAATTGTACAAAATTTGTACAGCCGCCTAGCTCACCCTGATTTTATAGCGCAGCATAGAACGAAGCCCACGGCGTTCACCCGCACGCGCAAATTGCCATTCCAAACCCTTTGCCTGTTTTTGTTGAACCTCGTTAAAGGTGCAAGCCAAAGTGAGCTGGACGATTTTTTTACTGTACTGCATCAGCAAGATGAAGAGACCCGTTTTATTACAGCCTCAGCTTTTTCACAGGCGCGCGAACATCTAAAACACACGGCATTTGAAGCGCTCAACGCCGAATTTAATAAACAATATTATCAACTCAACATCACAAAACGCTGGCGAGGACATCGATTACTGGCGGTGGATTCAAGCACGCTGCGGCTGCCCGAATCTCCGGCGCTGACGGACTATTTTGGCGGACAAGTGAATGCCAACAATTTAGTCACAATGGCACGGCTCTCTACCTGTTTCGACATTAGCAGTGGGCTCACCATTGACGCGCAAATCGCGCCCTATAAAGATTCCGAGCGTGACTTGGCCGCAAATCATCTCGCGAAAACTCAGCCAAACGATGTGTTAATTTATGATCGCGGATATCCGGCATTTTGGCTTTTTGCCTTGCATAGAGGTCTGAATCGGGATTTTTGCATGCGCGCCAGTACGGCCTGGTCACCTAGCATCGAGGAATTTATCGCGTCTAGCGAAGTTGATGCGCTGATAGAATTTCATCCCAACCATTCGAGTAAAACGCAGTGTAATAATCTCGGGTTATCGCTCGAGCCCTTTCTTTTGCGCGTCTTAAAAATAGCGCTTCCAACGGGCGAAACTGAAATTCTATTTACCACCTTGCTCGATGCGGAACGCTATCCCCATGAGGACTTTTACGACCTGTATGGGCGTCGCTGGGGTATAGAGGTTGATTATCATTTTAAGAAAAATAAACTCGAAATTGAGAATTTTACGGGCTTGAGCGTGCACGCTATAAAACAGGATATTGCCGCAAAGGTATTGACGCACAATATCGCGATGGCGGCGGCTAGCTGCGCGCAGCAACGGGTCAAAAAACGCTACGCCCATCGTGAGCATGCGTACAAAATTAATGTGTCGCATGGGCTATCCGCAATGAAGCATCTATTGGTGAAGATGGTTTCTCGGGGGCAGTTCGAGCGGTTATTTGAACACTATATCGCCTTGCTGCTTGATACGGTGTGCGCCGTAAGGCCCGGCCGATCCTTCGTTAGATCCAATGCCAAAATTCGAAAAATACGCTTCTATATCAGTGCAAAACGAGCGCGGTAGGGCTTAACTTAATGACATTGTTGGGGGGGGATCATGACACCTGACAATGATGCTTGGTAACGTCTAATAGGGTACCGTCTAATTTTTCCAAACTGCTAATTGCACTTACGCGTGAACCTCAAATTGAATTAGCAAGTTACGCATCTGGCCAACCCGTTCTACAGATTACTTATCCCTGTCTATTAGATTTTTCAAAGCAATTCAACACCAAACCGACGACCGATAATGGCTAAAACGTCAAATACGATTAAGGTGATGACCGCCGAAACCAAAAGCGTAAGCCAAAACCCGAGGCGACTTAATAGAAATGGGAAAACTAGAAACATGGGCAACGTAGGAATTACGTCCCAAAAAGTATAGAGCGCGTGATTGGCGATTTTTGATTGCGGTTGGTTTTCGAGGTAAAGCCATACGAGTGACAGAACAGAGACGATAGGCAAAGCGGCAATAAGCCCGCCCATTTTATCACTGCGTTTTGCAACCTCAGAGACCAAAACAACAATAGCTGCGGTAATAAAATATTTTGTGATGAGCCAGGACATGGTGTTTCCCTATTTTATTTACGAATTTTTTTTTGAAAATACGAATCTTGCACTAGAGCTTGCCCGTGCTGCGCAACATTGCTATAGCGCAGCCAGTCATCACCACTATATTTTTTCAGGATTAAGCCGCCCCCGGTTTAGCCACCTTTTTCGCCAACCGCCGCTGCGCAAAAAAAACTTGCATTAACTCCGCCGCTTCAGCCGCGCAAACGCCACCTTCCAACTGCACCTGATGATTAAACCAGGCACCATTTACCCAATGACTTTGCGTGGAGCACACACCGGCTTTGGGTTCGCTGGCGCCGTATATGACCTGCGCCACGCGAGCGTGCACCAAGGCCCCAAAACACATGGCGCAGGGTTCTATGGTGACGTACAGGCGGGTATCGGGCAGGCGGTAATTATTGAGGCGCTGGCCGGCGTGGCGTAGGGCGACAATTTCGGCGTGGGCGGTGGGGTCGCAGGCGGTGATGGGGTTGTTGAAACCGCGCCCTACAATTTCCCCGCCGGCCACCAACACCGCCCCTACCGGCACCTCGCCAGCCTCTGCTGCTTGTTGCGCCAGTGCTAGCGCTTCACGCATAAAAAATTCGTGTTCCTGGCTCACGCGGAGTGCGCCTCCTGCGGCGCCATGGGGGCCAACCAGCTAAAACGCGGCTGCGGCGCGCCTTCATGGTCAACCCACTCCTGAAACATAGCTAAAGGCCGCACCCAAAGGCTGAAATCGCCATATAAACAGCGGTAAACCACCAACCACTCGCGGGTTTCTGAGTGGCGCGCTAGGTCCAGCACCTGATATTCCGCCCCTTTATAGTGGCGGTAGCGGCCAAGCGGGAGTTCAGGCGGGGTGGTTGCCGGAGTGTTTGAATCTGGGGTCAAGGTGCAATGCTCCTCACAAAACGCAAAATAATGACCATGCGCCGCGCCTTTGCTGTGCGGCTAGGGGCTTAAGGTATCGACGAGCCTTGCTCGATAGCCACTTTAACCTGTTATTATGCGCGCCCTCAAAACCTATTCGAGATCCACCATGTTAGACCAGTCCACCCTTGCCCAGCTGTCACAACTTAAAACAGCGATCAAGGCGAGTAAAGAGTACGGCGAAGGCACTGTTGTGGGTTCTAAAGGCAGTTACGGCTTTGTAAGGCTAGATGACGGCCGCGATGCTTTTTTAAATGCGGATAAAATGCAGCGTGTACTGCCAGGCGATCGCGTCAGAATCCTCATTACCAAAAACGAAAAAGAGCAGTTAGAAGCACAATTTGAAGCGCTGATAACGCCCGGCATTAAACGCTTCGTGGCCCAATACAAAACCAAAGAGCAGCACCATTTTGTGCTGCCGCAAATGGACAATTTTTCCCGCTGGTTGTTTGTACCGCCGCAGATGCGCGGCAAATGCCAAAATGGCGACTGGGTGTTAGCAGAACTCACCACTCACCCCTATGCGGACGGCAAGGCCACGGCCAAAGTGGTGGCGCGCTTAGGGCAACCCGGCGACCCCTACATAGAGCACAAATTGGTTATTGCCCGCCACGGCTTGTACTGTTATTGGCACAAAGACGCTTTAGGCCAAATGGAAGGTTGCGCTACCGCGGCGCTAGCCTTGGACGACCGGGAAGACTTTAGCGCGGTGCCGTTTGTAACCATCGACGGCGCCAGCACGCAAGACATGGACGACGCCGTGTTCTGTGAAGCCACCGCAGACGGCTTTACCTTACAGGTTGCCATTGCTGACCCCGCCAGTTTTATTCCCGCCAGCAGCCATTTAGGCCGCGCCGCGCGGGACCACGCGCAAACGGTTTACCTGCCCGGCGAAAACCTGTGCATGCTGCCTGAGCGCTTAGCCACCTATTCCTTTTCACTGGTAGAAAACCAAGTGCGCCCGGCACTTATCTGCACCATGCACCTTAACCTGCAGGGCCAAGTGTTAAGCAGCAAATTTAGTCTCGGCAAAATTCAGTCGCACCATAAGCTTAACTATGTGCAAGTAGCGGCGTTCCTAAAAGGTGACCTGCCGCTTGATAGCGCAGAGACCGTGCACCTCAGCCTGCGCGCCTTGGAACAGCTGGCCCTGGAGCGTTTGGCCGAGCGTAAACGCCACCATTGGATTCCAGACGAGCCACATGATTACAGCCTGATACTGAACGCACAGGGGCACATTGACCACATTGAAAAACGCGAGCGCAACATGGCGCACCGCATGATCGAAGAGGCCATGCTGCTGACCAATCAAAGCGCGGGCGAGTTGCTAGCAGCGCATAAAGTGGGTATCCACGCGGTGCATGGCGGCTTTCGTGCCGAGCGCTTAGGCGAAGTAAAAGCACTGCTGAAAGAAGAATTCGGCCAGCCACCCGAAGGTGATTTATTCGAGCTGGCTGAGTATTTAAAACTTTTAAAATCCCTACAAAATAACCCCGAAAAACAACACCTGTTGTCGCCACTCAAACGCATGATGCGTTCCAGCGAGATCAGTGGTGAGCCTTCCGCGCATATGGGCTTGGGTTTTAACCACTACGCCACGGTTACCTCGCCTATCCGCCGCTTTGCGGATTTATGCAACCACTGGGCCATCAGCCAAATTATCAAAGGCCACAAAGGCCAAGCGGCCAACCCCAAACAAGTGGAGCAATTACAAGAAACCCTAAACCGCGGCCGTATGGCCGTGCGCGAGCTGGAACTTTGGTTGTCCTGCCATTATTTGCAGTCGCAAATTGGGCTGGAAGATCAGGCGTTTATTCGCATAGTCACACCGCAAGGATTCGGCGTGAAAATGGTGGAAACCGGCCTAGAAGGTTTTGTGCAATTCGATAAAAAACAGGCCAAAAGCTACGACGCCAAACGCATGGTGCTAACCGTTGAGGGCGTTGCCTACCAGCTGGATCAAGCCGTGCGGGTTAAAGTGAGCGAAGTGGATATGGGCAAGCGGCGGGTTAAGTTGGTGTTGGTGTAAATCCTGATTACAACCTATGGATTGTGGTAATTAGGGCAACCTTTCTGACTCCCCCAATGTCATCAAGTTACCTAATTACCACTCAACCTAAGCCAACTTTCAATAATCTTTCTGGCATAGGCGGTGTC
>CAMCXE010000257.1 GCA_945882995.1 Thalassocella blandensis | reverse complement strand
AAGAGGGAGAAAATGGTGGTTGGTACATATAGCGCTCCAGCTAATACACGCCACCAAACCCACATAGGTTTTGCAAAAAATAAAGAAATGACCCCCGCCACCAAACCAACGGCGATAGCTGCCAATGTCATAAAGGCGAAATTATTGCTGGCAGGACCGATACCCGTGAAAGCAGTAAACATTCCCAAAACTACGAGAGAAATAGCCACAAAAAATGGCGCAAACATTAATACTTTGCTGATTTCTGAGAATTGCATTTGTTCTAGCCTATCGTTTGTATATTGCGCATGCGCGTGATCCCCGGCTGCTTGCGTATTATATGCGGGGCTGTGGTGCTGAGTTTTGTAGTGCGGGTCATGACCCGCGTTAGCGTTATTTGGCCATTATTGCTGATCGGTCACCTGCCTTTTTTAGCTCTCTTATGGTTCAGTTGTGTGGAGTTTTGCTAAAAGTCGCGGCTTACGCATTTGGCAAGCTCGCTTTGCGATCCTGTTAATTACTCATCTGATTTTTTTTGCAGAATCTAGCATCTTTAGCAGACCGGTTTTTCCTGTGGTGCGTCTCTTTTTTTCTGCAGGCTCGATGGAGGTTGGGTGGGAATGTAAAAGGCCGTCAAAAATTTGCAAAAATGCTATGGCGAGATTGCCATATTTCAATTCGATATCATCTATTTCAATAGACGCCACCCCATCGTGCGCTGTGACATAGTTAATAAACTCTGACTCTAGCGTGTCTATTTTTTTGGGTTCCAAATTATGGGCAAGCTGATTTCTTAGCGCGTTGGCTTTTTTTAAAGCTGACCATAACCACTGATCGGTATGGCAATCATCTAAAGCCGATGCGAAGATAATGAGCGCAGCGAAATTAATTTGAGCACCATCAATCCTTTCTGGAGCTTGAACTCGTTTGCTAATGTAGTCACGTAACGCCAACTCCAATAGCAAGTGCCCGTTAAGTACTATAAGGGACTTATCCTCAAAGCCCGCTTTAAGGTGGTCAATAAATTTTAGGAGTTTTTCTTCATTCATGGAAATTCCAAATTTCGAGGTGGATCGTAAGGTTTAGAGGCAGGTTGCGGTCCGTCGCGCCTGCAGCGAATGAGTAAAGTCCCGGGCACGCTAAAGTAGCCTGCCCAAACGCTTGGTGACTTCTGCTCGCGCCTTATGGCTCTTGAATATGGAGGGTATGTGTAGGAGAAAGTTGCTCCAACGATATTTGGAGACATTCCTCGAGTTTCCGCCGATGTAGTCGATCAGCTCAATAGCCGACTCGCGGTTGAATGCCCATAGCTCATCCCCTTTATAGGTAATTGAGTAGTAAGCATCGGCAGGCCAGCGCAGTTGGTGCTTTGATCGTTTGCCACACCTCGGACAAGAGACTGCCCCCAAGTCAGTACCGTGGCTCCTGTATAGGTACTTGGAGTGCTGCCAATTCGTTGGACTATAGCCCTCCGGTAAGCTTAACAATGCCCTAGATGGGGAGCCATGAAGACCGGCGAAGTAGAGTGCGCCATGCCAAAAATGGCCGCAGGAATCCTGAAAGCGCCTGTACTCAAACTGTTCAGAAGCTTGGAAGAATGGCACGTCTTCCTTTTTCGAGATTCGTACCACCTCCGCAAATTCGAAAGCCGCCTTGGATACACAGCATGGACACTTTACGTCCACTTTATGCGGCATTGGGTTCCAATCATAAATGCCAGTCATAGCGGAGTCTCAATAGGGTTCTAACATTTGGATATTACGCGCGCGCCTATTCGAGAGGGCTTGGGTGCTAAGTGGGTGACTATAAAAGTTCTACCACCTGCCCACAAGCCGGCAAACGCGCATGCGCATATTCGGATATTGGCAAACCTATCGGTCAAAGCGCGCTAGGGAGTACAGCCTTTTTGTCAGCGATGCCATACCCCGCCGTTTGGCGCTGAGCGGACGGTTCCCTCGTGCGGTTTGACGCCTGTCGGATTTTAGGCGCCATGGCTGATTTGTGAGCTATATATGAATTAACAGCGCGCCATTGCGTGCGTGAAGCAAAGAACCGCTTTTTGAATGATGTGTAACGGACAGAACCACTATGAAATTTCAGTTTTTAAAATCAAACCTGTTTGGATTGCTAGCGGGCGTATTTGCCGCGGCTTCGGCCCATGCCAATTTATTACAAAATGGTGGCTTTTGAAGATAATGCGGTTGCCCCGGGTGCTTGGAAATATTTTACAGCCGCAGAGGTAAATGGCTGGGACGGTAGTAATATCGAAATTTGGGATCACTTGAATGGTGTTGCGGCGGCGGAAGGGCAGCAGCATGCTGAACTTAATGCGCACCCTTATACGGGCAGTGTGTTTTCCATTTATCAAACCTTTCCGACGGTGTTGAGCCAAACCTACGATGTGTCGTTTTTTTACCGCGGGCGTGGCAGTAACAATGAGAGTTTCAACTTTAGTGTGGGTAACCTTAGCCAGTTGATGGACGATCATGTGACGACTGGCTGGGCCCATTACAGCAACAGTTTTGTGGCGAATAATTTACTAACCACCATTCGGTTTACGACCAGCACGAATTCCACTACTGGTAATTTTTTGGATGGTGTTGCCGTGACGGCGCACCTTGTGGTGAGTGAGCCAGCGCCTTTGGCGTTGTTGGTGCTGGGTGGTGTGGCATTAGGTTTGGTGCGTCGCCGCCGCGTGTAGTTGTGTGTTTTAGGAGCATCCATCCTGAGACCTTTGCACGCAAGACAATCTCCCCAAGCAACTGCCGTTGGATGATCCAAAACCCTCAATTCAAGGATGAATTGAGCTATAGGGATATATTCATGCGTTTTTGGATCATCCAGCGGCAGTTGCGACACGCAACTGAAACCGTGCAAAGGTCTTTTCCCAAATAAAAAAGGCCCTAAAATTTAGGGCCTTTTTTATTTATCGAGTCAAAAACGACCCCGCTTAGCTCTCATTCGCCACACCAAACCGTCGAATCAACTCGGCGGTGGAAGAATCCCAATCGCCGGGTACATCGGTGGTTTCAAGGGCGATGTTCACGTGGTTGCCCAGTAGTTTGCCCAGCTCTACGCCCCATTGGTCGAAGGAGTTGATATTCAACAGCACGCCTAGGGTGTACACCTTGTGCTCGTAGGCGGCGATTAATGCGCCCAGGCTGTGGGGTGTGAGTAAGTCCATGACGATGGTGTTGCTGGGGCGGTTGCCGGGGTGCACTTTGTGTACCGCTAGGCGTTCGATTTCGATGGGGTTGGCGCCTTGGTTTAAGAGTTCTTTGGCGGTGAGCTGCAGGTTGCGGCCGGTGAGCAGCGCTTGGCTTTGGGCTACGCAGTTGGCGAATAGCAGGCGATGTTGGTGTTTGAGTGGCGAGTGGCTGCGCAGAGTGGCAATAAAATCCACGGGGATTAGCGTGGTGCCTTGGTGTAAAAGTTGGTGAAACGAGTGTTGGCCGTTAGTGCCTTCCGTGCCCCACACAATGGCGCCGGTGGGGTAATCCACGGGGATGCCGGTTTTGGTGACGCTTTTGCCGTTGCTTTCCATTTCTAGCTGTTGCAAATAATTGGGTAGCAGTTGCAGGTGGTAGGCGTAGGGCAATACGGCTTGGGTGGTAGCGCCAAAAAAGTTGCTGTACCAGAACATAATCAGCCCCATGAGTACCGGTAAATTCTTCTCTAGGGGCGCTTCGGCAAAGTGGGTGTCCATGGCGTGGGCACCGGCGCGCAGCTGGTTAAAGTTATCCATGCCAATGGCCATGGCGATGGGCAACCCAATGGCGCTCCACAAGGAGTAGCGGCCACCCACCCAATCCCAAATGGGGTACACATTTTCCGCAGCAATGCCAAAACTTACGGCTGTATCCACCCGCGATGAAATGGCCACAAAATGCTTGGCTAAATCCCCTTGGCTGGCCCCGCCGGCGAGCATCCAGGCTTTGGCGCTCAGGGAGTTTTCCAGGGTTTCTTGAGTGGAGAAAGACTTGGAGGCCACAATAAATAGGCTGGTGGCAGGGTTGAGTTGTTTGAGCAGGTCGGTGATTTCCGCGCCGTCGATATTGGCCACAAAATGCACTCGCACATGTCCGGTATGAAACGGCGACAGCGCCTTGGTGACCATGCGCGGGCCCAAGTCCGAGCCGCCAATGCCGATATTCACCACGTCGGTGATGGCGGCGCCTGTGTAGCCCGTCCAGCTGCCGCTGTGTACCGCGGTTACCAATTGGGCCATGCGGGTTAGAGTTTCTTCAACCTGCTGGTGTTCGGCGGTGATAGGGGCGCCTATGTGGCGCAGGGCGCTATGCAGGGCGGGGCGGTCTTCGGTGTTGTTCACGTGGGCGCCACCCAGCAGGCGTTTGATGGCGCCGGGTAGGTCCGCCTGACGGGCAATGCTCAGTAGGTGTTTAAGGGTTTCGTCGGTGAGGTGGTTTTTGGCGTAGTCCAGCTCTAGGCCGGCGGCGCTTACTCGGTAGCGCAGGCCACGGTTGCTGTCCCGGGCGAAAAGGTGTTCTAGGGTTTGGTTGTGCCAGCTGTTGCGGTGTTGTTCTAGTTCCGCCCAGTTTTTGTAGAGATCGCTCAGTTTTTGCACTTGCATGGTAGGCTCCAAATGGCAGGTGAAATGGCAAGGCAATACCTAGCCAATGTCATTAAGTTAATAGCAAAGCTGATTTTTCGAGTGATTTTTAGCCTTTATTTCGCCCTCCTGGGCGAGTAACTTTTTCTTTCATGAAGGCCTTCGTGGCCTTCACCCTTCGGGCAGCTCCGCTGTGGCAATTTGCTCCCAGCAAATTGCTGCGTGGCCAAAAAATTGCTGGAGCAATTTTTAATCGCGAAGCGACCCGCAGGGCCAAGTGCATGGATGCACTTGGTAAAGAAAAAGTCACCAAAAAGGCCGCTCGTGAGCGCTCCGACAATTGCTCCTGCATTGTTCTACTTCCCTACATCCATGTAGGGATCCTGCGCTCGCGGCATTTGCGCATCCATGCGCTTCAAAGGCCACCCGACTTTTTGGTTTTTGCTGCGCAAAAATTCCCTCCCTCAAGC
>CAMCXE010000256.1 GCA_945882995.1 Thalassocella blandensis | reverse complement strand
GGACATGGGGGCTTCTTGATTAGTGAGATTTTCGGGGCCAGCCCTCATGTTCGCACTCTTCGCGATATTATCCTAAAGATTTTTTTCCATGTCATTGAATTTATTGTATATTTTGTGGGGATACCTCAGAGTCTGACCCCATTGATCCTTCCATTGATCCTTCATTGATCGCCATCTTCCACACCCCATTGATCCCTGATCTACAACTCACCCAGACCTTTTAGTTTTTGCAATATTTCATAGTTCGACTTACAGTTATTGACAGTGTCATCGATATCTGAAACACGCTCATATAAAGCTAATGATTTTTTCAAGTCCTTCTGAACCACGATACCTAACATATACATCAAACCCAAATTGCAAAGAGCGGTGGAGGATCCGGACTGAGATTTCTTTTCTAGGTCCGGCAGCAATTCCTTATATAAGGTGATTGATTTTCCTATGTTTGCGATTCTTGGGTCCTTTGCTGTAAACAGCGCACCTGCCAGTGTTAGCTTGGCCTCAAAGCATCCCTGCTTGGAGGCGGTTTCCCATAGCTCAATGGAGGTCTGCGGGTTATACATTTCATTCTCTTTTGAGTAATACCACATACCAAGCCAATAGTTCTTTAGGGGTGACTCTTGCAGGTCGTTAATTAAAGGCAAAACCTTTTTCCAGTTTTTTTCACTGAATGCGGTGTAAATTGGTTTTGCTTCTTTTGTAAAAATTCCCTCCTCCCTATTGCATGAAAATGAATTTGAGGAAAACAAAGCACAAAGGACAAATGCCACACATGTATTCTTGGTCATAAATTAGCCTCCCGTAAATCTAATTGCCCATGGCCGCTTTTTCCGCCTCTTCCATTCTGCTATCGAAATTCTGAAGCGCTCGAGCAGCATTGCCAGAAAGGCCGTTGTTTGTTGTCACACCTGTTACCGGGTCTATTTCGGCTTTTACTCCTACGTTTACCCCTTTTACATTTAGTTCTTTTGCCAGCGTTATATTTCCGTCGCTAGTAACTCCAGCTTTAGCGCCGAATATGCCCGCAGCGAACTCTTTAAATTCTACTAAAAACCCTTTTTCGTTGGTTACGTCAACGCCTCCTTTACTTGCGCTAACTTCCCATCTTGAATTCACTTCCACATCATTACGTTTTACAGAGGCAAATGGCCCATCTTTGTCTACACCAGCACTTACTTCAGTGCCGAAAATATCAGCGCTTGCTTTAAATTCCATTTCAATGAATTTCTTCCCCCGCTCTTCCGCATGCCCCGAACTCTCCTCATTAAAAGCCCTAGAAAACGCCCCCGTCACCGCACCATTAGCAAATTTCCCACCGGACGCCGCCGATGCTGTACCACCAACAATAGCAGCCGCAGCCACTCTTAGCGCCCGATTTGCTCCCGAGGCATAGGCTGAAGTGCCTGCTCCCCCAAGCCGGTCGATGCCGCCTGCACAGGCTTGCGTAATACCTGCAGAGATAAACCCATTTCCGAATTTCCCGCCTTCCAGCACAGACATGACGCCGCCGACGGTAGCATGGGCTAAGACCTTTGCCGCAAATGCAGCGCCGTTCATGCCGGAACCTAAGAAGCCGTTGCCATTTACCGCTCCAACCCCCTGGAATGCTTGCCCCACCCCATAAAACGCCGCCGCGCTAAACGCTCCAACAAGTGCCCCCTTCAATATATTCCCGCCGTTGGCCGCGGCTCCCACCGCCCCTGATGTGGCCCCAACCAGTACCGACCACCAAAGACCCGCGCCCGCAGGGGCATAGACTGTCATGACTATCGCCACAATCGCCCCCACAAACGGCCGAGCATGCTTCCAAGCATCACTAAACCAGTTAAACCCACTAGGATCCACCGCATTCAACGGATTATCCATACAGTAAGAATAGCGATTCAAGCTACCAATCATAGTCGGCGCTTGGATAATAGGATCCGCCTGCATAAACCGCCCCAGCCGCGCATCATAAATGCGGCCGTTCATGTGGATGATGCCGGCTTCGTCCACCATTTCGTGCCCGGTAAACCCGCGTGTGGTAATGGGCGGGGTGTACGTGTTGTTGGCATAGGCAAAACCGGACATTTGGGTAGAGCGCCGTTTTCCCCAGGGGTCGAAGGCCATTTCTTGCAGCAGTATGCCGGCGCCATCGGTAATGGCGGTAATGCTACCCAAATGATCCTTGTGGAAATAGTGAGTGGTGCTGCCGGTGTTGTTGCCGGCCCTGTCAAATTTAATGGTTATTTGCCCTACACCGGCGATGTTGCGTTTCCACTCGCGGGTGCCGTTTCCGTAGGTGATTTTTTCTACACTGCCGATGTAGAGGGTGGTTGTTGGGTTGTTTGTTATTCGGTTGTCAACACGCTTGTAGCGGCTGCGATCCGTCCCGTAGTTGAACGTGGTTGAGTTAAGGGTGGTGCGGTTAACCTGGTAGGTGCCTTCAACGCCAATCGATGTCAGTTGGTCCGCCACGGAATAGGTCATGGTACGTTGGGTTACGCCACTCACTCGGTCGAAGGTCATATTGCCATTAGCATCATATTCATAGCTATTCGCCCCAGCTGAGGTAACCGCATGGGGCCCAGCTTTGACCTTGCTGTAACCATAGGCACCCACATCGCTTTTGTAGGTGATGTTGCCGAGGGCGTTGTATTGCACAGATTGCACTACGGCCGAGGCCGTGCCGGTTTGCCAGCTGTTGTTGATGAGGCGGTTGGCGGCGTCGTAGCCGAAGGTTTCGTTCCAACGCTGGCTGGTATCGTTGTAGCGACTTTCGCTGCGGCTGAGCACGTTGCCCAGGTGGTCCCATTTCACCGCGTAACTTTGCACCTTGAAATTCATTGCGCCAAAGGTGTCGATAGACTCAATGCGGCCGGTTTTGGCGTTGTAGGCTTGGGTGGTGGTGGTAACACCCCCCTGTTTGTACTGGGTTACATTGCCACGCATGTCTGTGCCGGTGACGAGGTAGTAGCTTTCGTTGGCGGCGGTCTCGGCGTTTCGCACCTCCCTCAAAAACCCGAACTCGTTATAGACGTTTACAGTAGCGTTATTGCTGAAATCCATACCCGTGCGGGCGGCGTCGAAGTTTTGGTACACGCGGCCGTAGGCGTCGTAGGTGACTTTTTCGTTGTGGCGCTCAATAACATTCTTAACACCCGGGATATCCGTGGATGTGATGCTGGGGCGACCGAGGGCGTCGAAGCTGGCGTAGCGCGCAAAGCCGCTGATGAGGTCTTTTTCGGACTCGGCTTTGCCTAAGCCAAAAGGCGCGGTGTCGTACTGCCATTGGGCTTGCGCGGTAATGGCGTTGCCCAGGTTGGCGCAGGTGCTGTTGGTGCGGTCGATGCGCTGGATGGCGCGGCCGGCGAAGTCGTAGTCGGTGGTGATGGTTTGGGCTTTTGCATCCTGCTGGCAGGTGAGTTCGCCAAAACTGTTGTAAAAATACGACCAGGTGCCTTTGTCGGGGTCGGCCATGGTTTTTTTACGGCCGAGGTTGTCGTAGACCAGTGTTGAGGTGTTGCCGGCTGGGTCCCGCAGGCTGGTGAGGTTGCCTTGGGCGTCGTAGGCATAGGTGGCTTGGCTACTGGTATCGCCGGTGGGCTCCAAAACGCTAATGGTTTGGCCCAAAGCGTTTTTGGTTTCGGTTTTGGTTTGGCCTTTGGGGTTGGTGGTGGTGGTAACAAAGCCGTAGTAGGCCACAGACGCCGAGGCACGTGTGGTGGTTACGTCGCCGTTTGCATCGGTTTCGTTAAAGGGCAGCAGGGTTTGCAGGGGGCGGCCTAGGAGGTCGTAGCTGAGGTCCGTATAACCACTGGGATCGGCGCCATTAATAAAATAGGGTTCGCTGGACCGAATTACGCGGCCAAGTACGTCATAGTCTTTGTCGGCGGCTACCCATCGGCCGTCAAACCCATGGGTGAGGGCGCGCAGTTCTTGGCCGATTTTGTTGAAGCAGACTTTGGTGGTGTTGCCGGCTTCTATGGTTTTTTCCGTGGCGTAGGCGGTGCCATCGGGGCAGTTGGCCTTGTCGAGGCTGGTTTTGACGTGCTGGGCGGCGCCGCTGGAGTCAGTACTGAAATAGGCTTGGCCGAAAGGTGTAACAGCTGTGCGGTTGACGGTATAGGTGCGGGCGCCGTTGTAGTTATGGGTTTGCAGGGGGATGCCGTGTTTGTCGCGCAGCACCACTTCACTGACTTTTTGCACTTTGCCTATGCTGGCGCCTAGGCTGTTGTAGGCGCTGTCAGGGGAATTATTGGCACTTTCCCGGGTGCTGAATACCGCGTAGCTGGCTTGGGGGAAGCGGCCGGTGTTGTCCATTACCGTGAGTGGCGAGAGGCGCGTTTTGCCATTGGCGGTGCTGGCGCTGAAGACTTTGTTGCCCCAATAGTCGTAGTAATGCTGAGTGGTTGCTGTGGGCTCGGCGGTGGGTGACTCAACCATTTCGGCGCAGAGCATGCCGGCGAGGCTTGAACTGCTGGCTGCGCAGGCCACAGCGCTATCATTAACCGCAAAATAACCAAATTTGGAGCTAAGCGATTTAGATGGTGTGTCCCGGCGGTCGCTGGTGACTCGAGTGGTCAGCAGGCGGCCGAGAGCTCGCCACTGGGTGTTGGGTTCAGTGCCCGTATTGGCGGCGTAGCTATTGGTGGTGGTTTTGACGGCTAAACTGGTGGCGCCCGCAGCGGGTAGCGCAGCGCAGTTGGTGGCGGGTAATGCGCCAAACGACTGATCGTCATTGGTGACTACTTGCAAACAGGTTACGTTGCCGTAGGCGTCGGGGCGTATGGTGGTTATCACCTCGCTGAGCGGCGCTTGCGTAGCGGTTTCGGTAAGCACACTGCTGATGTAGTTAAATGAGGTTTCCACTGATTTTTTGGTGTAGATCTGCAAGGGACCTAGTGCCCCAGAGCCGCTGGCCATTGCCAGCGAGTTTTTAGCGCCGAGGTTTTCGGCATCTATGCCGACTATGCCGGCTTCGTTGGTGCTTTCGCTAAGCTTGTTGCCGCTTGGGCTGAGAACGGTGGTGGTAAGCGGGTGGCCT
>CAMCXE010000255.1 GCA_945882995.1 Thalassocella blandensis | reverse complement strand
CAAAAAAGCCTACGAAAGCGGGGTGTCTCTCTCTAGGCAAGAAATGCAAGAGCTCGAGTCAAAATTGGAGAGAAAAGCTGGTCTAGAGCAATGGTTTATTCGCATACCGGCATAGGGTGGATTTGGGATGATTATTTATTTCCACGGCCTAAGTTGCATCGTGGGCTACTGCATCATCGCCACCTGCACCCATTTAACAGCCGTTAACGTTGCTGCTTTAATTGGTCGTATAATTAATTCGATCGTTTGAAATATGGATATTTTCAATAATAGGCAAGGTATGAGGTAAAGGCTTAATTTTGTATTGACTGAATTCATTAAAAAGAATGAGTTAATTTGTTTGATTTCTAATGCAATAGGCGTATGATTTGCCTGCCACTGCTTAGGGTATTTCTAATTTTTTTGTGGGTTTGCTTAGTGTTCGCATGTGACTGATATCTTGTGCGTGGGTTGGATGGCTCAAACGAATTGTAATGGAGGACGAGAATGACGCTGGAAACATACTGTCAAAATCCAATGCGCCAGCGCGCGGATTTCGCCCAGGCAATCGTAGAGTTGGTGCCTGAGGGTATTGTGGTTACAGCGCTTAATGGCACTATTCTTTATCTCAATATTGAAGCGGAACGTTTATTTGGTTACGGCCGGGCAGAGTTAATTAATCAGCCCGTTGAGGTATTATTGCCGCAACACCTCGCGTCGCGACACGTGCAACTGCGGGAGAGTTATGCGCACTCGCCAGTCACCCGCTATATGGGCACTGGACGCGACCTGCTTGGCAGGCGTAAAGATGGCAGTGAGTTTCCTGTGGAGATTGGATTGCGCACCTTAACCGCCGGTGAAGAGCCGGTGATTGCCGCCACAATTGTGGACATCAGTTTACGTAAACGGCTCGACACCCGCATTGAATCGCTTTTCGCCAGTTTGGATGATGCTTCGCCTCAGGGGAAAATATTAGTAGATTCCTTGGGGGAAATTCGGCTCGCTAATGTCCAAATGACCGAATTATTCGGCTTTAAGCGTCAGGAGTTGATCGGGCGATCGATGGCAATGCTACTGCCCGACCGCTACCGCTCAGAGTATTTGCAGCATATACAAAATTTTGCAAACCAACCCTGTGCAATCGGGATGGACATGGGGCAGGATCTAACTGCGCTTCATAAAAACGGCACTGAAATACCGATTCAAATTGCGTTAAGTCTCGTTGAAGGAGATAAGGCGCCACTCGTAGTGGCCGGAATCACGGATATTACGGATCGTAAACGCTTGGAATTGAATTTGCAGCAAGCCCACGCCGACCTAGAAGAATTTACCAGCGTTGCCTCCCACGATTTGAAAGCGCCGTTGCGCGGCATTGCCGATTTATTAGACTGGATTATGGAGGATTTGGGCAGCGCAGCCTCACCTGCCGTCACTAAAAACGTGGAGCGCATTAAAGTGCGTATCGATCGCATGGAGCGTTTAACGGACGATCTTTTGCGTCATGCTCAGTCCAGCGCAGGTTTTAAGGCGGTAACGCTCATTGATGTGGATAGCTTGTTGCAAAATATTGTCGAGTTGCAGCCTGTTCCAGATAATTTTCGCGTCACCACCAATATTCAACTGCCACAAATTCAGGCCGCCCAAACACCGTTGGAAACTGTATTGCGCAATCTATTTAGCAACGCGGTTAAACATCATGATGGCCTGGACCCCGCAATCAACCTTGACGTTGAAGCCAGCGGTATTTATTGCCTGTTTACCATTACCGATAATGGTCCGGGCATTCCGAAAGCGGTGCAAAACCGTGTGTTCAAGCTATTTCAATCATTGCACAATAACGCGGCTGGTACGGGTTTGGGGATGTCCATAGCGCGCCGCCTTGCGGCGAGTCATGGCGGCAGGCTCGAATTAATTAGTCGGGATGGACAGCGCGGCTGCTGTTTTCGGGTTTGGTGGCCGCGTTTTGCTGCGCGCCAATAGCCGGCGTGTCAGGTTTTTTGGCTGAGCGCACGCGGGTAGGCTGCAAAATGTGATGCGCTTTGGGTGGGGTTTTATGAAGGCGTGCAGGATGCAGCAGCAGAATTTTATTTTCCGCAGGCAGTAGCGTAGAAAGCTTAGTTTTCGGTAGTTGAAGCGGCTAATTTTTTGTGCCAATTCGCACAGTGTGTGGATGGCGATTGGCATACGCTAATTGTGGCGACTATTTAGATAACTGCACGAATTAGTTGGAGAAAATCAGTAAATTAGTAGTCCTTGAACACCCCTACGTCGGGTGCTGTCGAGGTTTTTAGCAGCATGGAACATTCTCAGGGTATCAAGGTGAGTGGGTAATTAGCCTGGCGCAAGCTTTAGGGGGCCAGTGTAACTACCGGAGGATTATCGCAAGGCGGTTTGCTTGCCAACCCAAAAGGCACAGCTATGATGAAGGCCAAAAAGGAACAGCGGAAAATCAACCTTTTAGTGGTGGAGGATGACGATGTTGACCGCGAAAAAATAGTGCGTTTGCTGGGCAAAACACGCTTGCATTTGCAGATATTTACCGCCGAAACGGCCGAGGCGGCGATGCACATTATGCATACCGAGCATCTACAGTGCGCCATTGTCGATTACCGTCTGCGGGATACCCAAGGCTCGGATTTAGCGAAGTCGTTAGTTGCGGTGTCTGGAGACCCATTTCCCGTCATTATGATTAGCGGTAATGGCGACGAAAAGCTGGTTGCCAAAGTGATGCGCGAAGGGGTTTATGATTATTTAACCAAACGCAGTTTGACGTGGGAAATTCTACAAAAGACGCTAGAAAAGGCTTTGCATTGGGCCGCTACTGAAGTTACCTCGGCAGCGATGAGTGAGCGCCTGTTGCATCTGGTGGAAGGTATGCCGCAGTTGGCGTGGACCTGTTTGCCAGACGGGCGCTGTGATTTTTTAAATCGCCGCTGGTGCGAATATACCGGTGCCGGTCCAGACGAGCAATTAGATTTTGGTTGGTTGCAGTATGTGCACCCAGAAGACCGTGAGCGCATGGCATCTACCTGGTTGAATGTGGTGAAAGTCGGTACGGATTTGCTGATCTACGTGCGATTGCGGCGCGCCGACGGGGAGTACCGCTGGTTTGACACTCGCGCCATTGCGCAACGTGATGTCAGCGGCAAAATAGTGCGGTGGCTTGGCAGCAATACGGATATCACCGAATTTGAACTAACGCGGCAAGCGCTAGCGGATAGTGAGCAAAAATTTCACGCCGCGTTTGATTATGCCCCGATTGGGATGGCGTTGGTGTCGCTGGATGGAAAAATATTACAAGCCAATGCAACCCTAAAAAAAATGTTGGGGTACGAATGCCAAGACTTAAATCGTCGTCAACAGATATTGGAAGGAACCAGTATTCGGCAGCACACTGCGCCAGAGGATACCTCGTTTGAGCAGGAAAAACTGCGCGAATTGCGGCGCCTTAAATTAGATTCTATTCAGTTCGAAAAAAGTTTTTTGAAGCGAGACAATAGTCTGGTGCACACAATGACCAGCGTGGCCGTGCTGCGCCCCACCAATAGTAGCCCTTGTTATTTATATCAAGCCTACGACTTGTCGGAGCGCAAGCGTTATGAAGCAAAATTAATTCAGCTGGCGAATCAGGACCCTTTAACGGGGTTGGGCAACCGCGCAAAATTGCAGGAAGAATTAGAGGCAGCTATTCACAACGCTAAGCGCCTGGGCACTCAGTTTGCGGTATTTTTTATTGACCTCGACAATTTCAAACAGATTAATGATTCTTTGGGGCACGAGGCGGGTGATCAGCTGTTAAAGGTAGTCGCGCTGCGCCTGCAAAAATGTTTGCGTAAATTCGATAGCGTTACGCGGTTGGGTGGCGACGAGTTTGTGGTGGTATTGCAGGATATCAATAAATTAGATGCCGTGGCGAAGGTGGCGGAACTGTTGTTGCTAAAAATTAAGGCGCCCATTCAGCTTGAGGCGGCGCGGGTACATATCGCTATGAGTTTGGGCATGGCGCTTTACCCATCTCACGGCGACGATGCTAAAACCTTGCTACGCAACGCGGATACTGCTTTGTATGACGCGAAATCTCGCGGTCGAGGCTGTTACCAAGTGTATCGTGCTGAAATGACTCATTCGGCGAATAGCCGTTTAATTCTAGATTCGGATTTACGCAATGCCATTGCGCAGCAGCAATTTGAAGTGTATTACCAGCCTGTCGTTAATTTGGTGTCTGGGAAAATTGAATGTGTGGAGGCCTTGTTGCGCTGGAATCACCCGCAGCGTGGCCTAGTGTTGCCGGATGATTTTATTCCTTATGCGCAAGAGTGTGGGTTGATATGCCAGATAGGTGACTGGGTATTAAATGAGGCTTGCCAGAAAGCCGTAGATTGGAATGCAAAAGGATTTGACGTTGCTGTGAGCGTGAATGTTTCGGTTCGTCAGTTTCATGAGAAAAACCTGAAACAGGTAGTGGAAAGAGCCTTGAGCCTAAGTCGGCTGCCCGCGAACAAGCTGATTTTAGAAATTACGGAGCAAATGTTTTTGGAAGATACGGAAAACAATTTGGATCAGGTATGTGCCCTCAAAGCCAAGGGTATTCGTATGTCGTTGGACGACTTCGGGACCGGATATTCTTCGCTAAGTTATATTATTCGTTTTGCGCCGGATTTTATTAAAATCGATCGCTCCTTCGTGTACCGCATCGGCGAGGCTAAGGAGCATGATGAAATGGTGGCGGCGATTGTAGGCTTGAGTAAGGTTATTCCCATGAAAATTGTTGCAGAGGGTGTAGAAACGCACAAGCAGCAGGGCTTTTTGCAGGGGCACCATTGCGATTTTGTGCAGGGATTTTACTATTCACATCCAGTGCCCATTGAACCGCTGATGAAGGTGTTGCAGCAAGATCAAGCTTGTGCGCGCAGTATGCATTAAGGGCACCTCCGGAAATTCACTTTTCGCGCCCTCGCTGCGTTATTTTCTTGCTCGGTCGGTCATTTATACCGCCTAGATTCAACCAACAAGTGCAATTTCCCAACGGCTAGAGAAAGGGGTCAGTCATCGGTAGGATGGCGCCTTTTCACGACCAAGAGAAATAGCAATGACAACTTACCGACAACTGACCACAGACAAACGATGCCAGATATACGCCCTGATGAAAATAGGCATGAAGCAAAATGCCATCGCCGAGATGATTGACGTACACCCATCGACCATTTCCCGGGAGCTTGCACGCAATCGGGGAGAGAAAGGCTATC
>CAMCXE010000254.1 GCA_945882995.1 Thalassocella blandensis | reverse complement strand
ATAAACAGGTGGAAAATTCGCTGCTGGATCATAAATCCCGTCTGGATTACATGGTGTTCCATGACAATCTGACCGGGTTGGCCAATCGGTCGATGTTTTACGACCGCATCAACAAGAGTTTGGGTACCGCCAAAATCGCCAACCAGACTTTGGGAATTTTGTTAGTTGATCTTGATCGCTTCAAAAATATCAATGAAAGCCTAGGCTACGATGCCGGCGATGACTTGCTGCGGATTACCGCCGACAACCTGCGCAGCCAGCTGCGGGAAAACGACACAGTAGCGCGGCTCAGCGGCGATGAATTTGTGATTGTGCTGGAGAACGTGAATCGTCGTGCTGACATTGAAGTGGTCGCTCAAAAATTGCTAAATCGCCTAGCGCTGCCAGTGAAGTTGCAGGGCCATCAAATCACCACTACAGCCAGTATTGGCGTGAGTATATTTCCCGCCGACGGCGAAACCATCGATCTGCTGTTGAAGCATGCTGGTTTGGCCATGAATAAAGCCAAAAATCTCGGCAAAAATCGCTTCGAGTTTTTTGAAGGCGCCATGAGTAGCAATAAAGCGGTGAATTATCTGCTGCTTGAAAACGACTTGCGGCGCGCCATCGAGCAAAACGAGATATGCCTTCATTATCAGCCGCAGGTGAATATCGTCACCGGCAAAATTGTGGGGCTCGAGGCCTTAGCGCGCTGGCACAGTAAAGAGCGCGGCATGGTGTCACCCCTGCATTTCATCCCTTTAGCCGAAGAAACCGGTTTAATTGAGCCCCTAGGAGAGTGGGTGTTGAACCATGCCTGCGAGCGGTTTCAGGCTTGGTTGATGCAGGGCATCAACTTGGGCAAGGTGGCCGTTAACATTTCGCCCATCCAGTTTCGCAAAGAACACTTTGAACAAACGGTGGTTAAGGCGCTGATGAATTCGCGTCTCGCCCCCCAATACCTTGAGCTTGAAATAACCGAAGGCTCAGCCATGGAAGATGCAGAGCGCGCGGTAGAGATGCTCAATTGCTTGAATGGGTTGGGCGTGTCCTTGGCTATCGACGATTTTGGCACGGGTTACTCCTCATTGGCTTATTTACAGCGGTTTCCCATCCAGAAATTGAAAATCGACAGAAGCTTTGTGAAAGATATCGAGACAGATACCAACGACGCCGCCATTGCCAAATCCATTATCGATCTATCGCATAACATGTCCCTGCAAGTCATCGCCGAGGGCGTGGAGCATCTCGAGCAATCCAATTGGCTGATGGCAAAAGGCTGCCTCCAAGTGCAAGGTTTCTACTATTCGAAACCGCTGAGTGAAGAGCAGTTGATGGCTTGGATCAATAGCTCGGCGGTGATCCGTGACAGTAACGGTATCCGCATCCCTCTCTGATCAGCGGCTCCTCCCGCCAACCCAATGTCATTAAGTTAAGGATTTTAGCCTTTCAAAACGTTTTCCAAGTTATAGCCATTGTCCTGCCGAAGCGGGACCAGCCCGTTTTTTGGCCGAGTGGAGAGGCGATTTTGAGGGGCAAATGGACGGGACGTCCATTTGAGCTGTGACGGGACAGGACGTCACGCCACGGTGACCATCAAAATCGCCTCGGCAGAAAATTGCTCGATTTCATTCCCGATGAAATTCTACCTCCCCCATCCATGGGGTCGTCCTGCAATTTCTGCATTCGCGCCATCCGTGGCGCTTGAGGGAGGGAATTTTTGCGCAGCAAAAACCAAAAAGTCGGGTGGCCTTTCTTTTTGGTGACTTTTTCTTTACTAAGCGCATCCTTGCGCTTAGTCCTGCGGGTCGCTTTGCGATTAAAAATTGCTCCGAGCAATTTTTGGCCACGCAGCAATTTGCCTAGTGCAAATTGCCACAGCGAAGCTGCCCGAAGGGTGAAGGCTAGGACGGCCTTCATGAAAGAAAAAGTTACTCGCCCAGGAGGGCGAAATAGAGGCTAAAAATCACTCGAAAAATCAGCTTTGCGCTTAACTTAATGACATTTCCCGCCAACCGTCGTTCCGCTTCCCACTACTCGCTCCTGCGTTTGTCTTCTGGGCACCAAGATTCGTCTTGGCCAGATAATTCCTATTGGCTACCCATGGCTTCAACCTATAAACGTCAACAGGATCATCCAGCGGCACAAGCGTGGCGCGATTTTTTTGCGTGCAAAGGTCTCACACCACTGGATTACACAGGTTTTGGCACCTCACTGAGGTCTCTAAGCTAAATAACCTGTGTTGTGGCGATGCACAACGGCTAGTTGTGGATATTGTGTGTTTTCTAGATGGCAATGGCGTGTTCGCTCCAATGTCTTGCCTGGGGTTCCGACGATGGCGGGGAATTTTTGACGGAATTCACAACAATGTTTTCATGTGGGATATATTTCACCAGATGTGGTATACGATAACTATTAGATGACGTTTTCACTCCACCTAACTAGGGTTGCTCTATGAAATATCCAATCGGTTTTACATTGCTTTTAGCGGGTTCATTAGTTTCCTGTGGCGGAGGTTCTGGTAATTCTGCCAGTTCCGCACAGCCCCAAACCCCACCAACGCAAAACCCCGCCCCCACCACACCGGTTATCGCTAGCACACCTACACTCACACAAGGCATGGTGACGGGTTTTGGTAGTGTGATCGTGAACGGCATCCACTATGACGTGGGCGCTGCGGCTATTGAGGTGGACGGCGACGTGCAAAGCGAAGCGGAGTTGGCCGTAGGTCAGTTCGTGACTATCGAGGGTACCTTGTCTCCCGATGGTATTCACGGCACAGCTAAAAAACTTAAAAGTGACTCAAGGCTGGTGGGGCCCATCGATAGCATAGATTTGACCGCCGGCGTGATCGTAGCCCTAGGTGTTTCTGTTGTGATTACCGCAGATACTTTTTTTGAAGACGGGCTGACCGCCGAGGCGCTCAAAGTGGGCGACAATATTCGTATATGTAGTTTTACCGATACCGATGGAACCTTGGTGGCTACGCGGATTGATCTCAAAAAATCCCCCACACCTAACAATGTGCAATTGGCAGGCAAAGTCACCGACCTGGATACAACAGCACAAACCTTTTTGTTAAATGGCAAAAAAGTTGATTATTCAAAAGCGACTCTAAACGATTTGCCAGCTAAAACCTTGGCAAACGATATGGCAGTGCGCGTGCACGGCGCAGTGGTTAACGATATTTTGGTTGCGGCTGGCAATGTTCACCTAAGCGCTATGGATATTAAACATCATGAAAAGGCTGAAAAAAACCTCCACGCTGAAGCGGGTGGTCTGGTCAGTAATTTAATACCCGGAACCAGTTTTACAGTGGGCGAGGCAAAAATTTTATTGACGGCTGATACGAAAATTGAAGGCGGTGCGTTGGGTGATCTTGCCGATGGGATAATGGCTAAAGTGCGCGGCACTATGGATGCCGATAAAAATTTGGTGGCATCCAGTATTAAGCTGATTTTTAATGTGAAATTTGAAGATGAGGGAGTAGTGCAAGCGATAGATCTGGAAAAAAAATACGTTTACCCTGAACGGCGTTGTTTTTGAAATGAGCGTCGATACCAGTGTAAATGACGAGAGTGAGAAGAATCTGCATTTTTTCAATATTAAAGACCTCATGGCGGGTGATTTTGTGAATGTGCGCGGCTATAAAAAAATAGCCGATGGCGGCGCAATGGTGGCCGTACGTGTGGCGCGCCATAATGTGCCAGCACCGGGGAATTCTAAGGGGCGCGTTGGCTGAGGGCAAAGTTGAGTCTGTCGTTGACGGTGTTATCAGTATCCATGGGCATAGCATCAAGGTCCCCGATACACTAATCATCCAAGGCTATGCGAGCGCGCAAGCCTTTTTGGCGGCTGCAGTTGGTTTAGAGCTTGAAGTTAAAGGGGTGATGGAAAGCGGTGTGTTCGTTGCCACGCGTATTGAGCTCGAGTCAGAAAGTGATTCGGCAGAAGGTCAACATAAAGGCCCCGCAAAAGGTCCTGCGCCACGCGAGCGCCGTTTGCCAGGCGTTGATCATGATGCTGGTGATCATCACCCCGGCGCCATAGATGAAGATGTGGACCACGAAGTGCCACCCGCCGATGCTGATGGCGGCGCCGGCGTGGACCCTGAGTTTAGCGTTCCCGCAGTGCCTGCATTGCTGTAAGGGTTGGGGTGGGTCTCGAGCCAAAAATTTTGAGGCCGGCTTCTATTTGGACGGGTGACTAGAAGCCCGTCAAAAATAGTCGCTGACGCAATTTTTGAGTGATTAGATGTAATTTTCCAGCAACAAAACGGCCGCAAAAGCGGCCATTTTTGCGTCGGCTGCATTTGTTTAGCGATTACGGGCAGCGTTTCTGCGGGAGCGGCTTTGTGCTCATTGTCAGAGGCAACGGATGCACTGGCGCCTGATGCGGCCGCCATTGCATGTTGTTTGAACACTGATTGGTGTAACCTGTCGCCCCCTCATTTTTAGCCTTTCGCCTCATGATTCAACTGCAAGCCCTTAGCCTACAGTTAGGCACAAAAACCCTAATTGACACCTCCGACCTGACGATTTACCCCGGCCAAAAAATAGGTGTCATCGGTGCAAATGGCAGCGGTAAAACCAGCCTGTTTAAATTGTTGTTGGGTGAATTTCAGCCCGATGCTGGCAGTCTGGCAATTCCTAAACACTGGCGGTTGGCGCACATGGCGCAGGAAGTGGGCAGCAGCGACCGCTCAGCACTGGACTATGTATTAGATGGCGACGAAGAGTATCGACAGTTGGAGGATTCCATTGCCAGCTGCGCCGACGGTGAGCAGCTGGCGCGCCTCTACAGCGCTATGGAAGCTGTTGATGGCTATAGTGCTGGCGCACGAGCCGGCCGCTTGTTGTACGGTTTGGGTTTTGCGGTGGGCGACGAAACGCGTTCGGTGCGTGATTTTTCGGGTGGCTGGCGTATTCGGTTGAATTTGGCAAAGGCGCTAATGTGTCGGTCTGATTTATTGTTACTCGATGAACCCACCAACCACTTGGATTTAGACGCGACCTTTTGGCTGGAAGATTGGCTGCAGGCCTACAAAGGGACACTGCTGATCATCTCCCATGATCGCGATTTTTTGGATAATGTGGTACAGGGAATTGTGAGTTTTGAGGCCTCAAAACTATTTAATTACACCGGCAATTATTCGTCGTTTGAACGGCAAAAAGCCGAACGCTTATCGCAACAAGCCTTAGCGTTTGATAAGCAGCAGCTGCGTATTGGTGAAATCGAAAATTTTGTGCGACGTTTTCGTGCTAAAGCCAGCAAAGCCAAACAGGCGCAGAGTCGCTTGAA
>CAMCXE010000253.1 GCA_945882995.1 Thalassocella blandensis | reverse complement strand
CGCGGACATGGGGGCTTCTTGATTAGTGAGATTTTCGGGGCCAGCCCTCATGTTCGCACTCTTCGCGATATTATCCTAAAGATTTTTTTCCATGTCATTGAATTTATTGTATATTTTGTGGGGATACCTCAGGGTCAGACTCCATTGATCCATCCTATTAAGTGACGTACCATAAGCCTCCAACATACTCCCTGAGGCTTTTCTATGGCGCGTTTACCTCGTTTTGTTACACCTGGCCAGCCACAGCATGTAATTGTTCGCGGCAATAATCGTGACGCGATTTTTTGTGCTGAGGCAGATTATCAATTTTATCTCGATAGACTCAAATTAGCCTGCGACAAACACAGCTGCGACCTGCATGCGTATGTTTTGATGACAAATCATATTCATTTGCTGATTACCCCTCATACTGAAAATGGTTTGGCCAAAACGTTGCAAATGATGGGGCGTTATTACGTGCAATACTTTAATTTCACTTATCAGCGAACCGGCACCTTGTTTGAAGGGCGTTACAAAGCTACCGTTATTGACAGTGAGCATTACCTGTTGAGCTGTTATCGTTATATAGAGCTAAACCCTGTACGCGCTGGAATGGTTAAACACCCCAGCGAATACCCTTGGTCGAGCTATAGTGTAAACGCGCAAGGGGCTGAAGATGCTCGATTGCTGCTGGTGCCACACGGTGAGTATGTGTTATTGGGCGCGGATGCTACCAAGCGCCAAGCGGCGTACCGCGCCTTATTTAAAACTCGCATCAGTGAAAAAACCTTAGAAGATATTCGAGAATCAACTAATAAATCGTGGGCATTGGGCAGCGATAAATTCAAACTACAAATAGAAAAACACACTGGCCGCATGACAGCGCCGCGCGCACGTGGCGGCGATAGAAAATCCAAGGAGTATTTGAAAGGATAAAATCAATCGAGTCTGACCCTATTGATGTGCTATTGATGTGCTATTGATGCTACTGTTTCTTCGCTATACAAGGTTGCGTAACGCACTTTCAGCATCGGGATAGTTAAACGTAAACCCACTTTCGAGCAAGTTGGCGGGAGCCACTCGCTGCCCTTCCAATAATAAATCGGCTTGTTCACCTAGCATTAAACGCATAGGCCAACCCGGGGTTGGGAAAAAGCAGGGGCGATGCAAAACCTTAGCCGCCACTTTGCTAAATTCAAACTGAGTGAGCGCTTCTGGCGCGGTGAAGTTATAAACCGGCTTAACACTTGCCCGGGTGTCATCTGCTTGATGTAAGTGCCAAATATGCGCGATAGCGCCTAGCAAATCATCCACATGCAACCATGACAACCACTGCTTACCGCTTGCTAACTTTCCACCCAACAACAACTTAATGGGCAAGAGCAGCATAGGTAATGCCCCACCGTGCCCCAAGACGAGGCCAAAACGCATGCGCACCACTTTCACGCCATATTGCTCTGCTGATTGTGAGGCAGCCTCCCAAGCGTGGCAGAGCTTCGCCATAAAAATAGCTTGAGTGGGCGCATCTTCCGTTAGCTCAGTATTATCGCCAATTGCTTGAATACCGTAATAACCAATCGCAGAAGCTGATAAAAACAATGTTGGTTTCTGTTCTGACGTTGCAATCCATGCGACAAGCTTATGCGTTAAATCCACTCTACTCTTCAGTAATTCAGCTTTACGTGATTCACTCCAGCGCCAACCTAAAATGCGGGCGCCCGCCAAATTAATAATGGTGTCTATAGGATAATTGGAGGGAAGCTCGTCCATGCATTCAACACAATTAATTTTTCCATTAAACATCCATGCCGCTTTTTTAGCGTTACGAGTTAAAACGGTAACTCGCTGGCCATTCGCAATTAGTGCATTCACTAATAGTTGGCCAATAAAACCTGTTGCGCCCGTCACCAAAACACTCTTACTGGTATTACTAAAATGTAACGGCATTTTCTTACCCTCTTTTTGTGTTAGCTTGCCCAACATGTAACCTGCAAATCCATCGCGAAGACCTGACAAGCCCACACCAATTCCGCAAAGGGCTAGAAAAACGCTCAACCAGCCTTGTGATTCCCATTGCAATTCTGTCGACTGCGCAAACCAATCTGGAACAGTTAAGGCAAGCAATGCAATAAATGCGCCGCCGTTAATGGCCAGAATCGTGTGAGTTACGCGCTCTGTCGCTGGCAATAAGCGAGTTCTGTCCTCAATCACAAAATCCCACAGAGTTAAGAGTATTTCCACAGTGAAAATTACCATCAACAATGCAGCCCAGAGACCGTGCCATTGCCACGCAGACAAACCAATAAACAATACGCTGTAAAAGCTGGCTCGGGTAGCGTGAATCCACAATTCTTTGCGCGCACTAGGGCGGCTGGGCAGCGCCTCGGTTAACTCGTGGTGATATAAGGTGTCGAAGGCTCCCAATAGACCTTGTGCAGCCATTAATTGCAACGCAACTAGATGGGTATTCATTGTGGTTCCTCCTCCAATGCAGACTTTACTATTAATGTATCTTCAGGCGCAGGCAATTCATGAAATACGCCAACTTGGGTAAACGTAGCTCCAAACATACAGTGCTTTATTTCAATACGAATATTGAACTGACTTGGATTATCGTTGCGATGACATAAAAACGTTTAACCCGGTGTTAAAATTCCAGGCAAAGGAATACGGAAGCCCAATACATCCCAAAAATAACCATCGCTGGTGAAATGCAAATTGCCTTCGTGAACATGCAACACCAATTTCATTCCCAAACCTGCACCTACGTACTCCAGTACTTCACCTTTTTCGCTTTCACGCATATAGGATGTAAATTGAATCGGTTTGCGGTTGTTCAGGCGATAAGTGCGCTGCTTGAAGATAAAGAGGCAATTAGGCTTTGAATAAACTTGAATGTCCACGGGGAAGTTTTTATCGCGGTAGGGAATCAATGCGCCTTGGATAAACGGCATAGTGATTAACCCTAAAAACTTACCAAGGCGAGAACAACTTAGCTCGCTTAAAAACCCTGTGTAGTAAAGTGGCGCACCCACGCCGGGATTTTTGGCAAATCGAGCTTGAATATCTGTGTGTAAATTCTGCCACTCATCGCCGAGTATTTTCCTGAAGAGTTCACCTTCGGATGGGTTTATAATTTGCATAATTTTTATCCTCGTCAGTTAAGGGCACCTCCGGAAATTCACTTTTCGCGCTCTCGCTGCGTTATTTTCGTGCTCAGTCGGTCATTTATACCGCATAAACTCCCTCCCTCCGCGCGAAAATGCCTTGCGATCATCGCGAAAATTAAATTTCCAGAAGCGCCCTTAGACCTTATGATTTCGATCAA
This sequence comes from Thalassocella blandensis, assembly GCA_945882995.1. Classification (GTDB taxonomy): domain Bacteria; phylum Pseudomonadota; class Gammaproteobacteria; order Pseudomonadales; family Cellvibrionaceae; genus CAMCXE01. The sequence continues at coordinate 1,989 of CAMCXE010000253.1, read as the reverse complement.
GCCACCACAAAATGACCAAGGGCGGAACCATCACCAGAATCGCAATTGAATCCACCCACACATGCAGCCAAAGATCTATTTGCAACGAAATCAGCATATCCTGTGGTGCCCACAAGATTAAGCCAACAATCATCCACACCCATATAAATGCGCTGCGCTGTTTGCCTGCTACGTAGGTTAAAACACCCATAAAAATCGCTAGGTTTTGCAGGGTTGCACCGAATAAACTTAGCCACCATATTTGTAATTCATGCGCGTGAATTGATAGATCACCGACGCGAGCCAAAATAGATTGGTGATAACTATCAAAAAAACTGAGATTAGAAAACCAAGCCAGTAAAACACCAGCAGCGAAATGACCAAAGGTGATTAGATAAAGCCAACGGATTAGCCAAAGGCGCATGCACATCAACCGGACACTCAATTTAGCCCCGTCCGTAGTTTTATTTATTTCGATTAATGAATGCATCGGATGATTCGCTAGTGGGGGCAACAAAAATATTCAGCAAAATGTACCCTGCTGGGTTAGTAAGGCCGCAATGCTCAGCAAGGGCTCTCAAACCCATAACCCACAACATTTTAAAGCAGTTGGACATTCCTTGCTAAAACGCGGTTGACGGCGCTCAAGCGTGAGTCCGCTTGCGCAACGGCCTCAACATGCACCGCGGCGGCTACATGGTTAGCGCTAGTCTCACCTTGTTGTGGGCTAAGTTCTTCGGCATGGCGTCCGCCGGCACGGGGATATTTGCCTCGGCCAGCAGGCTGGCAGCACGCCCAACTGAGCAAGTATAAACCCGCGGCAGCCAACCCGCCGCGCCAACCCAGGATCAGAATAACAACAGCACCCCACAAAATCACCCAAAGCCGTCGATCGCCGCTGGCGCTTGCATATGAGCACAATCACCGGACCTCCTTGCACTTTGCAGTACCGCCCACCCTCTGGCATCATGCACCGGTCTGCTTTTATCGTCGCACCGCCCCAGTGGCGCGGCCACATCGTTTGAATTGCACTTTATTGAGGACACAGCATGCACACTACCAAGGTCTACTGGTTAAGCTTGGCAGCGGGTTTAGGTTTAGCCGCTTGTAGCTCGAATAAACCTGAGAATAAGCCCGTGGTGGGCGATGCCATTGTGCAGGCGGAGCAGTTAATCGCTCAGCAAAAATCGGCGGAAGCCAAGGTGTTGCTGGAGGGTTTTATCGCTAAAAAGCCTGCTGATTGGGCCCCGCGCATGGAGGTGCAAAATAAGGTGACGTTTGTGTACTGGGATGTGGAGCACAGAAATGAGTGTTACATGGTTGATGTGCTGATGAACAAGGATAAAACCACCGAGGCCGTGGTGGGAGGGGCTTACCCCAAAGCCTATTATTTGTTGGCCGACATTGCCTTAGCGGCTGGTGAGAGTGTTGTTGCGCTTGCCCAACTGGATAAGGGGTTGGCGTTGGAACCGACCTCCGCCAGTTTGCTGGCGGGAAAGGCCAGTGTGTATGAGCATGACAGGCGTTTTGAAAAGGCGCTGGAATATTTCCGCAAAGCGGTAAGCCTTGACTCCTGTGTTACCAATGCGGAGCGGGGGAGGGCGTACCGTGGTTTTGGTGTGGGCTTGGCTGAACAGGGTGATTTGGACGAGGCGGAAAAATCTTTAGAGCTTTCACTTAAATTCAGCCCCAATAAGCCTGAAACCTTAACTGAATTAAAGCGTGTTCAAGGGTTGAAACTGGAAAAAGTAAAGGCCACGCCGGAATCAAAACCTGAGCCCGCGCTGGCCCCCACGCCTGTGGTGCCTGAGTAATGCCATGGCAGAGTCAACTCTATTTATGCATCCGCATCGGCGCGGTGTAAGCGGCGCTAGGTTGGTCGGCAGTATTAAAAAATCACTATTTGCATAGCGGATTTTTCGAGTTTTTATTATTCAGCGACGGTATTGGCAGTGTTCACAAAAATATTAAACATAGGAGGCAAGCCATGAATGCAGTTTACATAAATGC
>CAMCXE010000252.1 GCA_945882995.1 Thalassocella blandensis | reverse complement strand
AAAATTCGCGCCACCAAATTAGCGATTTTAGTCAATTTGACCGCGAACCTTGATTTTTGCGGAAAAATTAGGGGTTCGCCGTGATGCGGAAAGCAGTTTCATGCTAATTTAGATATTTGGCAGGTGGGGTGACGCTCTAATCTCTAGTTTAGAGATAAAAAGCCATCAAGCCATCGCGCAGAGCCGGGTCTAAGGCGCATTTTGCTATAACGGTGGCTTGGACTCTGCGGTGGCTTGACCATCGCCAACCAAAACCTCAATCACGGTGGCGCTGACTATTAAGCCGCCACCGAGAATTATGGCCAAGGTTATTTGTTCATGGGCAATAAAGACGGCGGTTAACACGGCCGTAATTAATTCCAAAATAATAATAATGGAGGAACGACCCGCCGGCATTTGTGTAACCGCCCACTGCGAACCCACATTCGCCAGCAATAACCAGGTTGCGCTATATAACACTACATAACCCCAAGGGAAACCCGGATGCACAGCCGCAAATGGCATGCCCAACACCAGTAGCGTTGCAGCGGAAATCACACAGGCCCCAGCAAATAATGCGGATATTTTGGGCGCGAGGGGTACATCCTCCATGCCGCGAAATAATAAATTGCTAGCGGCGAAAAAAATGCCAGACCCCAAGGCAATTAAATCAATCCACTTAGGCGGCTGCGCAAGTGCTGCCGGTCCACCTAGTAGCACAAAAGCCCCGCAAACAGCCAACACCACGCCCAGCCAACGCCAGCGGTTGGTGTGTTCGTGCAATATAAAACGCCCACCCAACACGCCCCACACCGGCAACAAATAAAATAAAACCATGACGCGAATAACGTCGCCGTAAATCAACGCGTAGGAAAAACACAAATTGGCCGAGCCGCCCAACACGGCAATAGCGCCTAGCAAATGCCATTTATGGCGTAAAGTTGAGGCGTGCTTGAGTGTAAATTTCAGGCTCAGTAGGAACAAAATACTGTAGCTCACCAAAATTAAACTAATGCCATCCGCGCCGGCGCGATTCAGCGCTTTAAGCGGCAGCCATGCAGAACCCCACAAAATAGAGGTGAGCATTAAAGTTCCGATAGGAACATATACAGAACGCATAGGTTATTAACTCGATGGCGCGTGTTAGTGGACGCAACGTTGGCTAAATGGCCAACATCCCGCGAAGGTTAACGAAATTGCACGGCGCAGGCTTGGTTTTCAAAAAACTTCTCGATGGCGGGGCGCTCGGCCATGGCATCATGATAACCCAGCTCCATTAATTCGTTGCAATATTGGCTGGAAAATAGAAGATAACTGGCAGCAGATGCACCACCACCACTGGCAGTTGCCCCTATAGCTCGCAGAAAAAACCGCATGCCCGGCGGCAAGCCGCGCACATGGCGGCCGGCAATTTTGTCCAAGGGTTTGGATGGAGAAATAACAAGGGTTTCCACTGGTCGCAAATAACTAATAGCGCCAGTGAGTTTTTCGGGGTCCAACAAGTTGAGCAGGGCATTCACGCGCTCCAGATGCTCCAAGTCACCTTCCAGCGCATCAATAAATGCGCTGTTAAACATCTGCCCAACAATTTGGCCCATGGAAGGGGAATGTTTAGCGGGTGGCGCGCGCCTGACCCAGTTTTCTGGATTGCGGTTACCACTCACGCCAATAACGACAATTCTGTCGGCGCCTAAATGCAGCGCAGGACTTATAGGGGCGATTTGCCGCATGGCGCCATCGCCAAAATATTCCTGCCCCAAATAGACCGACGGAAAAACCGTAGGAATGGCGGAGGATGCCAATAAATGTTCCACCGTAAGTCGCTCGGCTTGCCCCACACGTCTGGCCCGTCGCCAACTTTGCAAATAGGGAACCCCCTGAAAAAAACTCACCGAGTCGCCAGAGGTATAGCCTAGGGCGGTAATGCTCACCGCCTCCAGCTCTCCACGCTTAATACGCACGTCCAAATTATCAAAATTAATAAGGCCGGTTAATAATTCGCGCAAGGGGGAATTATCCAAAAGTGCCACAGGCATACCCTTGCTGACACCCTGATTCAATAAAGAACCACCCAATTTAAGCAAGCTTGATAATAATTGCGGCCACTCCGAGCGATAAACTTGGTCAATGGAAAGATTGCGCCAAATGGTGGCTAGCTGCTCGGTTGCATCACAAAACTCGCCTGTATTGGCGGCCAGAGATAGGGCATTGATAGCGCCGGCTGAAGTGCCACAAATGATAGGAAAGGGATTTTGCAAATGTGGCAAAATATGCGAAAAAGCCTGTAAAACACCCACTTGATAAGCCGCTCTAGCACCGCCGCCGGACAAAATTAGCGCATTGGTTGGCATAAAGGGCGCCTCCAACCTTGCGTATCAATTAGGCCGCTGTGCAATAAAAAACCTATCGCCTGCCTCATTGCTTACCTCGCATGATCATGCCCGCAAATGTTCGTCGCGCAAGGTGCGCCGCAATATTTTTCCTACATTGGATTTAGGCAGGCTGTCTCGAAACTCTATATGTTTTGGAATTTTGTAGCCGGTTAATTGTTCGCGACAAAAATGCACCACCGATTCTCTGCTAAGCGAGCTGTCGATAGGCACTACATACAGCTTAACCGCCTCGCCGGTGTTATCGTCCGGCACACCAATCACTGCCGCTTCCAATACGCCAGGGCAATGTGAAATCACATTTTCCAATTCGTTGGGATACACATTAAAACCCGAGACATTAATCATGTCTTTTTTACGGTCGATAAGTTTTATATAGCCATCGGCGTGAATTATCGCAATATCGCCGGTTTTTAACCAGCCGTCATCTCCCAACACTTTTGCGGTTTCATCGGGGCGCTGCCAGTAGCCCTGCATAACCTGCGGCCCTTTAATGCAAAGCTCCCCCGCTTCACCCTGCGCTAATTCATTGCCCGCTTCGTCTACCACCTTGGCGTGAGTTTCCGTGACTAAGCGGCCAACAGTGCCCAGCTGAATTGCCGTTTGCGGATTGCTGCATACCACGGGAGAGGTTTCCGTTAAGCCATAACCTTCGCTGATGTGCCCACCGGTTATTTTGTGCCAGGCCTCTGCGGCGTCGTGCGTTAATGCCATGCCGCCAGACGGTGTGGTTTTTAATGCTGAAAAATTCAGTTTGGCGAATTCAACATCACGACATAACGCCTTGAATAACGTGTTTAGACCAACAAATACGCTAGGTTTAAATGGTTTAATTGCGGCGACCGTGGCGGGAATATCTCGCGGATTAGGTATTAAAATATTGTGCGCGCCTAGGCTAATAGAAACCAGCGCATGTAAACAAAACGCGTAAATATGGTATAGCGGCAGGGGGGCAATAAATATCTCGTGGTCTTGCTCGCTTAAATAGAGGCAATGCTGAAGTACCTGCCAAGCATTGCTGCATAAATTCGCGTGACTGAGCATCGCGCCTTTGGCCACACCGGTGGTGCCGCCGGTGTATTGCAAACACAACAGCGTAGTCGGTTCCACTTGGGGCGCCTGTAAAGTGCCTTGGCACCCTAGGCGCAGGGCATCACGCAAACCGATAGACTGAGTAAACTGAAAGGACGGCACCATTTTTTTAACATATTTAATGGCAAAATTAATTAATGGGCGCTTGGGCCAAGGCATCAAATCTGCAAATTCGGTGACAATAACCTGCTGCACACCGGTTTGTTGAATAATCTGTGCAGCGGTGTGCGCGACGTTGGCCAAAACCACCAGCACCTTGGCGCCGGAGTCACACAATTGGTGTTCCAGTTCGCGCGGGGTGTAGAGAGGATTGGTATTAACAATGACCAACCCAGCCCGCAAGGCGCCATAAATAACCACGGGGTATTGGTTGATGTTCGGCAATTGCAGGGCGATGCGATCACCCGGCAACAAACCCAAATAACACTGTAGATAGCGGGCAAATTGTAGTGAATACCGATCTAAGTCGGCATAGCTAAGGGTGTGGCCGGCGCAGGTATAGGCTGGGCGGGCCGCAAATTGCGCGAAACTATCGTCCAACAGGGCATTTATTGTCTTGTAACGCGCCAACATAGGGGCTCCCGCATGCTATGAAAAACTGACGAGCAGTTAAGTTGAGTCTAGCTCTGCTCGGAGGAAGTGGCGGATTTTGCTGGATTATTTGGATGGAAGGCAAAATTAAATGCCTAGTTTGCGGGTGTGCAATTGCAGCAATTTGCCGTATTGCATAAACCGTGCACTCTGAGGGTAAAACTAACAATCTCCTTGGGATCACCAAAGTCGGCGCCAAACTGAGGTTGCCAGGTTGAAACAGGCGGCGCTATGCGCTGTCACCCCGCAAACCGCGTGACGCCAGATAATGCTGGTTAAACAAACGAAAATACTGCTGTAGCCGCGGCGCTGCCCGTTCTTTCAGCTCCTCGAGGATGTCGATGGCGGCCTCAACCGTGGACAAACACCCCGCGTGCGCGGCTTTGCGCAAACTGTATTCGCCCTGAGTGCTGGGCTGACAGATAACCCGTGGCAAGCCAGCTAAGTCCGGGCTGCTGTTATTCATTTTACGCGCCTGCTTCCAAGTGCCATCGAGTAAAATCAGGGTTAATGTTTGCTGGTTAGCCTGGGCCTGCTGTTGCAACTGAGCCACCGGCTGGGCCTGCGCATCGGGGAATACCAGCGCACAGCAGCGTTTAGGGTCGGCCAGCAGGCCCTCTAGCTCGGGTGCCAGCTCGAGACGTTGCCAAGCGAAAGCGTGAGTATTGTTCGGCAATATGTCCGCAATTAAACGCCCAGTATTGGTGGGCTTTAGAATTTCATCGCGGTGCAGCAAAAGGACAAAATCTAAGGCGCTCTCCATGGGCTCGATGATGTGACACACGCAGAGTTCAGCGGCGATAAAACAGCGCTCGCACCGCACCAATGAATGGCCTCGCGCCTTGAAGGGTCGTGTTGCCTGCAGCAGGCGTGCGCGGCGCAAGCGGTGAAAAGCGTGGGGCATAAACGGGTTTCTTTAAAAACGTGGGCGATAAGACGGCTTTAGCTCACAAAAAGGCGTCAACGGCGCCGAAGGTAGGACCTTTACCTACACACCCCGGGGTTGGGTAGGTTGTGGCGATGCCGCGGCGACTTGTCCGGCTTCGCAGCGGTAATCGTTGCAACACCCCCCGAGTGCAATGTCATTAAGTTAAGCGCAAAGCTGATTTTTCGAGTGATTTTTAGCCTTTATTTCGCCCTCCTGGGCGAGTGGCTTTTTCTTTGCGCGGCCAAAGAAAAAGTCACCAAAAAGAAAGGCCACCCGACTTTTTGGTTTTTGCTGCGCAAAAACACCCTCCCTCCGAGGCGATTTTGAGGGTCGCCGTGGCGTGACTATAGTGGATCCACAATTTCACACACCCATTTAAGATATGCTCCACCCAAAGATCGAGGTGTTCAATGAGTGAAAGCAAACGCAAAACCTTTACAACCGCGAAGAAGGCCAAAGTGGCGCTAGAGGCGATTCGGAATGAAAAGACC
>CAMCXE010000251.1 GCA_945882995.1 Thalassocella blandensis | reverse complement strand
TGCCGCCAAGGTAAATGATGCGGTTGTGCCGTGACAGTGCATGTTCTTATCTGGGGAGATCTGTTGAGTCTGCATAAATCCAATAAATCGGCTTTTATGGCTGCCGATCCAGAAATGAGCCGTGATTATTGCTCTGTCACAATAATCATTAAAAAAAATGGCGGAAGATTTATGCAATCCCTGTGGCAACACACGGATGAACAACAGAGGTCAGCAAAAGCCGTAGTAGCCAAACGCCACTTTTAATCAAGCGGACAGAACAACAAAAGGAACAACAAAAGGACATCCACAAACTTGACAATCGCCCAAACCCCGATTACCCTCCGCCCACCCACATTCATTGCGCCCCACCCATGACCCAATCCCGCTCCACCCAAATTTCCCTCGACGCCACCAGTTTCTACCATTGCTACGTGCGCTGCGTGCGCCGCGCCTATTTATGCGGTGACGACCGCGCAACCGGCGCGAATTATGATCATCGCAAGCAATGGTTGGTGTCGCGGTTGCGGTTTCTTTCCTACATTTACGCCATCGACATTTGCGCCTACGCGGTGATGAGCAATCACTACCATGTGGTGCTACATGTGGATCAGGCGCGGGCGAATAGTTGGACGCAGGACGAAGTGGTGGAGCGCTGGTTACAGCTATACCAAAGCCATTTTTTAATTCTGGGCTGGCTTAAAAACCGCGATGCTTTGGGGGCCGCTGAATTGCGAGTTGTGGGTGAAATTATTGAAGATTGGCGGCAGCGGTTGTGTTGTATTTCCTGGTTTATGCGCGGTGTGAATGAAGCCATTGCGCGCATGGCTAACGAAGAAGAAAACACCAAAGGCCGATTTTGGGAGGGGCGGTTTAAAAGCCAAGCCTTATTGGATGACGCTGCATTATTAACTTGTATGGCCTACGTAGATTTAAACCCCGTGCGTGCGGCCATTACGGATGATTTAATCAGTAGCGATTTTACGTCTATCCAACAACGTTTATTTGATTATTCCACTAAATTCGCACAAAAAACGGCGGACCAAAAAGCATTAGCCGCACGTATGGCACACCAACAAGAATTCAAATCCGAATTAAATTTAGAAGCACAACCCGAAGCGGCATTAATGCCATTTGATGGCAGTGTGCATACGGATATTCATATTGCTTTGCCATTTACGCTAGAAGATTATTTCGAATTAATCGACAACACCGGCCGCGCCATGCGTGATGATAAACGCGGCGCCTTAAATCCACAGACTTTGCCGTTACTGGCTCGCATGGGAATTAACCCATTAAATTGGTTGGATCACGTAAAAAGCTTTCGCTCTCGCTACGGCGCCTGTGCTGGCTCAGCGCAGCGCATTGGGGATTTTGCGGGTAAAAATAATAAGCGTTGGGGCAAAGGGGTTGGGGTTTCGGCGCGGGTGTATGGGTAGGCCTAGCGAAGGGTAAATCAGTTTGCGTTAGCATCTTCGAACTCTGTAACCGCGCCAGCTGCATAGTCATGGAGCACCGCCCACACCGCCTCCCCATAAGGGTCCGCCAGTTCCTGAGCGGCTAAGGTGCGGGAAAACAAAGCCAGCGCTTGCTCAATGGCAATCCCCAATTGCTGCTTCAGGGTGCTGGTAGCCCATTGCCGGAATTGCACCGCGCGCTGGGATTTAATGCGATATCCCACGGAAATAAACACATCCAGGCTGAAATAATGTACCGGATAAGTTTTGCCATCGGCGGCAGTTGTTGCATTTTGTGCAACAACTGAAAGACGCTCCAATGCACGCTTGTTAAACAGGTTGCGCTGGTGACGGGGAATACCCGATTTATCCCGCTCGACTAACTGCACCCTTTGATCAAGGCTGAGCCAAACGGTATGCCTATCCATGGTCAGGCTCAGCAGGACCTAACCATTAACCTAGAAAATCACTAAAGTCTGCGCAACCCCTTTCACTAATCACGCCAATGGATTGCACAGCTTTTTGGTGCCCAACTGAGGTTTCTAGGATTAATGGAAGTAGACCCACAAACTTGCGACGTGTGGGCGGCTGGTGTGTTGTTAGCTTGTGAGCCGGCGGAGGTATTTGACCGCATCGTATTGTATTACAATGGCAATCAATCGCATTGGTCACATGGATAATGTAACCAATACGTTCCCAGCGACTTTTAAATTGGGTACTGTCAAGGGGCGCTTCCTTCGCGTAGCGACTCGCCCGTGACGGCTTCAATTTAAAAGTCAGCGTAAGTTAGGGGCTGATCCCATCAGCTCTCGAGCCTTTCCGGCGGCGCGTCGCGCGGGGCATAGCCCCGAATGATGCACCCGAAATTTGGGTTCAAGATCATTTTAACCCCACTCCGAAAAGGCAGACGAATATGCTGTTACGGCACAAAAGATTACTGGCTATTGGCGTTGCATCGATCATTGGGTTGGTGTTGTTTACAACTGGCCTGCATTATCCACCAGAAGCTAGAGTCAGAGGGGATGCCTATCATTACCTTCTCATTGCAAGCCAATTGGGTAGTGTTGAATCTTTATTTACTTATGCGGGCGACAGAACCATTGGGCTGCCTTTTTTTGAATACGTGATTAAAAAATTTCTAGGCGACCATGGCGAAATCAATATGCTCCAGTGGGTCGATGCCATTTGTCTAACACTGTTTCTCACCCACATTGTCACCGCATGGTTTTTTTCCACTTGGGCGCGAAAGACGAATTTGCTCAAATCTAATAACGCTGTTTTGTTATTGTTTGTATTTTTAGCCACATTCCCAGCGCTGATAGGCCATACCACGTCGCCACTCAGTGACACACTTGCCATCGATTTGCTGCTCTGTGGCGTCGTGTCAGCGGAAGCCGCTCTGAGTAAAAATAAATTATATGGAGCCTTGTTATTTTCTGCGGCCGCGGGGTTATTTTTTGGATTCTCCATCCTCGTGCGGCCCAGTTCAGTAATTGCTCTTGCTATAGCGTCTGCATTCGCACTCCTGATCGCCGCCTTAACTGGGCGCCGCAGTACGATAGTGGCCTGCACGTCCATCCTCGCCTGCATGGCATTGATTGCGCCGTCGGCCTATCATTGCGAGCAAAAATATGGCAAATGGTGCCAGCAGAATCCAAGCACATTTAACGCGGTCGCGAGCGCACAAGCAGGGTTGAAAGGTGCGCGTACCGTCTGGAATAAGGGCGGTATTAACCCCGCTCCGGAAGGCGTGCCAACGCTTCCGGACAGCATCATGTTCAACAACTATTATCACCGTTGTCATCTCTCCTCGATTGTTGGCTTAGGGGACACCTCGTTGACCGGATGCTTGCTCGCGCGCCCCCTTGCATTACCCGCCTACGTCGTTAAAAAATGGATTGGCCTATTCGACCACTTCCGATTTACACCATACCTCGAAGACCACACACCGAACTGGCTACTATGGCTGAGTCGCGCCTATGATTCGATCGCTTGGGCTGGCCTTGCGTTAGCCTTCGTGATTTTAATTAAAGCAACCCGACGGCCTGCCAGGTATCACCTCAAAAATTTCTTGATTAGTAATATAACGCCTGTGGTGCTCGGTGTTTACTCGGTGGTCATGCTTGCGCAACATACTATATTGCACACCGAAGATCGTTACGGCCTTCCTCTCATTCCTCTCTGTGCCCTGATATTTTTTAATTATGGAGAAGCGGCAGTACTGCAGTTTCGGCTTGGCCACTGGCCTATGCTCGCCTCTGCCGCAATAGTCTGCTTAGTGGCTGTGAGTTTATTTATTACGCAAATCGTCAGCTGGGATCAAACCGTTTTCTATTGACCCGAGATCCAACGAAATGGAGCTTGCATTGGTGGTTTTACGCGCAAACCGACATTGATCTTGCGTCCAAATTTCGGACGCATCACTTGGGGCAAGTTTTAAGGCGTCTAACCGGAAAGGCGGTTTAGACGTCCTATGCCCTTCAGCCATTTTTGTGATGTCACCGTCAAAAACCATGCGTCCGGTCTCGGCTTTGCAGTCGAAACTCGTAGTACGCCAGCAGAAACCATCTGAATTTTGAATGGTCCGACATTTGGGCAACTATGTGATGTCTATTCGCGACAAGCTTCTGGCATTGCGTTTTAATGCTTTGGCGCGGTTTTGACAGGGCGGAGAGCAAAGCATTAGTTGTTGACACGCCACCACCGCTCGGACAGAGTAGGCTTTCTTAGCCCCTGTCTATCAATCTATCAATCACAATGAGGGACAACATGAAAAATTTGAAACCACTATATTGCAGCGCAGCAGCGCTTGTGTTGTGCATATTCGCTTCCCCGCTTTATGCGCAGGAAAAACAGTTCAAAACTCAGCTTGGCTCCAATGCAATCGGCAGCGCCTGTTTATCGGCCGCCATTGACCCTGCAACACTGGCCGAAACTGTGGCCTTAGGGAGTTGTGATCTTAAAAATTCTCGCTGGGAAGTCACGGCGGTTGACGGTGACAAATACCGAATCACATCGCTTGCTACTGCCCTATGCCTTGCCTCGGAGGCCGGCACGGGAAGTCTGGTTCAAGCGCCCTGTGGTCGAGACAACACAACCTTGTGGAGCTTTGCATTGGTCAGCGAATTAACCACTAGCGTTAACCCCACAACGGTTCCTGCGGGCATTGTTACCAAGGTTTCTATTGGCGATGTGCCAACAGAAGTGGATGGTGGGTTTTATGAACTACGCAATGTATCCAATGGTACCTGTGCCGATGGAGTGGCCGGAGGCCAAGCTGCCGGTACGCCAGTGGTGCCTTACGGTTGTCATGGTGGGTATAACCAGCATTGGTTTGTCAGCCAGGGCGTTCCGGAAGCGCTGGCAAAATAACACCCTACAGCCACTGGCCGCGCGGTAAGCCGCCCGCCTAAACTCAAGCTCTCGCCAAATAGCCGGCCTCAAGCACTAAGCCACACCCCCTGTTGGTGTGGCTTAGTGCCATCTGCGTTGCTAACTCATTACAAACCAGTACGGCTAAGCCATCGGTTAAATCCACTCAATACGAGGCATGGCAAGGCCTGCGGCCAACCCTCTCGGCGACCTTCAACAACTGGCGCCAACACCAACAACTGGACGTCCACAAACTTGATAATGCCCATCCGCTGCTGGAATGCGGGCATGAATCACCTTATCATCGGCTTTGAGCCTGAGCTAATGACTCAGGTTTAGGCGGGTGGTTACACCGAAGGGTTAACCGCCGTCTATTTCGATGCACTTTTCCTCTACACACGGACTACAAACTGGAACCCTAGTTATGATTTTCTATTCCAAATTTAAGGTGATCGTTGCTGCCGGCGCGGCGATTTTTGCGCTTACGGCTTGCGGTGGCAAAAGCTCTGGAGCAACGGCGTCAGGCTCGTCGTCAAGCCAAATGACCAGCTCAAGCAAGTCTAGCAGCCTGTCGGACTAAAAATTCGAACCCAGCGTCAGCTCCTTCCTCAATAAAATTTTCGGCTAAAATATAATCAATTTGGTTAAAGTTTGTTCGTTTTTCGGTCAGTACTACCCATTTACCCGATTTTCAGACGCAATACCGCC
>CAMCXE010000250.1 GCA_945882995.1 Thalassocella blandensis | reverse complement strand
AATTCGAACGCGGACATGGGGGCTTCTTGATTAGTGAGATTTTCGGGGCCAGCCCTCATGTTCGCACTCTTCGCGATATTATCCTAAAGATTTTTTTCCATGTCATTGAATTTATTGTATATTTTGTGGGGATACCTCAGGGTCAGAGCTCTTTAATATGAACCGATAGAAAAACACCAAAAAAAGTAGTGCTTATCCCGACAAAATCTCCATTCATTGAAGTAAGAATGTTGGGTTTCGCTGCGCTCGACCCAACCTACTCGCTTTATGCGTTATTGGCTTCTCGGCACACACCCCATTGATTTCGCTTTGATTTCGCTCGACTTTTCAAATATAAAATAAGCATCCATTATATTTGGATAATAAACACGCCAACCAAGATCAACTCGATAACCCGGAGCAGCACGATAAAATACAAGTAAATTCCCATCCGCATCCAATCTTAATTCTGAATTCGACTGCCGGTATGCGCTAACCCCATCGCCTCCTCCGGCACTAAGCTTACGTTTCAACGTAAATACACCATTGACACAAGAAAAATCGTTATTGGCAGAAAATATTTTTGAACCCAAAAATCCTTTCGATGGATTTTTTTTTGCAAAAGCAAAGATACCCATACTCGACGAAAAATCAAGAACGATAGTGTCATCGATATGTGCAGGAGTTTTTTCAAAAAAGTCAACAAAGTGAGTCGAGTAGTCATAGCGCTCGCTAAATATACTCAGAAGATCATTATTGCCAGCAACTTTGGTTTCTTTTCGCCCATCAAAGCTCAAATAGACTTTTCCTATTGTGTTAAAGGTTCCGTTAATTCCGCATATATCAACGCTCGACACTTTTGTATTCAGTTGGCGATTAAACTCATCTAAATCAGGTTCGGTACCGGTAAATGATTTGTTTTGGTTCGCGCAGGAAGTAATGGAACCACAAAAAAATAAACTCAGAATTACGCTATATTTATTTCGCTTCATATCTTCGACCATACAATATCCACCGAGAATAATCCGGGATCATACTGGGGACAGCTAAGTAATCAATGGGGTCAAGAATCAATGGGGTCAGACTCCATTGATTTCTTTTTTCCATTTTGTCACTAGGCCCAAGCGCCGCTAGCGCGCGCCCAAATCCAAATATTTCTGGCGCAGGGCCGCTTCGACTTCCTTTGGCACAAACTTCTGCACATCGCCATTAAGCAAAGCAATTTCCTTTACTAAAGACGAGGAAATAAACGAAAAATGCTCGGAAGGGGTTAAAAATAAACTCTCCATGGCCGGTGCCAAGGCGCGATTCATATTCGCCAACTGAAATTCATATTCAAAATCCGATACGGCGCGGATGCCGCGCACTACACCGCAGGCACCTTTTTCTTCAACTAAGGTGGCCAACAAGCAGTCAAAACCACAGACCGCCACATTGGGCACATCCTGTAAGACTTCGCGGCACAGGGCTACCCGCTCGTCCAAACTGAATAAGGGTTTTTTGCGGGGGCTGGCGGCCACGGCCACCACCACAAAATCAAATAAGTGACAGGCGCGGTGCACCAAATCAATGTGACCATTGGTAATAGGGTCGAAGGTGCCGGGGTAAACCACGGTCTTGTAGCGGCCTGTTGTCATGGCGAATCCTAAATGGGTGGGAAGGACTAAGGCAGGGCGTCAACCCTGGACTGTTCCGCTGCGGCTTGATAAAGACAGTAGGCGACCTGGCCGGCGCACTGCTGCCGATGCAGGCGCCAGTTAAGGGGCGCATTTAAAACCATGTGGCGCGGAGATTCTAGGTATATCCAAGCGCCGGGGGCCAACCACTGGCCTGCCACCAGCCGATCGCACGCCGTTTGCCACACGTCCGCGGCAAACGGCGGGTCCATAAAAACCAGTTGAAATTGGCGCGGAGCGGGCTTGGCCAAAAAGGCCAGCGCATCCTCTTGCAACACCGCTATCGCCGCTGTGCCCAGTACTTGGCAGTTAGTCACCAAGTATTTAGCCGCTGCCCCTTGTTGCTCTAACAATACGGCGGAGGCCGCTCCCCGGGACACGGCTTCAAACCCCAAGGCACCGGAGCCGGCGAACAGATCGAGGCAATGCGCGCCCAGCAGCTCCCCTTGCAGCCAGTTAAACAGCGTTTCGCGAATGCGGTCGCCGGTGGGGCGCAGGCCGGGTAAGTCAGGGAAAGCCAGCTTACGGCCGCGCCACTGGCCGCCAATAATGCGCAGTTTGGATGGGGGATTTTTCACAGAGCGAGTCACGGAGTTCTCTTTTTCAAACGGCACAAGTGATAGGATGGCGGCCAGTTCTCACCAGCACGCGACCCCAGCATGATCTTTTTCAAGCGCAAAAAAAGCAACCCGCCAGAACCGGCCACCCCCACTGAGGTGGCCGCGCCGCTTGCCGACGCCACCCCCGTTACTGAACCCCTACAATCGCCAGAATCACCAGCAGAGCCGCCCGTAGCGATCGCGCCCCAAGCCGAGGCTGTAGTAACGTCGCCTAGCGAACCCAAGGGCTTTTTTGCCCGCCTGAAGCAGGGTTTTGGAGAGACCGCCGCCGAAGCGCCGCTCGCGACACCTGAACCGCCGGCGCCGGCTGAGGCCCCCAGCCTAGAACCCGCCCAGCCAAAAGGCTTTTTCGCCCGCATTAAACAGGGCCTAGCCCGTACCAGCAGCCAATTTGCGGAAGGCATTGGCAATCTGTTTCTTGGCAAAAAAACCATCGACGATGAGCTGCTTGAGGATATCGAAACGCAATTACTGGTGGCCGATATTGGTATAGAGGCCACCGACACAATCATCAGCGACCTCACCAACCGCGTGGCCCGCAAACAACTGGACGACGCCAGTGCACTCTACGCGGCGCTGCAAGAGAACCTGCGCAACATCCTGCTGCCGGTGGAGCAACCCTTAGTAATCGATGCCAGCCGCCAGCCTTACGTGATCCTAGTGATCGGCGTGAACGGCGCCGGCAAAACCACCACTATCGGCAAGTTAGCGCATCGCCTACAAAAGGAAGGTAAAAGCGTGATGCTGGCCGCGGGGGATACCTTCCGCGCCGCCGCGGTGGAGCAGCTGCAGGCCTGGGGTGAGCGCAACAAGGTGCCGGTTATCGCCCAGCACACGGGGGCCGACAGCGCCTCGGTCATTTTTGATGCCTTCAGTGCCGCCAAAGCCCGGGGCCTCGACGTGTTAATCGCCGACACCGCCGGCCGCCTGCACAACAAAAGCCACCTCATGGAGGAGCTCGTCAAAATCAAACGCGTGCTGGCCAAAATAGACCCCAATGCCCCGCACGAAACCCTATTGGTGCTGGATGCAGGCACCGGCCAAAACGCCGTAAACCAGTGCGACCAATTTCATGAATCCATTGGCGTTACCGGCCTTGCCCTCACCAAACTCGACGGCACCGCCAAAGGCGGCGTTATTTTTGCACTCAGCCAGAAGCACCGCATCCCCATACGTTTTATTGGTGTGGGGGAAACCCTTGAAGACCTGCAACCGTTTGCCGCAAAACCCTTTGTGGAAGCGCTGTTTGGCCAGCAAAGCTAAACCATGATCGAATTCCAACAAGTCAGTAAACGCTACAGCAGCGGGTTTGAAGCGCTTAATGGTGTGAATTTTCACATTCAGCCACGGGAAATGGTGTTTTTAACCGGGCACTCCGGCGCGGGCAAAAGTACGCTCATGAAGCTCATTATGCTCATGGAACGCCCCACCTCCGGCCAAGTAATCATGGCCGGGCAAAACCTCAGCAAAGTACGCCCGTCGCAAATTCCCTATCACCGCCGTCACATTGGCGTGGTCTTTCAAAACCACCAGTTATTGTTCGACCGCAGCGTATTCCACAACGTGGCCCTGCCCATGCAAATAGCCGGGTTTAGCGAGTGGGATATCGGCCGCCGCGTGCGCGCCGCGCTGGACAAAGTGGGCCTATTGGACAAAGAAAAACAAAACCCCATCAACCTGTCCGGCGGTGAGCAACAACGTGTTGGCATAGCCCGGGCGGTGGTGAACAAACCCGCCCTGCTCCTAGCCGACGAACCCACCGGCAACCTAGACCCTCAACTCGCTACCGAAATCATGGAGCTGTTCCGGCAGTTCGCCAGTGTTGGGGTGACGATTATGATTGCCAGCCACGACATTGCCCTGATCCGCCGCATGGGCCTGCGCGTACTGGGCCTAGAACAAGGCCACTTGGTCTACGACGGGGCACTCTAATGAGCCAACCAACCCCGCCCAACTCCAGCCCGCGCCTTAGTCCGCGGCAACAACGCTTACAAGCCTGGAAGGATCACCACCGCGCCTCCGCTCACGACAGTCTGCTACGCCTGTGGCGCGCCCCTATACAAAGCCTGCTCACCGCCAGCGTGATCGCCATTGCGCTCATGCTGCCCGCCGCCCTCTGGGTAGCACTGAACAATATTCAACAACTGGGTGAAGGCTGGGATGCCAGCCCCAAAATCTCGGTGTACCTCAAACCGCAAATGGACACCACCGCCATAGACACCCTAAAAACCCAGCTCCAAAACCGCCCCGGCATTAAACACGTGGAGTACGTCTCCCCTGAACAAGCCCTTGCCAGCCTTAACACCATGGCCGGTTTTGGCGAAACCCTCAAAGGCTTGAACCGCAATCCATTACCGCCTACCCTCATCCTCACGCCGATATTCAACGCGGTCGATGTGGCGCAAATTCAAACCATCACCGACGACATCGCCAAGCAACCCATTGTGGACCAGGTGGATCTGGACATGGCCTGGGTGCGCCGCCTCAATCAATGGCTGGAATTGGGCAAACAATGCGCTTGGGGCTTGGCCGGTTTATTAAGTTTTGGCCTACTCATTGTGGTGGGCAACACCATCCGCCTCGGCATCGAAAACCGCCGCGACGAAATTCTCATCATCAAATTAGTCGGTGGCACCAACGGTTTTATCCGCCGGCCCTTTTTATATGCGGGTGCTTGGTATGGTTTATTCGGCGGCGTCATTGCCAGTATTGCACTAGCCATTAGCTTCCTCTGCTTGCGCAGCGCCACAGCGGAATTGGCCGCGGCCTATCAAACCGATTTTATTTTAAGCGGCTTAGGCGTTTTGGGCAGCTTAGTGCTTATAGCCCTCAGCGGGCTGATTGGTTTATGCGGTGCGGCGTTAGCGGTGGGGCGGCATTTGGGGGATGTGGAGCCGGGGTGAGGCCTCGCCTTGGAGCGCCTCACGGAAATATCCGACACACCGAAAACAGCGTACTGAAGTGCGGGTTACGGTTGGAGCGGGTTACGCGTTAAAAAGTTAACAACTATGCACAAGCACCAGCTTATAAAGACCTATTCACCCTCCAGATTAAACCGACAAATAAGCCAAAGACCCAGAGTGGTGTGTGCTGCAAACTTGCAACATTATCCTTATCCTTTCCTAATTACCACTATCCCTAAGCCGCACAATGCTGTATATTTAACCAGCATAAGCAGCATTCTCGCAAGGGGTAATTTATGGCTCGTAACAAAATCCAGTTCCAGAAGGGGTTCGGTCTGGTCGACTTCCTGAAGGCGTACGGTAC
>CAMCXE010000249.1 GCA_945882995.1 Thalassocella blandensis | reverse complement strand
ATAACCTTTGAGCTTGATAGCTGTATTTTTCCATAATATATGATCTTCTACATGATATTTTTCTATGGGTTGGGAGTGGCAATTTTAAAAAATTTTCAGGAACAAAGCCAGAGGTATTTGGGATAGTTATTTATTTCCACGGCCCCAAGTACTCCTTTTTTTGAAAGTCTGCCAAATAGACCTTTTTGTGCATCAATATAAGTTGCGATAGCCAAAAGTAATCCAGCAATAAATAATGAAAAAAATTTATTTAAAAATATTGCAGGCCATAAAATAAAAACCGTAATGAGGCTGGCTTGCCAGATAATTTTATAAGCCTGTTTACTATTTTCTTGCCCTTTAGTCGTGAGCCAAACCATTAGCGCATATAGGCAAAGGCAGATAATTGAGAAAAAAATTACTAGCATGGTGAATTACTCATAACATCTTGTTTGCTGCGCATTCTCACTCCTCTCGCTGTCTCGAACTTTCAGCCTAAACCCCCTGCCGCCAAAAAACCAGATCCACGGCGATTTGTAAACGCGCATGCACGTTATCCCTCCAGTTGCTTGCGCGTTATCCGCGGACCTGAGGCGCTAATTGGTTGACTATAAAAGATCTTTCCCCCCTTGCACAATCCGCTAACCGCGTATGTCCGAGCGGAGAGATGCGCCTGAATTTGCCGGAGTGATAGATACGCTGTCTGCGTGGCACCGCCAGGATAAATTGGCCCCACACCGCCACCAGCCAGCAGTGCCCCGAAATCGCCCCTCTATTGCCACCTCCCATCTAGGCATTTCAGCGCCAGCGAATGAATATAAGCCCCCGCCAGTAAAAAACTAGACTTAGGTCACGGTGGTTCAATTATCAGATTGGGAAAGGCGCAAGCTGGTGTGGTCTGTGCTCTCTCTGTTTCAAGCGCGGCCTAAACGGCGTGCCATGAGGTGCGTATTTTTCAACCTAGAAACCTCAGTTGGGCGCCAAAAAGCTGTGTAATCCATTGGTGTGATTAGTGAAAAACAAAAATGACGAGCAATCGGGTTGGTTGGTAACTATTCAGCATGTTTCCCCGCCATCCCCGCGCAGGCGGGGATCCAGAGGCAAATAGGCGGTTTTTACTTAAGTAAAGATCGTAATAGCTTTAGAGCGGTAGCCATCTGGATCCCCGCCTACGCGGGGATGACGTAAGAAAATGAAAAATGTACGGAATAGTTGCGTTGGTTGCTCGTCATTTTTAACTTTTGCTAGGCGCTGCCCCGGGTTGCGCAGACTCAGGCAATCCAACTGAGGTTTTTAGGATTAAGGGTTCACAAATAATTCTTGTGTGAATTTAGCTTCAAAGGGTGCGCCAGTAGGTGGTGTAACCTTTATAGCGAAATGAAACACTTCTCGCTCGGTGGTGCGCATAACCGCCAAATAATACACCGCATCCTGCTCGCGAATTTCACGGAATTTCAAAGGTTTTACCTGCTGCATAAGGTTTTTGGCTGCACCCTCCACCTTAGCGGCCACTGGCTTGCCGGTATTTTTGTCTAGCAGGGTGATATTAATGACCACCTCATTAGCGCTGCGCTTAATATTGTATTGCTGCGCAATTTCTGGCGACAAGAACGTGCTATTAAATACCGAGTAGAGCAAGCGGGTGTCGCCAAACACCTCTTCGCCTTGCGGTGCGGCGGTAGCAAAGCCGCTGAATACGCAGCACAACAGCGCCAGTATTCGACAAATACTGCGCGACCCAATTATCGTATTCATAGCAATTTACTCCATAAAAAGTTGTTAAAAAAGCCGCTATGCGGCGGTTGTTGACGCCTAAATAAACCGAGAAACCTTAGTTGGGTGCCATTGTATGCCATCTAATGCCAATGGTCTTCTGTAACGCGCTGCGCCAAACAAATGACGCCTAGCCGTGGCGCGACGCAAAACCCCAGAATTTGCCAAACTATATACCGTGTAAATGGCCGCGTTAAGTACTAAATTCTCCATAATTTGCCTTGCCCATATTATGTTTTTATAAGGCGCCGGTTTTGGTTGAACTGCCAATAGGCTGAGCTAGAGTCAAATAAGTTAACCACATCCCTTGTGGTGCTAACTCTACTCACACGGAGCCGTCATGCGACTATCACGTTCAAAACACAGTTTTTATCGACATCCATCATCCAGCTATTTACGTATTTTGCCCTTTGTAGCTTGCAGCAATTTGGCCCTTTTTATCAGCGGTTATGCCGTGGCCGGCGAAGGGGTTGTTAACCCAGGGTCCACGTTAACCAGCGGCGCAACGTCCGCCAGTAATTCGGTCTATGCGGGGGTATTTAATCCCGCCGTTGGCAGCTTAATGATTGCACCTAAAGAATCTTTTCGAATGGGTTATTTACCCAGCTTCGGCACCGATGCCGAAGTGGGTCAAGTGGATAACTTTATCGATGATTTAAACGACTTGGTGGATATTATTGATGACCCAACATCATCTAACGACCCAGTGCAAACACTGCTGGATCGCTTTAATGCGGCCCTAATTAAAATGGGCGATGAGGGTTATGTCAAAAATAGCGTTAGTATTCACGCTCCCATTATGCCGCTGTATTGGCAACCCAGCTTTTTAGACGGCGTTTTTATGCTGGATGCGAGTGTGAATACACAACTTAAGGCTAGCATTTTGGATGCGCCCTTAGAATTCCACTCTGAAAGCACTTCATTTACTACAGCAACATCACTGTATTTAAAAGGCGCTATCGAAAAATCCCTCGCGCTGGGTTATTCACAAGCATTGCTGGATAAACCACTTGCAAAGGAATATGGCGGGCAACTGTTTGCCGGTGCAAAATTATCGGTTTACAACATCGACCTCAGTAAACAAACGTTTTTGCTGGAAAAATTAGACGGCAAAGACGTGGATAAGGTAATTAAAGATGAATACGATCGCAACTTGGTTTCCACCACCAATGTTGGCCTGGATTTAGGCTTGGCGTGGGTGGCCGATAATTATCGCGTGGGTGCATCGCTGCTAAATATTAATCAGCCCAGTTTTGATTACGGTGCCATTGGCACCAATTGCCAAACACGCAAAGAAGGCTCTGTAGAGCGTAGCAATTGTGAAAGTGCGGCCACTTTTGCTAAGGAGCGAGGCGATATCAAAACACTTGAATCCCATGTTAAAGCGGCGCGCGTGGTGGTGGATGGCGAATACCAAATTTTGTCGGGCTGGACAGTGGGTGGGTCTGCGGATTTAGCGGCATTTGACGACTTAGTTGGCTCACAAAATCAGTGGGTTAATTTGTCAACACAATATGTCCCCAGTATTCATTGGGTGCCCGCGGTGCGTGTGGGTTACCAGTCAAATTTGGTGGGGTCTCAATTGTCGGCTGTGACGGCAGGTTTGACCTTTTGGGGCATTCTCACCTTGGACGCCAAAATGGCGCTGGATAAGGTGACCGTTGACGGTAACTCGGCCCCGCGCAGCGCAGGTTTTTCCATCAGCATTGCTGAAGCTTTTTAATGTGTAAATATTCGAGGTATCTATGAATAGTCTAATTTTTTCAAAATCAGTTAATTTACCAACTAAATTATCCGTGGCTATTACTATTGCCATGCTGTCGGCTTGCGGCGGCTCCGGGCAGGATGAAGGCGTGGCGGCCACACAGGCTCAAAAACAATCCTTTGCCGGCCTAGCCATCGACGGGCATTTGGCGCGCGCTAAGGTCTATATCGATAGCGATAACAATGGCACGCGGGACGCATGGGAGCCTTATGCGTTCACAGACAACGACGGCTATTATTCTTTCAACCCCAACACACTCAAAGATTATTGCGCAGACAATGCATCTAAAGAAGATGCGCAATATTGTTTGCGCACCGAACGCAGCTATGACAACGCAGTCATTCGCACCGAGGGTGGCTATGATGCCTTAACTGGAGAACCCTTCGCGGGGCAGATGAGCCGCCGCTTAAATTCCGTCACCGCTGGCAGCAATAATGCGAGTTTAGTGTCACCACTGACCAGCCTTACCGCGTCTTTGTCGGAAGACGAAACGGCGGCTTTACTCAAAAAACTTGATTTGAAAAAATCCGATTTAGACAGCGACTACGCCAACTCATCCGGCGAGGTTAACAACAAACTGCTAAATATCGCGTTAAAACTGCATAAGTCGGTAACCTTGCTAAGCGACAGGCTGGGCGACAATTATGCAGCGCTGGGCAATGAAGCCGGCACACCAGCAGACGCCTCATTCAAAATTTATGAACATTTGGCCAACGAAATTAAAGCCAGCGATAAACCGCTAGATGAAATTTTGGCGGATACATCGTTGCTCAAACGCGTGGCTCAACAGACTGAAAACGATGTAAAAGCGCTCTATGACTTTAAAAAAATTGCACTGCCCGAAAACGCCAGCGACACGACCAAATTTGATCGCGTGGTGGATTCCGCGTCCAATTTACCAGCCGTCGTTAACGAATTAATTCCCAACGACAAAACTTTCACCCTGCAAGAAGCACAGGGCGGCGCGCGCGCTTTGGAAGCCTTGGTAATTAAAAGCATTAAAGAAGGACCGAATGACGCCACGGTAGACGCGGCCATTGATTTCCTACGCAACGGCTCCGATGATGCACGGCAAAACTTGGTAGACAGTTTAAGTGGCGACAAAGCGGATGTATCTTTGCTTGCGGATAATTCGTTTGCTGCAGATAACTTTGTCACACCAGAAAACACGGCCACGGCCACTCAACTACCCGCAACCGCGACTACGTTTTCGGGCATTGGCGGCAATCAGTTACGCGTAGCCGACACCGACGCGGGACAGGCGCCCAATAAATTACGCGATATCGAATTCGAAGTGTATTTTAATGGCGATGCGCAGGCGACCTCGGGCTCATTAAATGCCTGCGCAAAATACGTTAAAGATGCAAAAGCTGACGGCACACTCGGCAAAGGTAATTCCCGCGGTGAACTAATTGGCGGTTACTGGAGCCTGATGAATACCGATGACAAAAAATCGTCTTATAGTATTTTATTAACCTTCTCATTTTTGGGCGCTAACTACCAAGCCATCATGAAGTCAGCGGGCACTACCGACATTAACGGCGTGACGTATCAACAATTGCGTTTTGACAACAACGATGACTACCGCATTTGGAACAGTGAAAAAGGCATGCAGCTCACCGGCAATTTGCCCGCGAGCAGCGCCGAATGCCAAACCCGTTTGCCGTCTCGTATTGGTATCTAAGGTCGTGGGGTGCAGAGGCGGCGTGCCTTCTGCGCCCTTAGCCTAAGCCCAGAAACCTCCGCCGAATCGCCAGACTCGGCAATTTGCCCAAAAACCGCCCAGTGGCGTTTTTTTTGTTTCAGATAACGCCCCTTAACTTGCGCGCAAAGTGGCGAGAGGGCGCGTTTGACACTAAAGTGAATTCACCACTTTGGGTTGTGCGCCAAGCGCCTGCAGGCAAGGCGCGCAACTCTGTTTGCCGGATGTGGCGGCTGATTTTGCATAGAGGTTTACGATGTCGTTCGCATCACGGGATAAGTTGAAAATTTTTTTATTACGCCTAGCAGCCTGTCGGACTAAAAATTCGAACCCAGCGTCAGCTCCTTCCTCAATAAAATTTTCGGCTAAAATATAATCAATTTGGTTAAAGTTTGTTCGTTTTTCGGTCAGTACTACCCATTTACCCGATTTTCAGACGCAATACCGC